>NZ_CP029188.1:1981250-2297500 GCF_003097515.1 Streptomyces tirandamycinicus | reverse complement strand
GGGTAAGACCCCCGTAGCTGAAACGTTAGCGGCTCGTTTGAGTTATTCCCAAGTAGCACGGGGCCCGAGAAATCCCGTGTGAATCTGGCGGGACCACCCGCTAAGCCTAAATATTCCCTGGTGACCGATAGCGGATAGTACCGTGAGGGAATGGTGAAAAGTACCGCGGGAGCGGAGTGAAATAGTACCTGAAACCGTGTGCCTACAAGCCGTGGGAGCGTCGGACGTGTCCTTTGGGGTGCGTCTCGTGACTGCGTGCCTTTTGAAGAATGAGCCTGCGAGTTAGCGGTGTGTAGCGAGGTTAACCCGTGTGGGGAAGCCGTAGCGAAAGCGAGTCCGAAGAGGGCGTTTGAGTTGCACGCTCTAGACCCGAAGCGGAGTGATCTAGCCATGGGCAGGTTGAAGCGGAGGTAAGACTTCGTGGAGGACCGAACCCACCAGGGTTGAAAACCTGGGGGATGACCTGTGGTTAGGGGTGAAAGGCCAATCAAACTCCGTGATAGCTGGTTCTCCCCGAAATGCATTTAGGTGCAGCGTCGTGTGTTTCTTGCCGGAGGTAGAGCACTGGATAGGCGATGGGCCCTACCGGGTTACTGACCTTAGCCAAACTCCGAATGCCGGTAAGTGAGAGCGCGGCAGTGAGACTGTGGGGGATAAGCTCCATGGTCGAGAGGGAAACAGCCCAGAGCATCGACTAAGGCCCCTAAGCGTACGCTAAGTGGGAAAGGATGTGGAGTCGCAGAGACAACCAGGAGGTTGGCTTAGAAGCAGCCACCCTTGAAAGAGTGCGTAATAGCTCACTGGTCAAGTGATTCCGCGCCGACAATGTAGCGGGGCTCAAGCGTACCGCCGAAGTCGTGTCATTGCAGCAGGTAGCCCTAACGGGTGCTGTGATGGGTAGGGGAGCGTCGTGTGCCGGGTGAAGCAGCCGTGGAAGCGAGTTGTGGACGGTTCACGAGTGAGAATGCAGGCATGAGTAGCGATACACACGTGGGAAACGTGTGCGCCGATTGACTAAGGGTTCCTGGGTCAAGCTGATCTGCCCAGGGTAAGTCGGGACCTAAGGCGAGGCCGACAGGCGTAGTCGATGGACAACCGGTTGATATTCCGGTACCCGCTTTGAAACGCCCAGTATCGAGCCCATTAATGCTAAGGCCGTGAAGCCGCCGGCTGAGTCTTCGGACGAGGTCGGAGTGGTGGAGCCGCTGACCCGAGGTGGTAGTAGGTAAGCGATGGGGTGACGCAGGAAGGTAGTCCAGCCCGGGCGGTGGTTGTCCCGGGGTAAGGGTGTAGCCCGAGAGATAGGCAAATCCGTCTCTCATGTGGGTGAGACCTGATGCCGAGCCGATTGTGGTGAAGTGGATGATCCTATGCTGTCGAGAAAAGCCTCTAGCGAGTTTCATGGCGGCCCGTACCCTAAACCGACTCAGGTGGTCAGGTAGAGAATACCGAGGCGTTCGGGTGAACTATGGTTAAGGAACTCGGCAAAATGCCCCCGTAACTTCGGGAGAAGGGGGGCCACGCCTGGTGATGAGTCTTGCACTCTGAGCTGGGGGTGGCCGCAGAGACCAGCGAGAAGCGACTGTTTACTAAAAACACAGGTCCGTGCGAAGCCGTAAGGCGATGTATACGGACTGACGCCTGCCCGGTGCTGGAACGTTAAGGGGACCGGTTAGCTCCATTTCGGTGGGGCGAAGCTGAGAACTTAAGCGCCAGTAAACGGCGGTGGTAACTATAACCATCCTAAGGTAGCGAAATTCCTTGTCGGGTAAGTTCCGACCTGCACGAATGGCGTAACGACTTCTCGACTGTCTCAACCATAGGCCCGGTGAAATTGCACTACGAGTAAAGATGCTCGTTTCGCGCAGCAGGACGGAAAGACCCCGGGACCTTTACTACAGTTTGATATTGGTGTTCGGTTCGGCTTGTGTAGGATAGGTGGGAGACTGTGAAGCTTGGACGCCAGTTCAGGTGGAGTCGTCGTTGAAATACCACTCTGGTCGTGCTGGATGTCTAACCTGGGTCCGTGATCCGGATCAGGGACAGTGTCTGATGGGTAGTTTAACTGGGGCGGTTGCCTCCTAAAGGGTAACGGAGGCGCCCAAAGGTTCCCTCAGCCTGGTTGGCAATCAGGTGTTGAGTGTAAGTGCACAAGGGAGCTTGACTGTGAGACCGACGGGTCGAGCAGGGACGAAAGTCGGGACTAGTGATCCGGCGGTGGCTTGTGGAAGCGCCGTCGCTCAACGGATAAAAGGTACCCCGGGGATAACAGGCTGATCTTCCCCAAGAGTCCATATCGACGGGATGGTTTGGCACCTCGATGTCGGCTCGTCGCATCCTGGGGCTGGAGTCGGTCCCAAGGGTTGGGCTGTTCGCCCATTAAAGCGGTACGCGAGCTGGGTTTAGAACGTCGTGAGACAGTTCGGTCCCTATCCGCTGTGCGCGTAGGAGTCTTGAGAAGGGCTGTCCCTAGTACGAGAGGACCGGGACGGACGAACCTCTGGTGTGCCAGTTGTCCTGCCAAGGGCATGGCTGGTTGGCTACGTTCGGGAGGGATAACCGCTGAAAGCATCTAAGCGGGAAGCCTGCTTCGAGATGAGGACTCCCACCCACTTGATGGGGTAAGGCTCCCAGTAGACGACTGGGTTGATAGGCCGGATATGGAAGCCAGGTGACTGGTGGAGTTGACCGGTACTAATAGGCCGAGGGCTTGTCCTCAGTTGCTCGCGTCCACTGTGTTTGTTCTGAAGTTGCGAACATGCCGAGACCGCATACCACCGTTCGTGGTGGGGTGCTGGTCGGCTGGTTCGACAGTTTCATAGAGTTTCGGTGGTCATAGCGTTAGGGAAACGCCCGGTTACATTCCGAACCCGGAAGCTAAGCCTTTCAGCGCCGATGGTACTGCAGGGGGGACCCTGTGGGAGAGTAGGACGCCGCCGAACAATCATTGGGGAAAGCCCCGGACCGTATGGTCCGGGGCTTTCCGCGTTCCAGAGGCGGGCTACCGGCCACCCGTCGCAGACGCCGACCCGCAGTCCTCGAGTACGGTTTCGAACTCGATGGCCCGAGCGACTACTCGGTCCCACATCAGCTCGCCCGGACGTCCGTCACAGTCGTCCCTGGGCCTTGAGCGCCAGGTAGGCGTCCGCCACAGCCGGCGCGAGGTTCTCCGGAGTGGCGTCCACGACGGTCACCCCATGACGTTGGAGTTGCTCCGCCGTGCGGCGGCGCTGGAGCTGTGCCTGCGCGCCGGCCGCGGCCTCGTACACCGCGTCCAGGCTCCCGCGTCCGCCCGCCATCCGCTCGATATGGGGGTCCGCTACCGAGGCGACCATCACCGGATGGCGGCGGGTGAGCTGCGGCAGCACCGGCAGGAGACCCTCCTCGACGGGGGCGGCGTCCAGGCTGGTCAGCAGCACCACGAGGGCTCGCCGGGGAGCGTGCTTGAGCGTTGCCGCACTCAGGCCAGGGGCGTCCGTTTCCACCAACTCCGGTTCGAGAGGAGCCATGGCGCCGACCATGGCCGGGAGGATCTCCCCGGCCGCTCTGCCCTGTACCTGGGCACGGATGCGGCGGTCGTAGGCGAGGAGGTCCACACGGTCACCGGCGCGAGTGGCCAGCGCGGCGAGGAGCAGAGCGGCGTCCATGGACGCGTCCAGACGCGGGACGTCCCCCACTCGTCCGGCCGCGGTGCGGCCGGTGTCCAGCACGATCATGATGTGACGGTCCCGTTCCGGCCGCCAGGTACGCACCGCGACCGTTGTCCGCCGCGCGGTGGCACGCCAGTCGATGGAGCGGGTGTCATCTCCCGGAACGTAGTCTCGGAGACTGTCGAACTCGGTGCCCTCTCCGCGGGTCAGGACGCTGGTCCTGCCGTCGAGTTCACGTAGGCGGGCCAGCCGGGACGGCAGGTGCTTGCGGCTCGTGAAGGGCGGCAGTACGCGGACGGTCCAGGGAACCCGATGGTTTCCCTGACGGGCTGCCAGGCCGAGCGGTCCGTAGGAGCGGACCGTGACGAGCTCCGCGTGGCGGTCACCGCGACGGGTGGGGCGGAGGACCGTCGTGAGACGGCGGCGCTCGCCCACGGGAACAGTCACCGTGTGTCGTGAGCCGACTTGGTCCGTTCCGGGGAGCCAGCTGCTCGGAGGCCAAGCGTCCCGTAGACGGGCGCGCAGCCTCCGGGAGGACCCGTTGGTGACCGTGAGCTGCACTTTCGCACTCTCACCGAGCCGAACCGAGGTATCACCGGTTCGGGTGAACCGGAGGGTACGGACTGGTGCGGCCAGGGCGTAGTCGCACACAATTGCTACTGAGAGTGATGCATTGACGGCGAGGATCCCCGTCCAGCTGGGTTCGAGGATTCCGACGGGGAGGGAGCCGAGGGCGGCGAGGAGTGCCGCTCGTCCGGTGAGGGCCATGACGTCCTGCCTCAGCGGGGGACGGGGACGTGGGCGAGGATCGCGGTGATGACGGAGTCGGCGGTGACACCTTCCATTTCGGCCTCGGGCCGAAGCTGGATGCGGTGGCGGAGAGTGGGTAGGGCAAGGGCCTTCACATCGTCGGGGATGACGTAGTCACGTCCGGTGAGCCAGGCCCAGGCCCGCGCGGTGGAGAGCAGCGCGGTGGCGCCTCGAGGGGAGACGCCGAGAGTGAGTGAGGGGGAATCACGGGTGGCACGGCAGATATCGACGACATAGCCCGCGATCTCGGTGGAGACCGAGGTGCCGGCGACGGCCGTTCGGGCGGCTTCCAGGTCGGCGGGCGTGGCGACGGGGCGAAGGCCGGCGGCCCGCAGGTCGCGCGGGTTGAAGCCTTCGGCGTGCCTGGCGAGCACGTTGATCTCGTCGTCGCGCGACGGCAGCGACACGGTCAGCTTGAGCAGGAAACGGTCGAGCTGCGCCTCGGGCAGAGGGTAGGTGCCTTCGTACTCGACCGGGTTCTGAGTCGCGGCGACCAGGAACGGATCGGGGAGAAGGCGGGGTGTGCCGTCGACGGTGACCTGGCGCTCCTCCATGGCCTCCAGAAGCGACGACTGGGTCTTCGGCGGCGTCCTGTTGATTTCGTCGGCCAGTAGGAGATTGGTGAAGACGGGTCCCGGCTGGAAGGAGAACTCCGTGGTCCGGGCATCGTAGACCAGGGAGCCGGTGACATCACTGGGCATGAGGTCCGGGGTGAACTGGACCCGCTTGGTGTCCAGTTCGAGGGACGCGGCCAAGGCCCGTACGAGGAGTGTCTTGGCGACACCGGGGACTCCCTCGAGGAGGACGTGTCCACGGCAGAGCAGGGCTACGACCAGTCCGGTGACGGTGGAGTCCTGGCCGACCACGGCCTTCGCGATCTCGGTGCGCAGGGCCTCCAGCGAGGCGCGTGCGCCGTCCGAGTTCTCGGCGGTCTCGGGGGTCGGGGCGCTCATGAAGTGCGTACCTCTCGTTCTAGGGCGTCCAGTTGGTCAGCCAGGCGGATGAGTGCGGCGTCGTCGGCAGGGGCCGGTCCGAAGAGCAGAGTCCGGAGATCGCGGTCGCCGTCGCGCAGATGGGCCGAGACGGCCGGAAGCAGGGCCTCAGGGGAGTGGGCGTCCGCGAGGGTGACGCCCAGGAGGGGGGCGAGCCGGGACCGTGCGGCCTGGCGGAGGACGGAGGCGGCGTGGTCGCGGGCGTTCGCCCTGCGGTAGAGGCGGGCCCGGCCCTCGCTGGACTCGGAGGCGCGAACGGCGACGGGCAGTCGTTCGCTGACGAGCGGACCCAGCCGACGCGCCCGCCAGACGGCGGCGAGCACGGCGGCGACGGCGAGTTGGAGGGTGCCCCAGAGCCAGCCGGAGGGGATGAGCCGGCCGATACCGGTCTCGCCCTCCCCGCGGGCCTCGCCGTCAGCCGATCCATCGGAGAGGGAAGGCAGGTACCAGACCAGATGTGGGCGGGAACCCAGCAGTTGGAGGGCGAGCGACGCGTTGCCCTGGTCGTCGAGTCGTTCGTTGTAGAGGATGTCGGGGGCGCCGAGGAGGACGGTGTCACCCGTGCCCGCGTCGTCGATCCGGAGCAGGGTGGGCAGGCCGTCGACGAGGTAGCAGGAGTCGCTGCCGAGGGCGCTGTCGATGGTGTAGCGCCAGCCGCCGAGGTCGGCGCTCCCGGCGCGCCGGGCCGCCGGGAAGGCGCACTGCGGCTCACGTGCGGAGACCGGGGCCGGTGTGTCGGCCGAGGCCCCGGGGACGAGGGCGCCCACGGAGCTCCGGCCCGGGGCGACGAGGACGGTGCGGCCGCCGGAGGAGGCCATGGCTGCGCGCAGGACTGCCTGTTGACGGCTGGTCAGCAGATCCGGCCCGGCGACCAGCAGGGTGCTGTCGGGGCCGGTGGCGGTGACGGCCTCGTCGAGTGTGGTCACCACGCGGGTGGTGACCCCCCGGTCCTTGAGCAGTTCGGCCACCGCGCGGCTGCCGGACGGGTCGGTGGAGCGGGGGTCGAGGCGGCCGTGTCCGCCGCCGGAGCGGATGACCGCGATGACGAAGCCGGCCACGACGAGGATCACGAGCACGAGCAGGATTCCCCGGCTGCGGGTCCAGACCTGGTGGGAGGTGGGAGACACCGCGGTGGTGCCGGACGCGGTCCCGGTCATCCGATGGCTCCCTGCGCCGTGGTCAGATCGGGCTTGGCACGACCCAGTTCGGTGTCGAGGTCCCGCAGACGCGTGTACGCCTGCTGGTCGGCGGTGCGCCCGCCGTATGTGACGTCGTCGAAGGTACGGGCGGCCGAGCGCAGCGCTTCGGCGTGGGCGGGCAGGGGGCGTCCGGCCTCCGCGGCGGCTTCGTCGGCGGTGCGGCCGGGGCGGGGCTCGAGCAGGGCGCGTTCCTCCAGGGACCGGACGATGGCGCGCATCCGTTCCTGGACCGCCTGGTTCCATCGTCCGGCGGCGGCGTGGGCCTCGGCGGTCGTCCGGTGCTCGGCGGCGCTGAGGGGGCGGTCGTCGAACAGCGCGTCCCCCGCGACGGCGGTGCGGTGCGGGGTGCCCAGCCGCCACCACAGCGCCGCGGCCAGCGCGACGACGACCAGGGCGATGACAACGAGCCCGAGCGGGCCGCCGGGAGAGGCTCCCGCCGCGGCGTCCAGGACGCCGGCGAGCCACTCCCAGAAGCGGTCGAGGGCGCGTTCGAGCAGGTTGGGGTCGTTCTCGTGGTACATCGGCTTCGACAGCTCGCGTTCGGCCGCCTCCCTCGCGGGGACGCGAGGGATGTCCACGGGCACCTGGTCATCGGCGTGGATCGGCGGCCGTGCTCCGGTCGCTCCCCCCGGGAAGGACACCGCATCAGCTCCTGGGGGTGTCGTCGCCCGGAGCGGTTCCGTGGCCGTTGACGCCCGCCGCCCTGGCCAGTTCGAGATCGAGGGCCTCGCGGCGGATGCGCTGGTCCACGTAGAGGAGCACGGTGACACCCGCCGAGATCGGATAGGTGATGGCCGAGGCGATCACCGCTCCGATGCCGGTGATGATCAGGAACGGCCAGCCGAAGTCGGGTGTGCCGCCGGAGAACATCCCGCTGAGTCCTTCGCCGTCGACGGCGAAGGCGATCAGGCCGAAGGGAATGGCGATGATCAGGGAGACGATGAAGATCAGCAGCATCGTGAGCAGCAGGATGCCGAAGACCCGCCACCAGGCTCCGCGCACCAGCTTCGCCGAGCGGCGCATCGACTGGATGACGCCCTGCCGTTCCAGCATGAGGGCGGGCGAGGCGAGGGCGAACCGGACCATCAGCCACAGGGTGACGACCGCGCCGGCGATCCCGCCGAGGACGGCGAGGACGGCGCCGCCCGCGGAGCCGAGGAGCAGCCCGGGCAGCACAGCGACCACGAGCACGGCTGCGGCGATCAGCAGCAGCAGCACGATGAGGCCGAGGAGTTGGGGCAGTCGCGGCCGGGCCTCACGCCACGCGTCGGCCAGTGTGACCTCGCGGCCCAGCACCGAGCGGCTGACGACCACGGTCAGCAGCGCGGTGGTGAAGAGCGTGCCGATCAGGGCGATCGCCGTGACCGGTGCCGTGCCCACGAGCGTCGCGTTGAGCTGGTCGCCGAGCTGGTCGAGCACCTCTTCTGGAGTGGCGTTCGGGTCCACCTCGGGCGGTTGCGGGACGAGATAGCGCCGTACGAGGACGTCGAGGATCTGGGTGATGACCGAGACGGTGACCGTGATGCCCAGGACGGTGCGCCAGTGGGTGCGCAGTGTCGACACTGCCCCGTCCAGGATCTCGCCGACTCCGAGCGGGCGCAGCGGGATCACTCCGGGCTTCGCCGCGGGCGGCTGGCCCCAGCCGCCTCGCTGGGGTCCGCCGGCCCAGCCGGGGCCACCACCCCAGCCCGGTCCGCCGCCCTGCGGGGGCACGGGGCTGCCGCCCGGGCCGGTCGGCGGCGCCCACCGGCCGGCGGGCGGCTGCTCCTTGGACCACTTCGAGGGGGTCTCGGGAGTGCCTGCGGGACCGGGAGTTCCGGCATCCCGGTCGTCGGACGGGGAGGATCCGGGCGAAGCCCAGCCCGGAGTGTCGTTCACGGTCGTCCACCTCGTGGATGTGTCGCGTGGCCGGCTCGGCGAGCCGGCTGGATCAGGGTGCCTGTCCGCACGTCGGGGCGGGCGGCTGGCTGCCATCGTGCCACGCGCTGGCCGGCGGTGGGCCGGGCGGTGGATCTCGTTCTCACCTTCATTGTGCGGGCGCCGACGGGCAGACTGGGCGGATGGCTGATCAGTACGCACGAACTCCAGACGGCGAACAGCCCTCCCGGCCCGGCCCGCTCCGCTGGGACGAGCCTCCGGAAGGTCCGGTGGTGGTCCTGCTGGACCAGCGCAGACTGCCCGCCGAAGAGGCCGAGCTGGTGTGCACCGACGTTCCGGCACTGGTCGAAGCGATCCGGTCGCTCGCCGTGCGCGGTGCGCCGGTGCTCGGGATCGCCGGGGCCTACGGGGTCGCGCTGGCCGCGGCGCGGGGATACGACGTCGCCGAGGCGGCGTCGCTGCTGGAGGGAGCGCGGCCCACCGCCGTGAATCTCGGTTACGGGGTGCGGCGGGCCGCGGAGGCGTACAAGTCGGCGGTCGTCAAGGGCGCGGACGTGCGGCAGGCGGCCGCCGCCGTGCTGGCCGAGGCACGCCGGCTGCACCGCGAGGACGCCGAGGCGAGCGAGCGGATGGCACGGCACGGGCTCGCGCTGCTCGACGAGCTGCTGCCCGGCGGCAGTCACCGGATCCTCACCCACTGCAACACCGGGCGGCTGATCTCGGGCGGGGAGGGTACGGCGTTCGCCGTGGCGCTCGCCGCCCACCGGGTGGGCCGGCTCCGCCATCTGTGGGTGGACGAGACCCGGCCGCTGCTGCAGGGCGCGCGGCTGACCGCGTACGAGGCGGCCCGCAACGGGATGGCGCACACCCTGCTCACCGACAACGCGGCCGGATCGCTGTTCGCGGCGGGAGAGGTCGACGCCGTGCTGATCGGTGCCGACCGGATCGCGGCCGACGGCTCTGTGGCGAACAAGGTGGGCAGCTATCCGCTCGCCGTGCTCGCCCGCTACCACCATGTGCCGTTCATCGTGGTGGCGCCGACCACGACCGTGGATCCTGCGACGCGCGACGGCGCGTCGATAGAGGTGGAGCAGCGGTCCGGACGGGAGGTGACGGAGCTGTCGGCGCCGCTCGCTCCGGCGACGGTGACCGGTGTCACGGCGATGCCCGTGCCGCGCGCGCCCGAGGCCGCCTCCGGCGTCCCGGCGGCGCTGGTCGCACCCGTGGGAACGCGGGCCTACAACCCCGCGTTCGATGTGACGCCGCCGGAACTCGTGACCGCCGTCGTCACGGAAGAGGGGGTCGTCTCCCCGGTCACCGGGGCCGGGATCGCCGAGCTGTGTGCCAGGTCACGCCAGGTAACGATTAGCTAATGGGATGATGTCGATTATGAAGGGACGCGTCCTTGTCGTCGACGACGACACCGCACTGGCCGAGATGCTCGGCATCGTGCTTCGTGGTGAAGGGTTCGAGCCGTCGTTCGTAGCGGACGGCGACAAGGCGCTCGCCGCCTTCCGGGAGAGCAAGCCGGACCTGGTGCTGCTTGATCTCATGCTGCCCGGCCGGGACGGCATCGAGGTGTGCCGGCTCATCCGTGCGGAGTCGGGTGTGCCGATCGTGATGCTCACGGCCAAGAGCGACACCGTCGACGTGGTGGTCGGGCTGGAGTCCGGAGCCGACGACTACATCGTGAAGCCGTTCAAGCCCAAGGAGCTGGTCGCCCGCATCCGGGCGCGGCTGCGGAGGTCCGAGGAGCCCGCGCCGGAGCAGCTCGCGATCGGGGACCTGGTGATCGACGTGGCCGGGCACTCCGTGAAGCGCGACGGCCAGTCGATCGCGCTCACTCCGCTCGAGTTCGATCTGCTGGTGGCGCTCGCCCGCAAGCCGTGGCAGGTGTTCACCCGCGAGGTGCTGCTCGAGCAGGTGTGGGGCTACCGGCACGCGGCGGACACCCGGCTGGTGAACGTGCATGTCCAGCGGCTGCGCTCCAAGGTCGAGAAGGACCCGGAGCGGCCGGAGATCGTCGTGACCGTCCGCGGTGTCGGTTACAAGGCGGGACCGAGCTGACATGACCGTGGGCAGCGCTGCTCCGAAACCCGGGGGGCCGGGAGTCCGTACGGGGCGGGCTGCCGGGCCCGGGCACGGGTCCGCACGTCTCGGCCGCCTGCTCCCCGGCGGGCGGCTGCTGCCGGACGGGGCGCCGGGCGGGCCGGTGCTCCGGCTCGTCGTGCGCTGGATCAGGCGTCCGCTGCTGCCGGCCGTTCGGCTGTGGCGGCGCAACATCCAGCTGCGCGTGGTCGCCGGCACCCTGCTGATGTCCCTGGGCGTGGTGCTGCTGCTCGGTCTCGTGGTCATCGGCCAGGTCCGCAACGGTCTGCTGGACGCCAAGGAGCAGGCCGCTCTGAGCCAGGCCGCGGGTGGTTTCGCGGCCGCGCAGGAGAAGGCGAGCGGGGTTTCCGCCCTCGACGGCCAGGACGGTGACGCCACGGACGGCAGGCCCAGCCGCGGCTCCGTGAACTGGCGGTCCGAGCTGGTGAAGCAGCTCGCCAGTGGTGGTCAGGGTGCGTACCACGTGGTGGCGCTGAGCCCGGACTCCGACGACGCGGGGATGAGCCGGGCCCCGCGGGCCTCCGGGGACGTGGACGTGACCAGCGTTCCCCAGGCGCTGCGCAGCTCGGTCGCGCAGGGGACGGGCACGTTCCAGACATACGTCAAGATCAAGTACTCGGTTCCCAAGGAGCCCGAGGCCGGTCTGGTCGTCGGCAAGCGGCTCAACGACGTCGCGGGCTACTCGTACGAGCTGTACTACTTCTTCCCCCTGACGCAGGAGGAGGAGTCGCTGAGCCTGGTCAAGGGCACGCTGGCGACGGCGGGCCTGTTCGTGGTCGTCCTGCTCGGGGCCATCGCGTGGCTGGTGGTGCGGCAGGTGGTGACGCCCGTCCGGATGGCCGCGGGCATCGCCGAGCGCCTGTCCGCCGGGCGGCTCCAGGAGCGCATGAAGGTCACCGGCGAGGACGACATCGCCCGGCTCGGCGAGGCGTTCAACAAGATGGCGCAGAACCTGCAGCACAAGATCCAGCAGCTGGAGGAGCTGTCGCGGATGCAGCGCCGCTTCGTCTCCGACGTGTCGCACGAGCTGCGGACGCCGCTGACGACGGTGCGGATGGCCGCGGACCTCATCCACGAGGCACGGAGTGACTTCGACCCGGCGACGGCACGCTCCGCGGAGCTGCTGGCCGACCAGCTGGACCGGTTCGAGTCGCTGCTGGCCGACCTGCTGGAGATCAGCAGGTTCGACGCGGGCGCCGCGGCTCTCGAGGCGGAGGCGATAGACCTGCGCGAGGTGGTGCACCGGGTGATCGGCGGCGCCGAGCCGCTGGCGGAGCGCAAGGGCAGCCGGATCAGGGTCGTCGGTGACGAGCAGCCGGTGGTGGCCGAGGCCGACGCCCGGCGGATCGAGCGGGTGCTGCGCAACCTCGTCGTGAACGCGGTGGAGCACGGAGAGGGCCGCGACGTGGTGGTGCGGATGGCGTCCGCGGGCGGCGCGGTCGCCGTGGCCGTGCGCGACTACGGGGTCGGGCTGAAGCCCGGCGAGGCGACCCGGGTGTTCAACCGCTTCTGGCGGGCCGATCCGGCACGGGCGCGCACCACGGGCGGCACGGGGCTCGGCCTGTCCATCGCGGTGGAGGACGCGCGGCTCCACGGCGGCTGGCTGCAGGCGTGGGGAGAGCCGGGCGGCGGCTCGCAGTTCCGGCTGACCCTGCCGCGTACGGCGGACGAGCCGCTGCGGGGATCGCCGATACCGCTGGAGCCGGAGGACTCCCGGCGTGCGCGCGAGCGCGCCGCCGCCGACGCGGCGAACGACCGCGCGCTGCGGCTGTCGACGGTGCCGTCGCAGGCCGGCGGGCAGCGGCCCGGTCTGGCGATACCGGGCCGGTCCGCGGTGCCGCCGCACACCCCGCCGTCGGCGGCGGTGGACCCGGCGGCGCTGCCCGGCAGCGGCGCCCGTGTGGTGGCCCGCCCGGCGTCGCAGCGGCAGGGGGAGGGCGGGACGGCCGAATCCGTCCCGGGACTGGTTTCGGAGCGGGAGGACACCACTCGTGGGCGCTGAGGGGCGTCGGTACGGCCAGGGACGCGCCACACGGGCCGTGGCGCTGCTCGTCTGCGCCGCATTCGTGCTGGCCGGGTGCGCGTCGATGCCGGACAGCGGCGATGTGGAGCAGGTGAGGGCCACCAAGGGGGCGGACTCGCAGGTGCGGGTGTACGCCGTCCCGCCCCGTGACGGGGCCCGGCCGCAGGAGATCGTCGATGGCTTCCTGGAGGCCATGACCAGCGACGATCCGAGCTATGCGACGGCCCGGAAGTACCTCACCAAGCAGTGGACCAAGAAGTGGCGGCCCGAGTCGCTCACGACCGTGCTGACCGAGGCTCCCGAGTCGGCCGCCCCGCCAGGCGGCGAGGAGGGCGACGAGCTGAGCTACGCGCTGTCCGGCGAGCTGATCGCGACGGTCGACCGGCACGAGTACAAGTCGGTCGTGCCCGCGCAGTACGGCGGCGCCCTGCGGCTGGTCCGGCAGAACACGCCGGACGGCAAGGGCAAGGAGTGGCGCATCGACGCGGCACCCCAGGGACTCGTGCTCGGCGAGAGCGACTTCCTGCGCAACCACCTGTCCGTCAACAAGTACTACTGGGTGGCGGGGCAGAACACGGTGGTCGCGGATCCGGTGTACATCCGGCAGCGGCAGGATCCGATGACCCGGATGGATCCGGTCGCCCAGGCGCTCTCGGCGCTGTTCGAGGGCCCCGCGGACTGGCTGACGCCGGTGGTGGACGCACCGTTCCCCGCGGGCGCCGGGCTGCGGAAGGGGACCACCTCCCTGACCCCCGACGACCAGGGTGAGCTGCGGGTGCCGCTCAACGACAAGGCGTCGAACGTCGGCGGGACGCCGTGCAAGCGGATGGCGACGCAGATGCTGCTCACGCTGCGCGAGCTGGCGGCGCCCCGGGTCGAGCAGGTGAAGCTCCAGCGGGCCGACGGCTCCCCGCTGTGCGTGCTCACCGCCGACCAGGCGGACGCGTACGCCCTGGAGAGGGTGTCGCCCGGCTCCAACGTGTACTTCGTCGACAGCGACCACCGGATGGCCGTGGTGGGGACGAAGCCGAAGACCGTCGACGAGACCGAGGTGCGCGGACCGTTCGGCGACGGCCAGGTGAAGATCGGCACGGTCGCCGTCGCGCGGGGTATGCACCGGGCCGCCGCGGTCTCGCAGGACGGCAGGTCCCTGTACGCGGCGTCGATCGTCTCGGACGAGCCCCTGGCCGCGCCGCTGGCGCAGAGCGGAGCTCCCCGGGCCGCCGACCGGTTCTCGGCGCCGAGCTGGGACCGGAACGACCTCTGGGTCGCGGACCGCAACCCCGCCGACCCCCGGCTGCTGCGCTTCGCGGGCGGCAAGGGCCCGGCGCAGGCGGTCGACGTCGAGGGTCTCGACGGTGCGCGGATCGAGTCGCTGCGGGTCTCCGCCGACGGCGTGCGGATGGCGCTGCTGCTGTCCAAGGACGGCAAGAGCACTCTGGAGATCGGGCGGGTGGAGCGCCACACGGACGCCGAAGGCAGGACGACCGTGTCCGTGGTGGAGCTTCGGGCGGCGGCGCCGCGCCTGGAGACGGTGACCGCGCTGTCCTGGGCAGGACCGAGCCGTCTCGTGGTGGTCGGCAAGGAGACCGGCGGTGTGCAGCAGGTGCGCTATGTCCAGACGGACGGCTCCCTCACACCGGCGGGCGGCCTTCCCGGCCTGAACAAGGTGTCGGCGGTGGCGGCCACGGAGGACGAGGAGCAGCTCCTGGTGGCGGTGTCGGACGACGGGCTGGTGCGGCTGATGCCGAACGCGAACTGGCAGACGATGGTCGAGAAGGGGACGTGGCCGGTGTATCCGGGCTGACGGACCGGACTCGTCCGGTACCGGCTGCCGGGTGCCGGAAGGTGGGCATGTGCCGGAAGGCGGGCACGGTGCCGGAAGATTCCGGGCGGGCCGCGGGCCCGGGCCTCCGGCCTGCCTTCGGCGGGGCCCGCTGCGCCGTCCTTCCGCGCCCGGATTTCCACAGGTGCTTCCGGTTGTCCACAGCCTCGGCCCGCGTCCGCCCGCGTTCGCCCGAGTCCGTGCACAGTGGCCTCCATGAGGTGGTGGTGGGGCGAGATCTCGGGGCTGGTGCTCCCCGCGGTGTGCGCGGGCTGCGGACGGGCCCGTACGCCGCTGTGCGAGGAGTGCGCGGAAGGGCTGGCGGGGCCGCCGTCGCGCGCGCGGCCGTGCCCCGAGCCCGCGGATCTGCCCGTGGTGTACGCCGCGGCGCGGTACGAGGGGGCGGTGCGGTCCGTGCTGCTCGCCCACAAGGAGCGTGGCGCGCTGGCACTGGCCCGTCCGCTGGGTGCCGCGCTCGCGAGGGCCGTGGGCGCCGCGTCGCTGCATGGAGGAGGGGGTCGGGAGCCGCTGCTGCTCGTCCCGGTGCCGTCGGCGCGGCGGTCGGTACGGGCGCGCGGACACGACCCGGTACGGCGGATCGCCGTCGCGGCGGCCCTGGCACTGCGGCGCTCGGGGACGTACGCCAGAGCCGTCCCGGTGCTGCGCCACAGCCGGCGGGTGGCCGACCAGTCGGGCCTCACGGCCCGGGAGCGGCTCGACAACATGGCCGGGGCACTGGAGGTGGCCCCGGGGGGCGTGCGGTCGCTCGACGCCCACGCGGCCGTGCTGGTGGACGACGTGATGACCACGGGAGCGTCGCTGGCGGAAGCGGCGAGGGCACTGCGTGCCGCCTGCCCCGGAGATGTCCGCGGATTCACCCGGACGAGTGCCGCCGTGATCGCCGCGCCGCCTCTGCCGTGGGAGACCGGCCGGAACCGGCAGGGCCGTTCCGACGTTGCAGGTGGTGGGAGAGGGAAGGGAACGAATGGACGTACGCGCTGGTAGCGGGTGCCGACCGGGGTCCCGGCGAGCTATGTTCGGTGGTGAGGGCCGGTGAACGCTCTCCTGCATCGAATACATGGCCGAGTTGCGGTCAGGTGTTCCTGAAGTAGCCCAGATCTTTGACATCGGTGGGGTGGCGATCTTGCCCATGGGGGAGGAGGAGGTGAAAGTCGCCAAGTCCGAGGCTCCGGTGCACACCGGGGCCTGGTGCAAAAGGGAGATGCTCCGCACCTGAACGGCGGAGTGATCCGGGAACGGAGTTCTGCGTGGACATCGTCGTCAAGGGCCGCAAGACCGAGGTGCCCGAGCGGTTCCGCAAGCACGTGGCCGAGAAGCTGAAGCTGGACAAGATCCAGAAGCTCGACGGCAAGGTGATCAGCCTCGACGTCGAGGTGTCCAAGGAGCACAACCCGCGGCAGGCCGACCGTTCCGACCGCGTGGAGATCACACTTCTTTCACGCGGCCCGGTGATCCGGGCGGAAGCAGCGGCAGGCGACCCGTACGCAGCGCTCGACCTGGCCACGGCGAAGCTGGAGGCTCGGCTGCGCAAGCAGCACGACAAGCGCCACACGCGCAGGGGCAACGGACGGCTGTCGGCAGCGGAGGTCGCCGATGTCGTGCCGGGCGTCGCCCAGTTGAACGGAAGCGGCGAGCCCGTCACCGATGAATCGCCGGAAACCATCCCGACGACCCGGATGGGCCCGCTCGAGGTGCGGGGCGAAGGGCCCCTGGTGGTCCGGGAGAAGACCCACGTCGCCGCTCCGATGACGCTCGACCAGGCGCTCTACGAAATGGAGCTGGTCGGGCACGACTTCTATCTCTTCGTCGACTCCGAGACCAAGGAGCCCAGTGTCGTCTACCGGCGGCACGCCTACGACTACGGCGTCATCCACCTGAGGACCGACCCCCTCGCCGGAGGCGAGTCGAGCGGCGCCGGTGGTGCGCTCGGCGGCTGACCCCGTCATTCCGCGGTGCCCCTGGGAGCGCCTGTGCGCCCCCAGGGGCGTCCCTGTGCCGTCTCAGGATCGCCCCGCCGTCGCTCCGGCATGGAATCATGGCGACCCGAGCCAACCGGTGCGCTGTGGACCGCGGTTGGCGCAACGCAGACCAACACAGGCCACGGCCTCAGGGGGAGGAACGATGGCGGACAGCTTCGGCCCGGTGCACCAGCCGGGAGACGCCGGAGTCACGGGCGGCGAGGACGGCACGCGGGAAGGGTGCCGCAAGGAGCCGATCCGGGTGCTCGTCGTGGACGACCACGCCCTCTTCCGCCGCGGGCTGGAGATCGTCCTCGCCCAGGAGGAGGACATCCAGGTCGTCGGTGAGGCCGGGGACGGCGCGGAGGCCGTCGACAAGGCGGCCGATCTGCTGCCGGACATCGTCCTGATGGACGTTCGCATGCCGAAGCGCGGCGGCATCGAGGCCTGCACCTCCATCAAGGAGGTCGCCCCCAGTGCGAAGATCATCATGCTGACGATCAGCGACGAGGAGGCGGACCTCTACGAGGCGATCAAGGCCGGAGCCACCGGATACCTCCTCAAGGAGATCTCCACCGACGAGGTGGCGACCGCGATCCGCGCGGTGGCCGACGGGCAGTCGCAGATCAGCCCCTCGATGGCGTCGAAGCTGCTCACCGAGTTCAAGTCGATGATCCAGCGCACCGACGAGCGCCGTCTGGTGCCCGCGCCCCGGCTGACCGACCGGGAGCTGGAGGTCCTCAAACTGGTGGCGACCGGCATGAACAACCGTGACATCGCCAAGGAGTTGTTCATCTCCGAGAACACGGTCAAGAACCACGTCCGCAACATCCTGGAGAAGCTCCAGCTGCACTCCAGGATGGAAGCGGTGGTCTATGCCATGCGCGAGAAGATCCTCGAGATCCGCTGACCGGGCCGGCTCAGCCGAGGGCGGCGATCAGCGGCGCCGCCAGCTCCGGACGGTCGACCCGCTCCACGCGGACCGCGTCGCAGCCGACCCACTGAGCCGCTTCCCGCAGCGCCTGAGCCATCGGCCCGACCGCCTTCGGCGTCTCCAGGGAGACCTGTCGGGCGACCAGGGTCGTCCCCTCGCGCGCGGGGTCGACCCGCCCCAGCAGCCGCCCGCCGGACAGCAGCGGCATCGCGAAGTAGCCGTGCACACGCTTCGGCTTCGGTACGTACGCCTCCAGCCGATGGCTGAAGCCGAAGATCCGCTCGGTCCGGGCCCGCTCCCAGACCAGTGAGTCGAAGGGCGACAGCAGCGTCGTCCGGTGCCGGCCGCGCGGCTCCGTCCCGAGCGCCGCGGGATCGGCCCACGCCGGCTTCTCCCAGCCCTGGACGCGGACCGGCACCAGTCCGGAGTCCTCGACCACCGAGTCGAACTGCTCGCCCCTCAGCCGGTGGTAGTCCGCGATGTCCGCCCGGGTGCCCACACCCAGCGCCTGTCCGGCCAGCCGCACCAACCGGCGCAGGCACTCCCGGTCGTCCAGATCGTCATGGAAGACGGCGTGGGGGATGGCGCGCTCGGCGAGGTCGTATACCCGCTTCCAGCCGCGCCGCTCCGTGCACACCACCTCGCCGTACATCAGCGCCCGCTCGACGGCGACCTTGGCCTCCGACCAGTCCCACCAGATGCCGCCGTTCTTCGCCCCGCCCAGCTCGGTGGCGGTCAGCGGACCCTCGGCGCGCAGCCGGCCGAGCACCCTCTCGTACGCCCCGTCCGGCAGGTCGTGGTACCACTGCGGCCGCGTGCGGTAGGCACGGCGGCGGAAGGCGAAGTGGGGCCACTCCTCGACGGGGAGTATGCAGGCCGCGTGGGACCAGTATTCAAAAGCGTGCCCCTCGGTCCAGTACGCGCTCTCGACCGCCGCGCGGCCGACGGCCCCCAGCCGGGCGTAGGGGATCAGCTCGTGCGAGCGGGCCAGTACGGAGATCGTGTCCAGCTGCACGGCGCCGAGGTGGCGCAGGACTCCCCGCACACCGGCCCTGCGGTCGGGGGCGCCGAGGAACCCCTGGGCCCGCAGGGCGATACGGCGGGCCTCGTCGGCGGACAGTTCGGCAACGGCGGGCGGCGCGGTGTTCATGCTCCGCACCCTAGAGTGCGGCACCGACATCGATACCGATGGCCGGGTCGCGCCGGTCACGCTCGGGACGCCGGCCGGTGCCCCGCCGGGGCGCCGGCCGGAGCGGCCGGGGAGCCGGGGCCCGCAGCCGGGGCCCGCGGCGGGGTGGCGTTCGTCACGCCTCCGCCTGCAGGGACGTCGCACCTCGCCGGCAGATAGGGGACCGGACACGGCAGCCCCAGGTCGGAGGGAAGCAGCGAGGCGACCCAGCAGTCCCGCAGGGTGCCCCGGCCGTGGAAGCCCGAGCGCTGGACGCCCTCGAAGGTGAATCCGGCCTTCTCGGCCACGGCGAGCGAGCCCGTGTTGCCCACTTCGGCGCGCCACTCCAGCCGGGTGCAGTCCAGCCGTGTGAACGCCCAGCGGGCCATGGCGAGCGTCACCTCGGTCGCGTAGCCGCGGCCGCGCTGCTCCCTGGCCGTCCAGAAGCCGATCTCCCAGGAGCCCGAGCGCGGGTGGTGCAGGCTGGCGGAGGCGATCAGGGCGCCTCCGCCGCGCGGACGCGCGCAGAGGGTGTACTCCGTGTCGTCGCGCCAGCCGGCGGGCACGGTGACCTCGACGAACTCCTCGGCGTGCCGCAGTTCGTACGGCGCGGGGACCGGGATCCAGCGCTGGATGTCGGGGTCCTGGCACGCGGCGCGGACCTCCTCGGCGTCGCCCGGGGCGAACGGGCTCAGCCGCAGCCGGTCCGTGGTGAGGGTGATGGGCTCCATGGCCGAATTCTGGTCACTCTGCGTCGGCGGTGCGAACACTTTTCGAGATCGGCGGCACTTTCCGGGTCGTCGGCGCGTTCTCCAGACACGCGGCAGTCGTCCCCCGCGTACTGCGGCTCTCCCGGCGTGGCGCCGTCCTCGCTTACGATGGCCGATGCGGTGGGGTCCACCTGCCGTGCCCGTGCCCGTGTCCACACGACCCAGTGCCAGGCCCGACCGGCAAGGAGACCAACCTCAGTGTCCGTCTTCAACAAGCTCATGCGTGCAGGCGAAGGCAAGATCCTGCGCAAACTGCACCGCATCGCGGACCAGGTCAACTCCATCGAGGAAGACTTCGTCAACCTCTCCGACGCCGAGTTGCGGGCCCTCACCGACGAGTACAGGGAGCGCTTCGCCGACGGCGAGAGCCTCGACGACCTGCTTCCCGAGGCGTTCGCCACCGTCCGTGAGGCCGCCAAGCGCGTTCTCGGCCAGCGCCACTACGACGTCCAGCTCATGGGCGGTGCCGCGCTGCACCTGGGCTACGTCGCGGAGATGAAGACCGGTGAGGGCAAGACCCTCGTCGGTACCCTCCCGGCGTATCTGAACGCGCTGTCCGGCAAGGGCGTGCACCTGATCACGGTCAACGACTACCTGGCCGAGCGCGACTCCGAGATGATGGGCCGCGTCCACCGGTTCCTCGGTCTGAGCGTCGGCTGCATCCTCGCCAACATGACGCCCGCGCAGCGCCGCGAGCAGTACGCGTGCGACATCACGTACGGCACGAACAACGAGTTCGGCTTCGACTACCTCCGCGACAACATGGCGTGGTCCAAGGAGGAGCTCGTCCAGCGCGGCCACAACTTCGCGATCGTCGACGAGGTCGACTCCATCCTCGTCGACGAGGCCCGTACGCCGCTGATCATCTCCGGTCCCGCCGACCAGGCCACCAAGTGGTACGGCGACTTCGCCAAGCTGGTGAAGCGCCTGAACCGGGGCGAGCCGGGCAACCCGCTGAAGGGCATCGAGGAGACCGGCGACTACGAGGTCGACGAGAAGAAGCGGACCGTCGGCATCCATGAGTCCGGTGTCTCGAAGGTCGAGGACTGGCTGGGCATCGACAACCTCTACGAGTCGGTGAACACCCCGCTGGTCGGCTACCTGAACAACGCCATCAAGGCCAAGGAGCTGTTCAAGAAGGACAAGGACTACGTCGTCATCGACGGCGAAGTCATGATCGTCGACGAGCACACCGGCCGTATCCTGGCCGGCCGCCGCTACAACGAGGGCATGCACCAGGCGATCGAGGCGAAGGAAGGGGTGGACATCAAGGACGAGAACCAGACGCTCGCCACGATCACCCTGCAGAACTTCTTCCTCCTCTACAACAAGCTCTCCGGCATGACCGGTACGGCCATGACCGAGGCCGCGGAGTTCCAGCAGATCTACAAGCTGGGCGTCGTGCCGATCCCGACGAACCGGCCCATGGTCCGCAAGGACCAGTCGGACCTGATCTACCGCACCGAGGTCGCCAAGTTCGCCGCCGTGGTGGACGACATCGAGGAGAAGCACCGCAAGGGGCAGCCGATCCTCGTCGGCACCACCTCGGTCGAGAAGTCCGAGTACCTCTCGCAGCAACTGCTCAAGCGCGGCATCCAGCACGAGGTCCTCAACGCCAAGCACCATGAGCGCGAGGCGGCGATCGTGGCCCAGGCCGGCCGCAAGGGCTCGGTGACGGTCGCCACGAACATGGCCGGCCGCGGTACGGACATCAAGCTCGGCGGCAACCCGGACGACCTGGCCGAGGCGGAGCTGCGCAGGCAGGGCCTGGACCCCGGCGAGCACGTCGAGGAGTGGGCCGCGGCGCTTCCGGCCGCCCTGGAGAAGGCCGAGCTGGAGGTCAGGGAGGAGTTCGAGGAGGTCAAGTCCCTCGGCGGGCTGTACGTCCTCGGCACCGAGCGGCACGAGTCGCGGCGCATCGACAACCAGCTGCGCGGTCGTTCCGGCCGTCAGGGGGACCCGGGCGAGTCCCGCTTCTACCTGTCCCTCGGCGACGACCTGATGCGGCTGTTCAAGGCGCAGATGGTCGAGCGGGTCATGGCGATGGCCAACGTCCCGGACGACGTCCCGATCGAGAACAAGATGGTCACGCGCGCCATCGCGTCCGCCCAGTCCCAGGTCGAGCAGCAGAACTTCGAGACGCGGAAGAACGTCCTGAAGTACGACGACGTGCTCAACCGGCAGCGCAAGGTCATCTACGCCGAGCGCCGCCGCGTCCTCGAGGGCGAGGACCTGCACGAGCAGATCCGCCACTTCATGGACGACACGATCGACGCGTACATCCAGGCGGAGACCGTCGAGGGCTTCGCCGAGGAGTGGGACCTCGACCGGCTGTGGGGTGCCTTCAAGCAGCTCTACCCGGTGAAGGTGACCATCGAGGAGCTGGAGGACGCCGCGGGCGACCGGGCCGGCGTCACCGCCGAGTTCATCGCCGAGACGATCAAGGACGACATCCACGAGCAGTACGACGAGCGCGAGAAGCAGCTCGGCTCGGACATCATGCGCGAGCTTGAGCGGCGCGTGGTGCTGTCCGTCCTGGACCGCAAGTGGCGCGAGCACCTCTACGAGATGGACTACCTCCAGGAGGGCATCGGCCTGCGCGCGATGGCGCAGAAGGACCCGCTCGTGGAGTACCAGCGCGAGGGCTTCGACATGTTCACCGCGATGATGGACGGCATCAAGGAGGAGTCCGTCGGCTACCTGTTCAATCTGGAGGTCCAGGTCGAGCAGCAGGTCGAGGAGATCCCCGTCCAGGACTCCGCGGAGAAGACCTCGCTGACCAAGGAGGACGCGGTGCCCGCCGGCGCCGGCCGCCCCGAGATCCGCGCGAAGGGCCTGGACGCCCCGCAGCGTCCGGACCGGCTGCACTTCTCGGCGCCGACGGTCGACGGTGAGGGCGGCATCGTCGAAGGCGACTTCGCCCACGGCGAGGCGGCCCGCTCCGAGTCCGACGGCATGACGCGGGCGGAGCGCCGCAAGGCCCAGAAGGGCGCGGGACGCCGCCGCAAGAAGTGACACCGCGGGAGTGAGGCCCGAGGGGCCGTCGTGGGGCCGGATGCCGGAGGGCGTCCGGCCCCACGGCCGTTCGCCGGCCGGTCCCCGGTGGTCGGCGTCGTGGGGCGGGCGGGGAAGGCCGCCGGTCACGTCCCGGCCATCAGGCGTTCTCCGCCGAGTTCCACGGCCGCGCAGCGCCAGCGGAGATCGGGTCCCTGTTCGAGGCGGAAGGCCATGGCGCGTACCCGGTCGCCCGCGGTGATCCGGGCGAAGGCCTCGATGACGCCCGGCTGCGGTACGTACTCGTCGCAGTGGCGGAGGACGGGGCGCAGCCCGTTCGTGCTGAGCGGGGCGCCGGGGGCGAGGCGGACGAGCTGCTCGTAGGCGTGGCCGATGGTGTGGCCGAGCATCCAGTGGACGGGTCGATGGCCGCTGAGGACCGAGAGCAGGCGTTCAGCGAACCAGTAGCGGGGCAGCCGGGAGCGGCTGCCGGCCGAGGCGCCCGTGGCGCGCTCCGCCCCGTGCCGACGCGGTGCGCGGCCCGGAGCGCGGCTGTCGTGACGGTCCCCGGGCCTCGTCCCCGTCCTTGCCGAGGTGTGCTGCATCGCGGTCGCCCCTTCGTACTCGCAAGTAACTTCGTGGTGGGGATCTTGTACGGGCCGGGGGGCGGCGGCCGCAACCACCTCCGCGCTGCGCGGCGGGGTCGCCCGGGTTCACCTATCAGGGTGAGCGGCGGGCTCAGGGGCCCGGAACGGCGCGGCTCGGAAGCACTCCCGGTCATCCGGGGACGACGCCGTGCAGGGGTCGCGGGGCAGCCCGAAAGAGTACTTCGCACGTATCCTTGGGTGCTCACCCGACGACGAAAGCGGCGACCATGCGCGTCTACGTTCCCCTGACCATCCCCGGTCTCGCAGAGGCGCACAAGACAGGCGAGATCGGCCCCGGCCCGCTGACCGCCTACGCGGTGACCCCCGCGCTGCGCGAGTGGTACGTCTCCGACGATCTCGAGGAACTCGAGTACGCCGCGCTGAACCGCGCCGCGGCGGCGTCGCTGCGGTCGCTGGCCGGTGACCCCGATGTGCCGCGGCGCCGGGTCGTGGTGGCCGTCGACGTCCCGGACGGCGCCGCGACCGCGGACCCCGCGGCGGGGCTGGGGGCGGCGTCCCTCGGCGAGGTGCGGATCGCGACCGCGGTTCCGCTGGAGAAGGCGGCGTCGGTGCACGTCGACTCCGGGGAGGCGGAGGGGGACGTGGCCGCCGCGGCGGACGCGCTGGGGGCGGCGGACCACGGGGACGACGACGCGCAGTTCATCGTGGACGGGGCGGAGGACCACGAACTGCTCTGGTACGGGGTGCAGGAGATCCCCGGCCTCGTCGGCTGAGACCCGACCGGCATCCGCACGCCGCGGTCGGCACCCGGCACCCGGCACGTCGCGGTCGGCACCCGGCATCCGGCACCCGGGCTTCACCCGCCGGCGCCGCGGAGTCCCGCCGTCCGGCGGGCCCGGCACCCCGGCCGCTCCGGCACCCTCCGCGCCGCCCGCGCACGGCGGCGTGTCGGACCCGGACGGTACCGTTGCCTGTCATGGGGAAGCACAGCGCGCACGTGGTCTGGGACTGGAACGGCACACTCCTCGACGACATCCACACGGTCATCGAGGCGACGAACGCGTCGTTCGCGGAGATCGGGCTCGGGCCGATCACGCTGGAGCGCTACCGCGAGCTGTACTGCGTGCCCGTGCCGCGGTTCTACGAGCGCCTCATGGGCCGGCTGCCCACGGACGAGGAGTGGGCGGCCATGGACGAGGTCTTCCACCGGCACTACTGGCGGCTGGCCGAGGCCTGCCTGCTCACGGCCGGGGCGGCGGAACTGCTCGCCGCACGCCGGGCTGCGGGACGTACGCAGTCGCTGCTGTCCCTCGCCCCGCACGAGAACCTGGTCCCCGTCGTGCGGCGCCATGGGATCGAGGAGCACTTCGTGCGGGTGGACGGACGAGTCGGAGCCTCCCACACGGGCAAGGCGGAGCACATGGTGCGGCATCTGGCCGCGATGGAGAACGTGCCGCCGGAGCGGATCGTGGTCGTCGGCGACGCGGCGGACGACGCGCTCGCGGCCGCGCACGTAGGAGCGAAGGCGGTGCTGTACACCGGGGGCTCGCACAGCAGGGCGAGCCTGCGGGCCGCGGGGGTGCCGGTCGTCGACAGCCTCGCGGAGGCGGTCGAGGTGGCCGAGGAACTGGTGGGGTAGCCGCAGGGTGTCCGGGCGCGTTTCCCGCGCCGCCGGTCCTCTCCCCACGGCGCCGCGCCGTGGACCCTCCCCGCATCCCGCATCCCGCATCCCGCGATCCCGGCATCGCCCCGCGGCGTCGGCACCGCCCGCCCGCGCCGGGGCGAGCGGCGTACCGTCCGCCTGCCGCGGCCCCGACCCGGCAAGGGCAGTACGCCCGGCCCGTCGGTGCCGTCGGCTCGGAGCTGTCTCCGGTTCAGAGTGCTTCGGCACCCGGAGCGCTTCGCCCCGGAGCCGCCCCGGCTCACTGCCCCGGCGGTGCCTTCAGCCCAGTGGCGCCTTCAGCCCAGTGGTGCCTTCGCCCGCAGCACCCGGAGGAACTCGCGCATCCAGGCCGGGTGGTCGGGCCAGGCCCGGGAGGAGACCAGGGTGCCGTCCACGACCGCCTCGGTGTCCTGGAAGGACGCGCCCGCCGCCTGCATGTCGAGTTCCAGCGCCGGGTACGACGTCACCCTGCGGCCGGTGAGGCTGCCCGTGGCCGCCGTCAGCAGCGGACCGTGGCAGATCTGCGCCACGGGCTTGTCCGCGTCGAAGAAGGACTTGAGGATCTTGCGGAGCTCCGGGTCGTTGCGGAGGTACTCGGGGGCCCGCCCGCCCGGAATGACGATCGCGGCGTAGTCCCCGGGGTCGACCTCCGAGAACGCCAGGTCGGCCGGCCAGGTGTAGCCGGGCTTCTCGGTGTACGTGTCGAAACCCGGTTCGAAGTCGTGGACGACGAACTGGAGCTTCTTGCGCGCGGGGGCCGCGACATGGACCTCGTAGCCCTCCTCGCGCAGCCGCTGGTACGGGTAGAGGACCTCCAGGGACTCCGCCGCGTCGCCGGTGACGATCAGGATCTTCACGTTCATGGCTTCTGCTCCCCTGTATGGATTTGTCGGCCTTGGCCCTTCCAGGGCCAACCTGCCGCGCGCGCGGCTGTTTGCCAAGAGGGCGCGTGTCGCTGTCCAGAGTGTCAAACTTCCGGCCCCGCTTTTGTACACATACGGCTCATGACGGCTCAGGGGTGGGGAGCGATAGCCTTGGACGCGTGATCAGCGCGATACGCCGAGGGGGCAGCGAAGCCCTCTGGAGGCGCCGCTCAGCGGCAGCTGGGGGACCGCGCCCGGGACGCCACAGCGGCCGGGTGCGAGCTGATCTTCCCTGCGCACCCGGGTTCGGCCGGGGCCCGCACGGTCACCTCTCGGGCCGGACGCCCACACGGGCCGGCCAGGGTCCGGACATCTCTCATCCCGGCGCAGCGCCGACCCCGAGCGGAGACCCCGTGTCGCGGCGCTGTGCCATTTTTTCCACCTACGTCACGCAACGGCGCGCGACAGGAGCCAGAGGACATGCAGACCAAGCTGGACGAAGCCAAGGCCGAGCTGCTCGAAAGGGCGGCCCGGGTAGCTGAGCACAGCCCGGGCGGGGGGCGACTTCCGACTGGGGCCGACAGCGGGGAGCGCCCTGACCGGGACCACCTCCTCGCGTTCCTCCAGCGCTACTACCTGCACACCGCACCCGAGGACCTCACCGACCGCGACCCCGTCGACGTCTTCGGAGCAGCCGTCTCGCACTACCGCCTCGCGGAGAACCGCCCGCAGGGCACGGCCAACGTCCGGGTGCACACCCCGACCGTCGAGGAGAACGGCTGGACGTCCAGCCACTCGGTGGTCGAGGTCGTCACCGACGACATGCCCTTCCTCGTCGACTCGGTCACCAACGAGCTGTCCCGTCAGGGCCGCGGCATCCATGTGGTGATCCACCCGCAGATCGTGGTCCGCCGCGATGTCACCGGACGGATGATCGAGGTCCTCGGCGGCGAGCCGAACGGTGCCGCACTGCCGCACGACGCCCTCGTCGAGTCCTGGATCCACGTCGAGATCGACCGGGAGACCGACCGGGCCGACCTGAAGCAGATCACCGCCGATCTGCTGCGGGTCCTGTCCGACGTCCGCGAGGCCGTCGAGGACTGGGAGAAGATGCGCGAGGCGGCGCTGCGCATCTCCGAGGAGCTCCCGCAGGAGCCCATCCCGGGCGATCTGCGCGAGGAGGAGGTCGACGAGGCGCGGGAGCTGCTGCGCTGGCTCTCCGACGACCACTTCACGTTCCTCGGGTACCGCGAGTACGACCTGGTCGACGGCGACGCGCTGTCCGCGGTGCCCGGTACCGGCCTCGGCATCCTCCGCTCCGACCCGCACCACGCCGGCGCCGACGCCCACGGGCACCCCGTGAGCCCCTCGTTCAACCGGCTGCCCGCCGACGCCCGGGCCAAGGCCCGCGAGCACAAGCTGCTGATCCTCACCAAGGCCAACAGCCGCGCCACCGTGCACCGCCCCAGCTACCTCGACTACGTCGGCGTGAAGAAGTTCGACGCCGAGGGCAACGTGATCGGCGAGCGCCGCTTCCTCGGCCTGTTCTCGTCGGCCGCGTACACCGAGTCCGTGCGCCGCGTCCCGGTCATCCGCCGCAAGGTGGCCGAGGTCCTCGACGGTGCCGGGTTCTCCCCGCACAGCCACGACGGCCGCGATCTGCTGCAGATCCTGGAGACGTACCCGCGCGACGAGCTGTTCCAGACGCCCGTCGACGAGCTGCGCTCCATCGTCACCTCCGTCCTGTACCTGCAGGAACGCCGCCGGCTGCGGCTGTACCTGCGCCAGGAGGAGTACGGCCGGTACTACTCCGCCCTCGTCTACCTGCCGCGCGACCGCTTCAACACCACCGTCCGCGAGCGGCTGACCGGGATCCTGATGGAGGAGCTCGGCGGCACCAGCGCCGACTTCACCCTGATGAGCACCGAGTCGGTGCTCACCCGGCTCCACTTCGTGGTCCGGGTTCCGTCCGGCACGGAGCTGACGCACCTCACCGACGCCGACAAGGAGCGTCTGGAGGCCCGGCTGGCCGAGGCGGCCCGCTCCTGGGCCGACGGCTTCACCGAGGCGCTGAACGCGGAGCTGGGCGAGGAGCGCGCGGCCGAGCTGGCGCGCAAGTACGGCGCCGCCTTCCCCGAGGGCTACAAGGCCGACCACTCGCCGCGCGCCGCCGTCGCCGACCTGGTCCACCTGGACCAGCTCACCCGCTCCGGCAACGACTTCTCGCTGTCCCTGTACGAGCCGGTGGGCGCCGCGCCCGGCGAGCGCCGCTTCAAGATCTACCGGTTCGGCGAGCAGGTGTCGCTGTCGTCCGTGCTGCCGGTCCTCAACCGCCTGGGCGTCGAGGTCATCGACGAGCGCCCGTACGAGCTGAGGTGCGCGGACCGCACCAGCGGCTGGGTCTACGACTTCGGTCTGCGGATGCCGACCGCGCCGGGCAACGGCGGGGAGTTCCTGGGCGACGACGCCCGTGAGCGGTTCCAGGACGCCTTCTCCGCCGTGTGGACCGGGGCGGCCGAGAACGACACGTTCAACTCGCTGGTGCTGCGGGCCGGGCTCACCTGGCGCGAGGCGATGGTGCTGCGCGCGTACGCCAAGTACCTGCGCCAGGCCGGGTCCACCTTCAGCCAGGACTACATGGAGGACACCCTCCTCAACAACGTCCACACCACCCGGCTGCTGATCAACCTGTTCGAGGCCCGGATGGCCCCGGACCGCCAGCGGGCCGGCACCGAGTTGACGGACGCGCTGCTGGAGGAGCTGGACGCCGCGCTGGACCAGGTCGCCTCGCTCGACGAGGACCGGATCCTGCGCTCCTTCCTCACCCTCATCAAGGCCACGCTGCGCACCAACTTCTTCCAGGAGGCGGCGGGCGGCTCCTGGCACGGCTATGTGTCGATGAAGTTCGACCCGCAGGCCATCCCGGACCTGCCGGCGCCGCGCCCGGCGTACGAGATCTGGGTGTACTCGCCCCGGGTCGAGGGCGTGCACCTGCGCTACGGCAAGGTCGCGCGAGGGGGCCTGCGCTGGTCCGACCGGCGCGAGGACTTCCGCACCGAGATCCTGGGCCTGGTCAAGGCGCAGATGGTGAAGAACACCGTCATCGTGCCGGTGGGCGCCAAGGGCGGGTTCGTCGCCAAGCAGCTCCCGGACCCGTCCGTGGACCGCGAGGCGTGGCTCGCGGAGGGCATCGCCTCGTACCGGACGTTCATCTCCGCGCTGCTCGACATCACCGACAACATGGTCGGCGGGGAGGTCGTGCCGCCGCACGACGTGGTGCGCCACGACGGCGACGACACCTACCTGGTCGTCGCGGCCGACAAGGGCACGGCGACGTTCTCCGACATCGCCAACGAGGTCGCGATCGCCTACAACTTCTGGCTCGGCGACGCCTTCGCCTCCGGCGGCTCGGCCGGCTACGACCACAAGGGCATGGGCATCACGGCCCGAGGCGCCTGGGAATCCGTGAAGCGGCACTTCCGGGAGCTCGGCCACGACACCCAGACGCAGGACTTCACCGTGGTCGGCGTCGGCGACATGTCGGGTGACGTGTTCGGCAACGGCATGCTCCTGTCCGAGCACATCCGGCTGGTCGCGGCGTTCGACCACCGCCACATCTTCATCGACCCCGACCCGGACGCGGCCGTCTCCTACGCCGAGCGCCGCCGGCTCTTCGAGCTGCCCCGCTCCTCGTGGGCCGACTACGACACCGGGCTGCTGTCCCCGGGCGGCGGCATCCACCCCAGGACCGCCAAGTCGATCCCGGTCAACGCCAAGGTCCGCGAGGCCCTCGGCATCGAGCCCGGGGTGACGAAGCTGACCCCCGCCGAGCTGATGAAGGCGATCCTCCAGGCCCCGGTGGACCTGCTGTGGAACGGCGGCATCGGCACCTATGTGAAGGCGTCGAGCGAGTCCAACGCCGACGTCGGCGACAAGGCGAACGACGCCATCCGCGTCGACGGCGAGGAACTGCGGGTCAAGGTCGTCGGCGAGGGCGGCAACCTGGGCCTGACCCAGCTCGGCCGCATCGAGTTCGCACGTGGCGGCGGCCGGGTCAACACCGACGCCATCGACAACAGCGCCGGCGTGGACACCTCCGACCACGAGGTGAACATCAAGATCCTGCTGAACGGCCTGGTCGCCGAGGGCGACATGACCGTCAAGCAGCGCAACAGGCTGCTCGCGGAGATGACCGACGAGGTCGGCGGGCTGGTGCTGCGCAACAACTACGCGCAGAACGTGGCCCTGGCCAACGCCGTGGCGCAGTCGCCGAGCCTGCTCCACGCCCACCAGCGCTTCATGCGGCGGCTGGGCCGGGAGGGCGCGCTGGACCGCGCGCTGGAGTTCCTCCCCAACGACCGGCAGATCCGCGAGCTGCTCAGCAACCGGCACGGCCTGTCGCAGCCCGAACTCGCCGTCCTGCTCGCCTACACCAAGATCACGGTGGCGGAGGAGCTGATCGGCACCTCGCTGCCGGACGACCCGTATCTGCGGGGACTGCTGCACGCGTACTTCCCGAAGCCGCTGCGGGAGAAGTTCCCCGAGGCCGTCGACGGCCATGCGCTGCGCCGCGAGATCGTCACCACCGTGCTGGTCAACGACACCGTCAACACGGGTGGTTCGACCTTCCTGCACCGCCTTCGCGAGGAGACGGGGGCGTCGATCGAGGAGATCGTCCGGGCGCAGACCGCGGCCCGTGCGATCTTCGGCCTCGGCGCGGTGTGGGACGCCGTGGAGGCGCTGGACAACAAGGTCGCCGCCGACGTCCAGATCCGGATGCGGCTGCACTCGCGCCGTCTCGTCGAGCGCGGCACCCGCTGGCTGCTGGGCAACCGGCCGCAGCCGCTGGAGCTGACGGAGACGATCGACTTCTTCGCGTCCCGCGTCGAGCGGGTGTGGGCCGAGCTGCCGAAGATGCTCGGCGGCGCCGACCTGGAGTGGTACGAGGGGCTGCTGGAGGAGTTCACGGTCGCCGGCGTCCCGCACGAGCTGGCCACGCGCGTCGCCGGATTCTCGTCCGCCTTCCCGACGCTCGACATCGTGGCCATCGCCGACCGTACGGGCAAGGACCCGCTCGCCGTCGCCGAGGTCTACTACGACCTGGCCGACCGGCTGCGGATCACCGAGCTGATGGACCGGATCATCGAGCTGCCGCGGGCCGACCGCTGGCAGTCCATGGCCCGTGCCTCCATCCGCGAGGACCTGTACGCCGCGCACGCCGCGCTCACCGCCGACGTCCTCGCCGTGGGCAACGGGGCCGCGACCCCGGAGCAGCGCTTCAAGGCGTGGGAGGACAAGAACGCGTCGATCCTGGGCCGTGCCCGGATGACGCTGGAGGAGATCCAGGGCTCGGACACCTTCGACCTGGCGAACCTCTCGGTCGCCATGCGCACGATGCGGCAGTTGCTGCGCACGCCCAGCTGACCGGCTTCCGCAGCGGGCGAGCCGACCGGCTTCCGGAGCGGGTGAGCCGAACCGGTCTCCGGAGCGGGTGAGGAGGGCGTCCACCGTCGAGGTGGGCGCCCTCCTCCGCGTCATACCGTGGCCGACCACAGCCTGCGGGCGGACAGTACGGCGGCGGCGAGCAGCAGGCCGTTGCGGACGAGGACGACTCCGCTGCCGAGCGGGGTGACGTCGATGACGTCCTGGTACAGCACCGGATACGCGAGGGTGCTCAGCGCGGTCGCGGGCAGCAGCAGGAGCGCGACGGGCCGCTGGCTCGTGTGCCGGGAGGTGAGGCAGACCGCGGCCAGACCGAGCAGCCAGATCAGGTACTGCGGGCTGATGACCCGGCTGGTGACGGTGAAGAGGAGGACCGCGCACAGCGCCGCGTCGAAGGGTGTGGCGCCCGACCAGCGCCTCGCCCGCAGCCGCCAGAGCAGCAGCAGGAGGAAGGCGGCGGCGGTCAGCAGCAGGGAGGCTCGGGCGACGAGCGGGACATGGGGGCCGGTGAACTCGAACGCGCCGTAACGGTACTCGACCCGGCCCGCGCCGCCCAGCAGCCGTACCAGCGCCAGCGCGCTGCCGCCGAGCGACTCGATCTGCACGCCGCGGCCGCCCTGCTGCCACAGGAAGCCGAACGGGCGGGCGAGGCCGAGCGCGAGGGCGGCGACCGAGGCGGTAGCCGCTGCCGCCGCCGAGGCCCAGACCAGCCGGGTGGTCCTGCCGCGCGGTGTGCCGAGCACGGTCAGGAGGGGCCACAGTTTGACCGCCGCGCCCAGTCCGGCGAGCGCCCCGCCGAGCCGGGGCCTGCCGTTCAGGGCGAGCAGGCCCAGTACGGCGAGGGCGGTGACCTGCACGTCGTAGCGGGCGAGCGGGATGTGCAGCAGCAGCGGCAGTCCGCCCGTCCACAGCCAGACGCCGCCGCCCGCGGCGCCGCCCGCCCGGGCCAGCGCCACGGTGACCACGGCGTCGGCGAGCAGGGCCAGCAGGGCGAAGGCCTGGAAGTAGGTCAGCCACGGGAACAGGGCGGGGGCCAGGATCACCGCCCCCGCGCCGGGCGGGTACTGCCAGGTCGGGTCGTCCGGCGGGAAGCTGCCGCCGAGGAGAAGGCCGTACCAGCGTGCGTAGAGGACGTACACCTCGGTGGAGACGCCGCCGATGCCGACGTCGTCCGTCACGAGCAGGACGGTCATCCCGAGCCGGGTCGCGGCCCAGGCTCCGCAGAGGGCGAGGAGGGGCACTGCGGCGGCCCTGGAGCCCGCCGGGACGAGGGAGGGAGCCTGCTGGGTCGTCATCGACCGGCACCCTAGTCTGTGATGTCTCGGTTTCCCGGTTTGTGCGGCACTATGCCCGGTGCGGCGTCTCCGGGTTCCGGTGCGGTGTCGCGGGTTCCGGTGGGGCGTCTGCGGGCTCCGGACCTCTCGGCGGCCCGTGCTGCCCGGTGACACCGGAGGCCGTGGCGCCGGTCCGCGAGGCGGCGGCACCTTTTCCGCGGAGTGTGTCGATTCGCGGCGGCGCCGTTCGTAGCAACTGTGAGGTGGGAGATTCCCACCCCTGAGCGGGAGTGTCACCATGACGCGCTACATGTTGTCCGTCCACAGCACCGCCGGCGAGGGCCGGGCGCCGATGAGCGAGGAGGAGATGCGGCAGTCCCACCAGCGGCTCGGCGCCCTGGAACGGGAGATGGAGTCGGCCGGCGCCTGGGTCTTCTCCGGTCGCCTCCACGACCCCGACACGGCCACCGTGGTGCGGGTCAGCGGTGGTGAGGTACTGACCACCGACGGGCCCTTCGCGGAGTCGAAGGAGCATCTGGGCGGCTTCTACGTCGTCGAGGCCGAGGACCTCGACGCGGCGCTCGCCTGGGCGGCGAAGGTCACGGCCGCCATCCGGGTACCGATCGAGGTCCGCCCGTTCGCGGGGTTCGCGGACAAGCCCCAGCCCGCACCGGGGTCCTGATCTTGCCGGATGTCGACCGGGCCGGGACCGGGCGGATCTTCCGCGAGGAGTCCGGCCGGGTGCTGGCCACCCTGATCCGCGTCTTCGGCGACATCGACCTCGCCGAAGACGCGGTGCAGGACGCGTTCGCCGCCGCACTGCGCACCTGGCCCCGCGACGGCCTGCCGCCGAACCCGGGCGGATGGATCACCACGACCGCCCGCAACGCCGCCGTCGACCGCCTGCGCCGCGCCGCACGGGAGCGGGAACTGCTCGGCGAGGTGGCCGCGCTCTCGCCCGCCCCCGGCGATGTGGGCCCGCCGGAGGAGGGGGAACCCGTGCCGGACGACCGCCTGCGCCTCATCTTCACCTGCTGCCATCCGGCCCTGTCCGCCGAGGCGCAGGTCGCGCTCACCCTCCGGCTGCTCTGCGACATGTCCACCGCCGAGGTCGCCGACGCCTTCCTGGTGGCCGAGGCGACCATGGCGCAACGCCTGGTACGGGCCAAACGCAAGATCAAGGCGGCACGCATCCCCTACCGCGTACCGGAGGAGCACCAGCTGCCCGACCGGCTGCCCCCGGTGCTCGCCGTCGTCTACCTCGTCTACAACGCCGGACTGGCCGAGCCGCCCGGCGCCGCCGGGCGGGGCCTGTGTGCGGAGGCGGTCCGGCTGGCGCGGATGCTCGCGGACCTCATGCCGGACGAACCGGAGGTGACCGGACTGCTGGCCCTGCTGCTCCTGACCGAGTCCCGGCGCCCGTCGCGGACGGGACCCGACGGCTCCCTCGTCCTCCTCGCCGACCAGGACCGCAGCCGATGGGACCGGCGCATGATCGAGGAGGGGCAGGACCTCGTCCGCCGCTGCCTGCGCGGCGGCCGTCCCGGCCCCTACCAGCTCCAGGCCGCCGTCAGCGCCGTACACGCGGACGCCCCGACGGCAGCGCAGACCGACTGGCCGCAGATCGCCGCGCTGTACGACCACCTGCTCGCCGTCGCCCCCACGCCCGTGGTGGCCCTCAACCGAGCGGTCGCCGTCGGCGAGGTGCAGGGCCCCGCCGCCGCCCTCGCCCTGGTGGACGAGCTGGACCTGGACGCCTACTGCCCCTACCACGCCACCCGGGCGGATCTGCTGCGCCGGCTGGGCCGCGACGAGGAGGCGGCGGCCGCCTATGAGCGAGCGGCCGCCCTGGCGCCGACCGACGCCGAGCGGGACTTCCTCAGGCGCCGTGGCCGGACGGCACGTTGAGCGCGCCTGGGCCGCGCTGATGGCGGCGGGTGCCTGCGGGGCCGGGCGCAGCGGGGCCCCGGACCCGCGTCTCGGGCCTGCCGAGTGCCGAGGTGTCGCGCTACTTCGTCCGGGTGGAGGCCTCGTACGCCGCGACGACCTCCTTCGCCGGGCCGTCCATCCGCAGTGTCCCGGACTCCAGCCACAGCGCCCGGTCACAGCTGGTGGTGATCGCGGAGTTGCTGTGGCTGACCAGGAAGACCGTGCCCGCCTCCTCGCGCAGCTCGGCGATCCGCTGCCGGCTGCGCTGCTGGAACCCGGCGTCGCCGGTCGCCAGCGCCTCGTCGATCAGCAGGACGTCGTGGCTCTTGGCGGCGGCGATGGAGAAGCGCAGCCGGGCACCCATGCCGGAGGAGTACGTCCGCATGGGCAGCGAGATGAAGTCGCCCTTGTCGTTGATTCCGGAGAAGTCCACGATCTCCTCGTAGCGGTCGTGGATCTCGTCGCGGGTCATGCCCATCGCGAGGCCGCCGAGGATGACGTTGCGCTCGCCGGTCAGATCGCCCATCAGCGCCGCGTTGACCCCGAGCAGCGAGGGCTGGCCACGGGTGTAGATCGTGCCCCCGGCCGTCGGCAGCAGGCCGGCGATCGCCTTCAGCAGAGTGGACTTGCCCGAGCCGTTGGAGCCGATCAGCCCGATGGCCTCGCCCTGGTACGCGGCGAAACTGACGCCCCTGACCGCGTGGACCTCGCGGCCGCCGTCCCGGCCCGGACGGCGGGAGAGGATGCGGCTCAGCGCGGCGGTGGCGGCGCCACGGCCGGTCCTCGCGCCGTTGACCCGGTAGGTGATGTGGACGTCGTCCACCACCACGGTCGGGGTTCCTTCGGGCGGGGTTCCTTCGGCCGGGGTGTTCCCGGCGGTGGTCTTCCCGGCCGGGGTCGTGTCCGCCGGCCCCGCCGTCCGGTCGATCGCTGTCTCAGCCACGGCCGTACCGCTCCTCCGCCTTCCAGAAGTACACGAAGCCGCCCACTCCGAGGAGTACGGCCCAGCCGAGGGCGAGTGCCCAGACGTGCGGCGGCAACTGGGCCTTGGTGTAGCTGTCGATGAGCGCGTAGCGCACGAGGTCGATGTAGACGGCCACGGGGTTGCACCGCAGGGCCAGGACCACGGGCTCGGGCAGGTCCAGGTGCTTGAGCACCATCGGGATGCTCCACATCACGCCGGACACGTACATCCAGGTGCGCAGCAGGAAGGGCATCAGCTGCGCGATGTCGGGGGTGCGGGCGGCGAGCCGGGCGGCGGCCATCGCGATGCCGGTGCTGAAGACGGCCTGGAGCGCGAGGGCGGGCACGGCCAGCAGCCAGGAGGGCTTCGGGAACTCGCCGAAGCACATCAGGATGACGGCCAGGGCGCCCATGGAGAACATCAGTTGCTGGAGTTGCTGCAGGGCGAGCCCGATGGGGAGCACGGCGCGGGGGAAGTGCAGGGCCTGGACGAGGCCGATGTTGCCCGAGACGGCACGGGTGCCTGCGGTGATGGAGTTGGCCGTGAAGGTCCACACGAACACCCCCGTGACCAGGAACGGCACGAAGTCCGGGATGCGCCTCGCGGTGCCCAGGAGCACGCCGAAGACGAAGTAGTACACGGCCGCGTTGAGCAGCGGGGTCATCAGCTGCCAGACCTGGCCGAGCTTCGCCTGGCTGTACTGGGCGGTGAGGCGCGCGGTGGCGAAGGCGCCGATGAAGTGCCGCCGGGACCAGAGCTGGGCGATGTACGTGCCGAGCGGCGGCCGCGCACCGCTCACGGTCAGGCCGTGCCGGGCGGCGAGTTCGCCGAGGCTGGGGGAGTCCGTCGCCGGTGGTTTCGGCGGTCTGGTCGTGGGACTGCTCACGCTGGTCACTCGCTCGCCTTCGCCGAGGTCGGGGGGTGCGTCCGATACGGAAGCGCCAGGGGTGCGGGGTGCGGCCGAGACGCATGGGCCGGGCCGATGTGCCGACCTCGAACCGACGCGCAGGTGTCGGGCCGACGCGCGCACCGCGGGCCGGCGCACACATGTGGGGCCGATACGTATGCGTTGGGACGGGCCCGTATCGTCGCTACGCCGAGACTAGGGCGGTCCACGTCGCAACGCAACCGTCTCGTCGTCACGGGTATGCTCCTGGCCATGACCACGGACCCCCGCACCCGACGCGCCCCCGCGGGAGCCGCAGTGCTCCGGGAGGACGTGACCGAGGCGATCCGCTCCGCCGTCTTCGAGGAACTCGCCGCGGTCGGCTTCGCCCGTATGTCGATCGAGGGCATCGCCCGGCGGGCGGGAGTCGGCAAGACCGCCGTCTACCGGCGCTGGAAGTCCAAGCTCTCCCTCGTCCTCGACCTGGTCTCGGCCGTCGCCGCCCAGGGCCTTCCCGCACCGGCCACCGGCTCGCTGTACGGGGACGTCCGCGCACTCCTCGAAGTGGCCTCGCACGCGCTGCGCCACCCCGTGGCCTCGCAGGTCATCCCCGATCTGCTGGTCGAGGCCGCCCGCAACCCGGAGATCGCGGACACGATCAGGGCCGCGCTGCTCGACGGCCGGCAGGGAGTCGCGGCGCTCGTCGTCCGGGACGCCGTGGCGCGGGGAGAGCTTCCGGAGACGGCCGACCCGGACCGCGCCGTGGACCTGATCCTCGGCCCGCTGTACTGGCGGCTGGTGGTCGTGCGCGGCGACCTGCCCGAGGGGTATCTGGACGATCTCGCCGCATCGGTGGTCGCGGCGCTCACCCGCGGCTGACACGCGGGGCCGGTGCCCTGGCCGGTGCTCGCCCGCGGCTGACACGCGGGGCCGGCGCGCACCTGCGGCTGACACGCGGGGCCGGTGCCCGGCCATGACCGGCCCGCCGGCGTCGGTCCGCGCCCGCCGGCGTCGGTCCGCGCCCGCCGCGCGCCCGAGTCGCGCCCGAGTCGCGCTCCGCCGGGTGGGTGATCGGCTGCTCGGCGCGTAGCTCCCCCGGTGACCGGGTCGTTGCTGTGGCGGGCGGGCGCGGAGGTGCCCGCGGGTGTGGAGGTCGCCATGAGCTCGTCGAGCACGGCCGGGATCCCGGCCGTCCCCGGGGATCCGGACGGTACGAAGGCACTCGCCGGTGCGGAGGCACTTGCCGGTACGAAGGCACCCGCCGGTGCGGAGGCGCCCGACGTCACCGTCGTGGTCGCGGTCCGCGAGGACGGCCGGCCGCGTCTCGGCCGCTGCCTGGCCTCCCTCGCGGGCCAGACCATCGGCGCGGCCCGGATCGAGGTGCTGGTCACGGGCGGGCCGCCGCAGTCGCCGCCGGACGGTGCAGGCCCGGCGCCGTCGCACGCGCCGCACGCCCCGCCGCACGACCAGCCGTGGGCCTCGTCCGGTGCCGCCCGGTCGCCGTCGCCTGCCGACCTGGGTGCGGTCGGGCGCACCGACACCGCCAACCAGGCACTCGAACGTGTCCGCGGCCGCTATCTGTTCTTCCTCGACGCGGCCGACCTCCTCGGCCGGGAAGCCCTCGCCCGGCTGGTCCACGCGGCCGACAGCAAGGGCCACGACGTCGTCTACGCCAAGACCGCGGCCTCGGGGGCCGCCGTCTTCGCCCGTACCCGCCATCGCGTCCCCCTCGGCGAGCCCGGGCTGGCCTGGGAGCTGTCCGCCGCCAAGCTGTTCCGCCGCGAGCCGCTGCTGCGTCACGGTCTGCGATTCGCCGAGGACGTGCCGGTCGGCCTCGCCGAGCAGGCCTTCACCCTCGAAGCGCTCTTCCGGGCGCGCCGCGTCGCCGTGCTGGCCGACTACGACTACCGCTTCGCCGGGGGCGCGGCGACGGGCCCGGTCCGCCGTTCCGGTCCCGAGGCGCGGAACTCCCCGGCGGCCCTGGCGGCTGCCGCGGCGGAGCCCGGCGGCCTGGAGGGCCTGCTGAGGGGGACGGCCGCGGCGATGGCCGTCACCGCCCGGTTCACCGGGCCCGGCCCGCTCGGCGACGGCTTCCGTCTGCGGCACTTCGCCCACGAGTGCGACGTGCTGACCGGCCCCGCCTTCCTCAAGGCGCCGGAACCGGAACGCCGCCGGGTGTTCGCCGGTGTCCGGCGGCTGGTCGCGGACCATCTCGGGGACGCCGTACTCGCCGGGCTGCGGCCAGGGCTCAGGCTCCGGTTCTCCTATGTGCGCGCCGGTGACCAGGCCGGGCTGGTCTCGGTGCTCCGGTACGAGGCCGGGCACGGGGCCCCGCCGCTGCGCACCGATCTCGTCTCCGCGGACTGGCGGCGCACCGGAGCCGCCCGCCGCACCCTGGTCGTCACCGCCCGTACCCCGCTGCCGCACCTCGGGGCCCTCGGCACCGGGCCGGTGCGGCTCACCGGCTGCCCGGAGGCGGGCCGCGTGCTGCTGCGGCCCGCATCCGGAGGGGCCGGTACGGAGATCGAGGTGCGGATCCCCGCCGAGGCGTTCCCGGCGGGCCGCACCCGGATCGGGCTGAGCACGGCGCTCCTCGGCACCGAGCACACCGCCGCCGTGGCGCCCGGAACCGCGCCCCGGCAGGCCCATGCCCTGCGGGGGCTGCGACCGTACCGGCTGGACGTGAGCCCCGACGGCGGCGACGGTCTGGTCGTGGCCGTCCTGCCGGTCGGACTACCGGTCGGACTGCCGGTCGGGCTCCGCCGCACGGAGCGTGCCTGAGGGCCGCGGCGGGCTCGGCCCGCTCGCGGCGTACGGGACGCCTTTCGTTGTCCGGGCGCGGCGTACGGCATCGCCGTCCGGGCGCGGCGTACGGGACGCACCCTCGCCGCCTCTGCCGGGGCGACCGCCGCCTCGCCCGGGAGCGACTTCGGGCGCGCGGCCCTATGCGGACCGGCGGAACGCCCGTACCAGTGCGCGGGTCAGCAGCGGCGGCAGCAGATCGCGGACGACCCCGCGCAGCCGCGGCGGGCCGCCTCGGCGGGCCGGGGGAGCGGCAGCCGGGCTGGTCGCGGGTACGGGCGACGGCCGGTCCGCCTGCCCGTCGGCGGCCGGTCGCGCCCGGTGGCGGGAACGCGGATGCGCCGGCGCCTGGGCCCTGCGGCCGTCGATGCGGACCAGTGGCGCGCCGGCGACCTCCTCCACCCCGTGCCAGAGGTCCGTACGGGTCCCCAACCAGCCGAGCAGTTCTCCGCGGAGCTGCCCGGCGTCCCCCCAGGTGCCGTACAGCTTGGTCCCGGTGATGCAGAGCGGCCTCAGCCCGGCGGTCGCCACCGCCCCCCATACGGCGGCCGCGACTCCGGGGCAGTGCTCGGCGCGGAAGTCGTCGAAGACGACGACGCCCTCGGGTGTGAGGAGCCGCTCGGCGGCCCGGATGTCGCCGTGCACGTGCTCGTACAGGTGCGACGCGTCGATGTGGACGAAGCGGCAGCTGGCCGGGCGCACCCTTGAGGTGATCACCGAGGTGGGTGCCTGGACGAGGCTCGGCAGCTCGTCGTGGAAGGACAGGTAGTTGGCCTCGAACGCCCGGCGGGTGAGTGTGGCGTACGAGCGGTCCATCTCGGCGCTGTTGGAGGAGTCCGGCGCGGGCGAGTCCCAGAGGTCGCAGACCGTGAACTCCTCGCCGGGGCGCAGGTAGGAGCCCAGGAAGATCGCGCTCTTGCCCAGGTAGGCACCGAGTTCCAGCAGATCGCCCGCGTGCTCCCGGTCCTGCTGGTGGGTCAGGAACCAGTCGAACAGAAGCTGGTCGACGGGCCGGAACCACCCCTTCACATCATCGAGCCGGGTGGGCCGGGGCAGATCGTCCCCCACCGGTGTCGCGGACCGGTCGGGGAACTGCACCTGTGCGCTCGTCTGTGACATGGATGTCTTCTCTCCCGGAACGACGAAGGCTGCCACCCCGGTCCTAGTGGCCGAAGGTGTCGGGGCGTTTGCGCGCAGGTGTGGAGCGGATGTGGTGCGGGCGGCCCGTGCGGGAGGGCCCTTGCGGGAGGGCCCGTACATCCGGTCGACGCCCCGACCGGATGTACGGGCCCTGCTCGCGGGCGAGCCCGGTACGCGTCTTCTGCCCGGCTTGGGTGCGGTCACTTCACCGCGCCCGCCATCACCCCCGCGACGAACTGGCGCTGGAAGGCGAAGAACACCGCGAGCGGAACGAGCATGGACACGAACGCCCCCGGTGCCAGGACGTCGATGTTGTTGCCGAACTGCCGCACCTGCTGCTGGAGGGCCACCGTGATCGGCGGCGACTTGGAGTCCGCGAAGATCAGCGCGACCAGCATGTCGTTCCACACCCAGAGGAACTGGAAGATGCCGAGAGAGGCGATCGCCGGCCCGCCGAGCGGCAGGACGACCCGGGTGAACAGCCGGATCTCACCGGCGCCGTCCAGCCGCGCCGCCTCCAGCAGCTCCCTCGGGATCTCCGCGAAGAAGTTCCTCAGCAGGAAGATCGCGAACGGCAGCCCGAAGGCGACGTGGAAGAGCACCACACCCGTCGTCGTCTCGAAGATGCCGATCGTGCCGAACAGCTTCGACACGGGGACGAGCGCCACCTGCACGGGGACGACGAGCAGCCCGACCACGGCCAGGAACCACCAGTCGCGGCCGGGGAACTCCATCCAGGCGAACGCGTATCCGGCGAGCGACCCGATCACCACGACCAGCACCGTCGCGGGCACGGTGATCGTGACGGTGGACAGCAGCGAGCCGGTGATGGTCTCGTTCTGCAGCAGCCGCGCGTAGTTCTCGGTGGTGAGCTGCGCCGGTGCCGTGAACACCCGCCACCAGCCGCTGGTGTTGATGTCGGTGGGCGAACGCAGTGAGGAGAGCAGCAGCCCCACGGTCGGCATCAGCCAGAACAGCCCCACCAGGACGAGGACGATCCGCAGCACCCCGCCCCCCGTGCGGGCGGCGATCCGGGAGGCGAGTGACGGTCTCGCCCGGACGGTGCCGGCTCCGCTCGCGGGGCCGCCGGGCCCGCCGGGCCTGTCGGTGCGGCCGGTGCCGTCGGTGCTCATCGGCGCGTCTCCCTTCGGATCCGGCGGATGTTGAAGGCCATCACCGGGATCACCAGCAGCAGGAGCAGTACGGCGATGGCGCTGCCGACGCCCAGGTGCGCGTCCGTTCCGAACGATGAGCGGTACAACTGGAGCGCCAGTACGTTGGCGTCGTCCTGGGCCGAGCCGGGCGCGATGATGAACACCAGGTCGAAGATCTTCAGCACGTTGATCATCAGGGTGACGAGAACGACCGCCAGGACCGGTGCGAGCAGCGGGACGGTCACCCTCCGGAAGACCTGCCACTCGTTGGCGCCGTCCACCCGTGCCGCCTCCAGGAGTTCACGCGGCACCGCCGCCAGCCCCGCGGCGATCAGCACCATGGCGAAGCCCGCCCACATCCAGAGGTAGCTGCCGATGATGGCCGGGGTGACGAGGGACGGGCCCAGCCAGTCCACGCCGTGGTACGGCTCCCGGAAGTTGCTCGCGGGGAGCCGGACGAACGCCCCGTCCGCCTCCTTCGGCAGCGCGAACGTGCCGTCGGCCGCCGCGGTGGTGGTGGCGACGACCCGGCCGTCCCGGACCGCCTCGATCACCATGCCCTTCAGACCCGGTTCTCCGGTGTCGACGGCGTTCACCGTCCCGCCGCCGCCCCGGGTGAAGTCGAGCCAGGCGGTCCCGGTGATCCGGCCGTCGTCCGCGGCCGGTGCCGGCCGCGCCGGCAGGGCACCGGACGGCATCCCGCCGGCGGGGACCCCGACCAGCGGCAGTTCGACCGGACTGCCGGCGCGTACCGGCCGCTCGGTGACGAACGCCCCGCCGCCGGCCGGCTTCAGCTCATGGCCCGGTCTCGGCCGGGCCTTGGGGAAGGTCGCCGACTCGGCGAAGGTGTCGTGCACGCCGACCCAGACCGCGTTGGCGACTCCGCGCTCCGGGTCCTGCTCGTACACCAGCCGGAAGATGATGCCCGCGGCCAGCATCGAGATCGCCATCGGCATGAAGACGACCAGCTTGAACGCCGTGCCCCAGCGGACCCGCTCGGTCAGCACCGCGAACATCAGGCCGAGGGCGGTCGCCACGGTCGGTGCCACGACGACCCAGATCGCGTTGTTCCGGACGGCGGTGAGGATGGTGTCGTCGGTGAAGATCTCCACATAGTTGCCGAGACCGGCGAAGGACTCGCCGGAGCGGTCGAGGAAGGACCGGTACACCGAGTACCCGATCGGGTAGACCACGAGCGCGCCGAGCAGCACCAGCGCGGGCAGCAGGAAGCCGGCCGCGGCGAGACCCCGGGTGCCGGTCACGCTTCTGCGCACAACGCCCCCGGTGGCGGAGGGTGCCGTGCCCTCCGCCTTTCCGGCGGACGTCTCGGGGGACGTCATCGCGGCGTCAGTTCTGGTACGCCTTGGCCGCGTCGGCCTCCAGCCGCGCCTGGGTGCCGGCGACGTCCTTCGGGTTCTTGAGGAAGTCCTGGAGGGCCTTCCACTCGCCCTTGCCGGGCGTCCCGCCGAACGACTGAGGCATCTGGTCCGACATGTCGAAGCGGAAGTCGTCGCCCGCCGCGATGAGCGCCTCGGCGATGCCCCGCTGCACGTCGTCGGGGTACGCGGCGGTGTCCAGCGCCTTGTTCGGCGAGATGAAGCCGCCGGACCCGGCCCAGATCCGCGCCGCGTCGGGGGAGGCCAGGAACGTCAGCAGCGCCTGCGCGCCCTCGGTGTCCTTCAGGGCCACCGCCGCGTCGCCGCCCGTCACCACCGGAGGCCGGCCGCCGCCGACCGCCGGGAACGGGAAGACCCTGGCGTCGGTGCCGATCTTCGCGTCGGTCTGCGCGATGTTGACGGTCACGAAGTCGCCCTCGAACACCATCGCGCCCTTGGGCTGGTCGCCGCCGGTGAAGGTCTGGGTGACCGACGTCGGGAACTCCGTCTGCAGCGCGCCGTCCGCCCCGCCCGCGATCAGCTGCGGCCTGCCGAACAGCTCGCCGAGCGTGGTCAGGGCCCGTGTGACGGACGGGTCGGTCCACTTGATCTCGTGCTTGGCGAGTCGGTCGTACTGCTCCGGGCCGGCCTGCGAGAGGTAGACGTTCTCGAACCAGTCGGTGAGCGTCCAGCCGTCCGCACCGCCGACCGACACCGGGGTGACACCGGACGCGTAGATCGTCTCGGCCGTTGTCAGGAAGTCCTTCCAGGTCTTCGGCACGGAGGCGCCGGCGTTCTCGAAGACCGCGTTGTTGTACCAGACCAGCGACTTGTTGGCGGCCTTGAAGTACACGCCGTACGGAGTGCCGTCCACCGAACCGAGGTCCTGCCAGCCCTTGGTGTAGTTCTCGGCCAGCTCGGCCCTGACCTCGGGTCCGAGGGGCTTGGCCCACTTCTGGTCCACCGCCTGCTTGACGGCGCCGACCTGGGGGAGCATCGCGACGTCCGGCGGGCTGCCGCCGGCGATCTTCGTGCCGAGGAAGTTCACGATCGGGTCCTGCGCGGGCACGAAGGTGACCGACGCCCCGGTGCGCTTCTCGAACTCCTTGAGGACCTTGGTGAAGTTCTCCTGTTCCGGCCCCGTCCAGACCGCCGCCACCTGGACCTTCTGTCCGTCCAGTCTCGGCAGTTCGACCGTCGCCGGGGCATCGGATCCCCTGGTCGCGTCCGCCGCGCCCCCGTCGCCGTCCTTGCCGTCACCGCCGCAGCCGGCCAGGGCGAGTGCGCCCAGCGCGGCCAGGGCCACCACGGCGGAGCCGCGCGTCGTCCGAGACCTCCGAGTGCGCTGAGTCCTCTGGGCCGTCCCAGCCGCTGGAGCCGCTGGAGCCGGTGGAGCTTCCTGAGCCGTCTGAGTCCTCTGTGCCGTCCGAACCGTCCGCGTCGTCCGAGCTCTGCGAGTTGTGCGCATCACTGCCCCGTCTCTCGCGCGCCTGCGAAGGGGCGCAGCTATGACGCAGGCCACGCCCGATCCGTCCGTGCGCTCAGGTCTACGCCCGGGGGACGGATGGGGCAATACCGCCTCCGCTGCCAACCGGGTGATCGTGATGGGCTCGTGACGTGCTGTCACTCTCCACCCGCGGCTCCCGTACGGCGGGCTGCCGCGACCACCGGCGTCAGGGGCGGGCGGGGGCCAGCGGGGGGACCGGTGCGGCGTCGACGGAGCGGGCGGCACGGTCCAGGGCGCTGGCGAGCAGAGCCAGATCCGTGGGCCCGTTGCCCAGTTCGCGCACGGGCCGGCGGGCGGGCGGGTCGCCCATCCGCTCCCACTCGAGTTCCACGACCGTGGGACGCAGGGTCGCCGTCCTCGGGATACGGCCGGTCACCCGGCCGCCCTGGAACGGCGTCACGCTCCCGTCCGGACGGCCGAGCCTGCCGCGCCCGGGCGCCGGATCCCCCGGGCCGGGCGCCACGGGCGGCGCGTCCAGCACCACTCTCAGCCGGGTGCCGCCGGCCAGTTCGGTGTCCGCGGTGCGGTCCGGGCGGGCCGACGTCGCCACCAGGTGGACGCCGAGTCGCCGCCCGTCCCTGGCCACCGCCTCCAGCGCCCTGACGACGGAGCCCGCCGCGGGGCGGCCCGGACTGCCGAGCGCCGGGGCGACCAGGGCGTCGTAGTCGTCGACGAGCACCACGAGCCGGGGCAGCGGCCCGGGCCTCCCCGCCGCCTCCGTCGCGCCGCTCGTGTCCGTCCTCGTACGCCCGCCCGCCGGGCGGAGCCGGAGCGTGCCGCTGGGCGGCGACTCCAGATCGCCGCGCCCCTCCGCCCGGACCTCGCTCCTCGTCTCAGCCCTCGTGTCCGCCCTGTCCTCCGCCCGGGCTTCGGCGGCGCTGGGCGGGCGCTGGCCGATCAGCCGCTCGGAGACCTCCCGGCGCGTGTGCCACTCCTCGAACGCCTCCCCGCCCAGCAGCTCCGCCCGCCGCTTGAGCTCCGCGCCGAGCGCCTGGGCGAACGCACGCATCCGCAGCGGATCGGAGGCGACCAGAAGCTCGGTGACGTGGGGGAGTTCGGTCAGTGCCGTCAGGCCCTCACCGCGCTCGCCGCCCGCGCCGTCCACGACCAGCAGTCCCAGCCGGTCCGGCCGGCCGCCGGCCGCCAGCGAGGCCGCGATCGCGCGGAGCAGTTCCGTACGGCCGCTGCCCGCGGGGCCCTCGATGAGCAGATGCGGGTCCTCCGAGGTGAGGTCGACGGCGACCGGTCCCGCGGGCCCGGCGCCCAGCACGGCCGTGCCGGGAGCGGCGGACGCCCAGCGGGCCATCAGCGACGCCGGGGTGGCGCGGGCGAGGCCCAGTTCGTCCAGCAGCCGCGCCGACCGCGGCAGCGGGGCCGCCACCCCCCGGCCGTGAGCCGGGGCGTCCCCGTCGGCCCGCAGCGGCGCCAGGGCACGGCCGAACCGCTCGGCCCACGCCGCCGACACCCCGTCCACCGCCGCGACCGTGCCGTGGCCCGCCGGGTGTCCCGCGGCCGTACGCAGCAGCCGCAGCGCCGTGGCCACATCGCCGCTGAGCAGTCCGACGGCGCCGCACTCCCGGAATGCCGGTGACGCCGCACAGGCCTCCTCGTACGTCGCCGCCACCGGGGAGAGCGGGGAGGCGGGCGGGGTCTCGGCAAGGCAGACGAGATGGATACCGGCGGCCGCCCCGCCTCCCGCGAGGCGCGCCGTGGTCTCCCGCAGTGCGGCGGATCCGGGGTCGCCGTCGAGGACCACGAGCGTGCGCGGCCCCGTGTGGCGCGCCGCGGCCTGCTCGACCGCGCGGCGCTCCGCGCTCGGCCAGCCGGGGCCTAGCGGCCCGTCGTCCAGCCGCCGGGTCAGCTCCGCGGTCCTGGCCGCGGCCTGGTCGCGGTCGTAGGCGAGGAGCAGCCGGCAGTCCTGGCCGTGCGCCGGCCGCAGATGCGGCAGCCAGCCGAGCCAGCCCCACGCCTCCTTGCGCTCCTCCAGCGGTCTGACCCGGTCGGTGCTGATCAGCACGATCTCCAGGTCCGCCGGCGAGTGGAGCGCGGCGGCCTGGGCGACGACGGAGCGGGCCAGTCCCATGAGCCGGTCGCGTGGCCCGGCCAGCCCGAGGGATCCCGACTCCCGAAGGCCCACGGTGACGGGAACGGCGGGGGTGTCCGCGCGGTCGGCCGTGCCGAGGCGGACGACGAGGGATTCGGGGTGGCGGGCGTCACGCTCCCACAGCCGCGGTCCCGGGCCGAGGGCGGTGAGCAGCACGGCGGCGGGGTCGGGCCAGGTCTCGGCGGTGCGCTCCGGGGCGGCGGGCAGGCTCGCGCCGTCCGCCTCCCGCGGGCCGGACTCGTCGCGGCCCCCGGTGAGACGCCGGGCCCAGGCGCCTATCCCGCGCCTGCGCCGCCCGCCGCGCCCGGCGTCCGGTCCCGCCGGGCCGCCCCCGGCGACCCCGAGGCCGTCCGCCACTCCCGTGGCGTGCGTGGTCGCGCCGGATGCGGGTGCACGGCCGGGCTCGTCGCCGTACGGAGCCCTGGCGCCCGGCGCGGCGGCGGAGTCGGCTGCGTCGTGCCCGTGGTGCCCCTGGTGCTCGACGTGTCTGCCGTGCCCCTGGTGTCCGTCGTGCCTGTGGGGCTCGCCGTACTCGTGGTGCTCGTAGTGCTCGCCGTGTCCGCGGTGCCTGTCTTGTCCCTGGTGCCCGTCGTGCCCCTGGTGTCCGTCGTGCCGCACCGGGTCCGCACCGTGGTCCCCGCCGTACGGGACGCCCGCGAGGCGACCGCTCGCGGTGGAAGCGCCCTGGCCTGTGCGCCCGGGGCCGCTTCCCCGGGAGGTGGAGGAGCCGCCCGGAGGGTGGTGGCCGGGCTGGGCGGCCCGGTCCGCGCCCGCCGGACGCCCCGCGGTGTCCGCCCGGTCCGCGCCCGGGCCCGCCGGACGCCCTCCGGCCGTGCCGGCCGACGCGGGGCCGTGGTCGCCCCGCACCCCGGCCGCGGGCCCCGGGCCCCACGTGTCCGCACGCCCGTGGGCCGGGCCGCCGTCGCCTCGGAGCGAGGTCGCTGGGGAGGCCGGTGGGAAGGCCGCCCCGAAGGCCGCCTGGCGCTCGATCGCCTCCCGCTCGGCCGCCGCACGCTCGCGGGCCCAGGACGGGACCCTGCCCGGGCGGTCGCCCGCGGGCACGGGACCCGGTACGGGGCGGCGCACCCGCAGATGCCCCTCGCCGTCCGGAGCGATCAGCGGACGGCCGTCGTGAGCGGAGGAAGCCGGTGACGGGACACCGGGAGCCGACGGGCCGGTACCGGAACCCCGGGCCGGTGGAACGGCGGAGGCCTGGGCCGGTAGGGAAGCGGAACCCCGGGCCGGCGGAACGGCGGAGCCCGGATCCGAGGGGAAGGCGGAGCCCGGATCCGGCGGGAAGACGGAACCCGGCGAGGCCGCCAGCCGGAGCGTGGACTCGCCGATGCGCAGCAGCGCGCCCGGTCCCAGCCGGACCGGCCGCCGGCCGACCTCCGCGCCGTCCAGCGTCGTGCCGTTCGTGGAGCCGAGGTCCGCGACCGTGACCCCGCCGTCCTCGGCGACCGTGATCTCGCAGTGCAGCCGTGAGACGTCCGGGTCGTCCAGCGGTACGTCAGCCTCCGCCGCGCGCCCGATCCGGATACGGCCCTCGTGCAGCAGATGGACCCCGCCCGCGTCCGGGCCCGCGACCACATGGAGCTGCGTCCGCTCCGCCGCCCCCTCGTGGTCCGCCGCCTCGTCCTCGCCCGGCGTCTGCAGCGACAGCACCGCCCCGTCGACGAGCGGCGGCTCGCCCAGTGCGCACCGCTGGGCGTCGAGCCGCTCCCGGCCCGCGTAGAGCACGACCGTCCCGGACGCCGGGGTCTCCGGCCCCGAGGCGGCCGCGGCCAGCGCCGAGGCGACCGCCGCCAGCGCCGTACCCGCGGGGGCGGTGACGAGCACGTCGCACGCGCGCGTGGCGCCCTGCGAGGACTGGCCGCTGCGCGGCGCGAGGACGGTCAGCCGGATCTGCATCGCCGTCAGCGGTCCCTTCTGCGCGGGGTGCCCGGCAGGGGAGCCGCCCTGTGATTCCCCCCACCCGGCAGGTCGGCACGGCCGGGGGGCTCTCCCGGCCCCACGGCTCCGTGCTGGAGGCATCCTCGCATCCGTCACGGACATCGCGCCCGGGGCCCGGCTTCAAGTGATCTTGATTGGTCGCCTCTGGGCCCAAAAGTGCCTGGTTGGGATCGTCTCTGCCGCTCGGTGCACGGCCGTTCGGCAACCGGCGGGGCGTTCCGGGCGTCTTAGTCGGCGATCCTCCGATCACTTCGGTGACCCGATCGGCGGCACTACAGTGGGTCGGACACCCGGACGGAGCCGACCATGGACCGGGGAGACGGAACCACCAGGAACGACGTTGCACCGACGTTCCGACGACGATCAGCAGGGAGCGCATGACGTGCGGCCGGTAGGGAGCAAATACCTGCTCGAGGAGCCGCTCGGCCGCGGCGCCACGGGCACCGTCTGGCGGGCCCGCATGGGCGTCTCCCCCGGCGCGGCGGCGCTCGGGGGGAGCGAGATCCCGGGCGCCGACGCGGCCGTGCCCGGCCGGCCCGGCGAGACCGTCGCGATCAAGGTCCTCAAGGAGGAGCTCGCGAACGACGCGGACGTCGTGATGCGCTTCCTGCGCGAGCGGTCCGTCCTCCTCCGGCTGACCCACCCGAACATCGTGCGCACCCGCGACCTGGTCGTGGAGGGCGATGTCCTGGCCCTGGTGATGGATCTCGTCGACGGCCCCGACCTGCACCGCTACATCCGCGACAACGGGCCGTTCAGCCCGGTCGCGGCCGCCCTGCTGACCGCCCAGATCGCGGACGCGCTCGCCGCCAGCCACGACGACGGCGTGGTCCACCGCGACCTCAAGCCGGCCAATGTGCTGCTCGCCGAGCGGGACGGCGAGATGCACCCGATGCTCACCGACTTCGGGATCGCGCGCCTCGCCGACTCCCCGGGGCTGACCCGTACGCACGAGTTCGTCGGAACCCCCGCGTATGTCGCGCCCGAGTCCGCTGAGGGCCGCCCGCAGACGTCCGCCGTGGATGTCTACGGCGCCGGGATCATGATGTACGAGCTGGTCACGGGCCGCCCGCCGTTCGGCGGGGGCACGGCGCTGGAAGTGCTCCACCGCCACCTCAGCGAGGAGCCCCGGCGTCCCTCCACCGTTCCCGGCCCGCTGTGGACGGTCATCGAGCGCTGTCTGCGCAAGGAGCCGGGCGAGCGGCCGAGCGCCGCGAACCTGGCCCGGGCCCTGCGGGTCGTCGCCGCCGGTGTCGGCGTGCACGCCACGCCCGCGCAGATCGAGGCCGCGGAAGGCGTCGGGGCCCTGCTCGCGCCCGACCCGTCGCCGGCCACCGTCCCCGGCATGCCGGGTGCGGCCGACCCCACCCAGGTGCTGCCGCACAACGCCGCCTCGTTCCACCAGGGCGGCGACGGCTCGTACGACCCGAGCGCCGCGACCAGCGTCCTGCCGCACTCGTCCCCTGCGGGCCCTGCGGGCGCCGCGGGGGACCGCACCGCGGTCATGCCGCCCGTGCCCCCGCGCCCCGACGGCCCTCCGCAGAACGACGGGCCGCACCCTTGGCAGTCCCAGCTGCAGGCGGCCCGGGACCGCAACGAGCAGACCCAGGTCCAGTACCTGGACCCGAGCGAGGACCCCCTGCGCCGCCGTCCGCAGCGCCGCCCGGCCCCGCAGCAGCCGCAGCAGCCGTACCAGCAGCAGGGCCGCCGTCCCCAGCCCCAGCCCCCGCAGCAGCAGTACGCCCCGCCCTCGCAGCAGCACGCACCGCAGCAGAATTACGCACCGCAGCCGCAGCGCCGGAGTGCGCCGCGGCAGCAGCCACCGCCCCGCCAGGCCCCCCAGCGGCCGCCGCGCGAGCCGCGCCCGCCCCGGCAGCGCAGCGCCAACCCCATGCGCATCCCGGGTCTCGGCTGTCTCAAGGGCTGCCTGTTCACGCTGCTTCTGCTCTTCGTGGCGGGCTGGCTGATCTGGGAGCTGACCCCGCTGCAGAGCTGGATCGCCCAGGGCAAGAGCTACTGGGAGGCCATCGGTGACGCCGTGTCGGGCGTGACCGACTGGATCTCGGAGCTGAGCGGGGGCACGTCCGGTACCGGCGCGACGGGCCCCGGCGCCGGTCAGTAGCCCGCCCTGCGCGTGATCCCTCCGTCGCGCCCTTTTGTCGCCATGTCGACTTCGGCGGAGGAAAAAGCCCCGCAGAGGTGACGGTTGGCCCCTCCGGGGCACGAGGCCCCCCGACACCCGCGTAGTTTGATGGGCAACGCCAGCCGCTGAGGGAGCAGTCTTGGCACGGAATATCGGCAGCCGGTACACGGCCCATCAGATCCTGGGCCGGGGCAGTGCGGGCACGGTGTGGCTCGGCGAAGGGCCCGAGGGCCCCGTCGCCATCAAGCTGCTGCGCGAGGACCTCGCCTCCGACCAGGAGCTGGTCGGGAGGTTCGTCCGGGAGCGCACGGCCCTGCTCGGACTCGACCACCCCCGCGTCGTCGGCGTGCGCGACCTCGTCGTGGACGGCAGCGACCTGGCCCTCGTCATGGACCTCGTCCGCGGTACCGACCTGCGGACCAGGCTCGACCGGGAGCGCAGGCTCGCGCCCGCGGCCGCCGTCGCGATCGTCGCGGACGTCGCCGAGGGACTCGCGGCGGCCCACGCCGCCGGCGTCGTCCACCGCGACGTCAAGCCGGAGAACATCCTGCTGGACATGGAGGGCCCGCTCGGTCCCGGCGGCGCCCACCCGGCCCTGCTCACCGACTTCGGCGTGGCCAAGCTGATCGACACGCCGCGCCGCACCAAGGCGACCAAGATCATCGGTACGCCGGACTACCTGGCCCCGGAGATCGTCGAGGGCCTGCCTCCGCGCGCCGCCGTGGACATCTACGCCCTCGCGACCGTGCTGTACGAGCTGCTCGCCGGCTTCACCCCGTTCGGCGGCGGGCACCCGGGCGCCGTACTGCGCCGCCATGTCACGGAGACCGTCGTCCCGCTGCCCGGGGTCCCGGACGAGCTGTGGCAGCTGGTCGTCCAGTGCCTGGCCAAGGCACCCGCCTCCCGTCTGCGCGCCTCCGAGCTGGCCGCCCGGCTGCACGACCTGCTGCCGCTGCTGGCGGGGATGCCGCCGCTCGACGTGGACGAGCCGGACGCCGGGCCCACCGAGCCCTACGAGGAGGTCGAGTACGCGGCGCGGCCGGCCGAACCGCGCCGCCGCGGGGCCGTCCCGCTGGTCCGCAGCTCGGCCACGGACTCCAACCGGGACACCCACACCTCGATGCGCGTCCCCGGCCCCGACGAACTGGCGGGCGGCGCCCGCGGCACCGCCCGCGCCCCGCGCGCACCCGGCCAGCGCCGCCGCCCCGGCTCCGCCCGGCACAGGGCCGGCGCCGTCCGCAGACGCCGGATCACGCTCGGCGTCGCGGGCCTGGTGCTGGCCGCGGCGGGCGTCGGCGGCTGGCTGGCGACGAGCGGCGACGAGCCCTCCGCACCGCCCGCGGACTCCGAGCAGTCGGCCCCGGCGCAGCCCTGACGCGACCTACGGCCCTCGGGTCTCGAACCCGTTCGAGGCCCCGGGCCGGTGACCCGGGGTCCGGGTCCCGGGGCCGGCGGCCCGTGGCTCCGGGGACGGTCACCCGAGGCCCGAGGCCCGAGGCCCGAGGCCCGAGGCCCGAGGCGCGAGGCGCGAGGCCGGAAGCCGGCGGCCCGTGACCCGAGGCCGGGTGAGAGCCGCCCTCCTGTCGCCGACGCCGGGCGCCCGGCGCCCGTTGTCCACAGGCGCGACGGGCGTTCCGCGCGATGCCGTTACCCTTGGACGCGTGGCAGTCGTCGATGTATCCGAAGAGCTGAAGTCCCTCTCCTCGACCATGGGGTCGATCGAGGCCGTCCTGGACCTCGACAGGATGAGGGCAGACATCGCCGTGCTCGAGGAGCAGGCGGCGGCGCCGTCCCTCTGGGACGACCCCGAGGCGGCGCAGAAGATCACCAGCAGGCTCTCGCACCTGCAGGCCGAGGTCCGCAAGACGGAGGCGCTCCGCGGACGGATCGACGACCTCGAGGTGCTCTTCGAGCTCGCCGAGGCCGAGGACGACCCGGACACCCGCGCGGAGGCCGAGGCCGAGCTTGAAGCCGTCCGGAAGGCGCTGGACGAGATGGAGGTCCGCACCCTCCTCTCCGGTGAGTACGACGAGCGTGAGGCGCTGGTCAACATCCGGGCCGAGGCCGGCGGAGTCGACGCCGCCGACTTCGCCGAGCAGCTTCAGCGCATGTACCTGCGCTGGGCCGAGCGCCACGGCTACGGCACGGAGGTCTACGAGACCTCGTACGCGGAGGAGGCCGGCATCAAGTCGACCACCTTCGTCGTGAAGGCGCCGTACGCCTACGGCACGCTGTCGGTGGAGCAGGGCACGCACCGCCTGGTCCGCATCTCCCCGTTCGACAACCAGGGCCGCCGCCAGACGTCCTTCGCCGGTGTCGAGGTCCTCCCCGTCGTCGAGCAGTCCGACCACGTCGACATCGACGAGTCCGAGCTGCGCGTCGACGTCTACCGCGCCTCCGGTCCGGGCGGCCAGGGCGTCAACACGACGGACTCGGCGGTCCGCATCACCCACATCCCGACCGGCATCGTGGTCTCCTGCCAGAACGAGCGCTCCCAGATCCAGAACAAGGCGAGCGCGATGAACGTCCTCCAGGCCAAGCTCCTCGAGCGCCGCCGCCAGGAGGAGCAGGCCAAGATGGACGCTCTCAAGGGTGACGGCGGCAACTCCTGGGGCAACCAGATGAGGTCGTACGTCCTGCACCCGTACCAGATGGTCAAGGACCTGCGTACGGAGTTCGAGGTCGGCAACCCGCAGTCGGTGCTCGACGGAGAGATCGACGGCTTCCTGGAGGCGGGCATCCGCTGGCGGAAGCAGCGGGAGAAGTAGCGGCAGCAGCCGCACGCGACGGCCGCGCCCCCATCGGGGGACGCGGCCGTCCGCCGTTCCCTGTTCGCTGTCCCAGTTCCCCTTCCCCGTTCCCCCTTCCCCGTTCGCGTGCGCCGGTCGCGTTCGGGCGGGCGCGCCGGACGGTGGCCCCGTCCCTCTGACGGCGCGGCCACGCAGAAGCCCTCGCCGGCGCCGGCGCCTTCTCCAGCGCCGACCCCGGTGAACATCGACATCGACATCGACATCGACATCGCCGAGGGCCCACCCCGCAAGCAGCTTACGTAAACTCAATTCCTCCTCAAGAAAGCCGAGTTCACCCTGCGCTGCCAAGGGCTCACGGATAGATTCTCGAATCCGGGCGCAAGCCGTTGGCGCGCCCTGGGCCGGCTGCGCCGGGGCTGCACGTCCGCACCTCCCCACACAGAGGTGCTTGCGACGACCGGCGCCCCCGCGCAGTCCCGCCGGCAGCGGACGGGCAGGTGCGGCATCCGCTCGCTATCCGCCCGGTGTGCCCGCCGTCACTTATGCGTTCGGCACCCCTTTCGCCGTACAGTGAAGCGGCATTCCGGGTGCGCATGAAGCCGGAATCGTTCTCAACCTTCCCTAGTGGGGCCGTATGGCCGGGCCTGCCGGGCTGTCATATAGGGCACCGCATAGGGGATTTGCTGATGCGATCGCCTGAAGGGTTGCTGCCCCTCGGCCCGAGCTGTGCGATGGCCGGCCGGGCCTCCTCGCCTCCGTCGGGGAACCAGATGGTATGGGGTGGGCCTCGAAGTGTCCGTGGAATTGTTAGATTCACAGGGAATGCATAGTAGGGCCCGCCCATTCGGGGTGAATCGGGCCCGCATGGCGCCTCGTGCGCCACGCCGTGCTTCCGGCCGGACACTTTCCGTAGTGAATCCGGTCCTGAGGTGAATCGGATCCGGGGATGTCGGCGGGCGGAAATGCGGCACAACCCGCACTTCCATGCAACGGGAAATGGGTGAATCCTAAACCGGTGGCGCGGTTCCTTAAGCGAAGTCTCTCCGGTTGACAAAGAGAAGTTCAGGAAAGGCCGCCAGAGCGGGAAGGTTTGCTTATTGTTTGTGCGGCAGCAGCGTCATCGGCGGTCCCTCACCGGTGGGCGGCCGGAAGCAGTTGGCGGCGGACGTTCCGCCAGGCACTGCCACGATTCGCAGGAGAGGCAAGGATGGTCGGGCACAGCGGCAGCGGGCCCTCCGCAGAAGGCGCCCATTCCGTGCTCCACACACGACTCATACCGCCCGTGCTCGGCCCCCTTCTGGACCGTCCCCGGCTGTTCCGGACGCTCGACACGGGAGTGACCAGACGACTCACCCTCGTGGTCGGTCCGCCGGGGGCCGGCAAGAGCGCGCTGCTGGCCTCCTGGGCCCGATCGCTGCCGCTGGGCGAGCCCGCGTGGCTCACACTCGACGCCGATGACAACCATGTACCCCGGCTCCTCACCCACCTCGCCGCGGCCCTGGCCCGCGCCACCGCGGCCCGGGGCGGCGAGGGGCTCCGCTTCAGCGACGGGGTGAGCGTCCCCGCCCTGCTGGACGAGGTCTCCGGGCATCCGCATCCGCTCGTCCTGGTCGTCGACGCCTTCCACGAACTGCGGCCCGGGCCCGCGCGCAGCGCCCTGCTGCAGTTCGCCCGCTACGCACCGGGCGGCCTGAGCGTGGTGCTCGCCGGCCGGAGAGAACCCGACCTGCCGCTCCACAAGCTCCGCGCGGGCGGCGAGCTCACCGAGATCAGAGGCGCCGACCTCGCGTTCACCCATGCGGAGACGGCCGCACTGTTCCGGGCGCACGGAGCGAAGGCCGGTGACGACCAGGTCGCCGCCGTGGTCCGCTGCTCGGGGGGCTGGGCGCTGGCGGTCCGCTACGCCTCGGTCAATCCGGTCCGGGGCAATGATCCCCGCTCCTGCCTCGAGGGGTGGTCCCAGGCCATCCGCCACTGCTCCGACTTCCTGCTGTCGGAACTGCTCGACCCGATGCCCGCGGACGACCAGGACGTGCTGCTGCGCACCAGTCTGCTCGGCGAGTTCAGCGCGTCCCTGCTGCGCGCCCTGACCGGCCGGGCCGACCTCAACCGGGTGCTGCGGAGGCTGTCCACCGAGCACGACCTGCTGGTGCGCGACGACGAGTGGACCTACCGGCTGCCCAATCCGCTGATGCGCGGGGTGCTCTCGAGGGAGCTCGCCGAGCGGTACGGCTGGCCCGAGGTGAGCCGGCTGCTGGGCAAGGCGGCCCGCTGGTACGAGGACATGGGCGCGGCCTCCACCGCCCGGAGGTACGCGGCAGCCGCGCAGGCCCACGCGGCGGGGCCCGCGCCGGGGGGCGACATCCTCCTCCCGCCGGGACTGGGGCGCGCCGGCGGGGGAGCGTCCCTCCCGGGGCCCGCGGGTGACGCTGCCCGGTCACCCGCCCGGTCACCCGGCGCGTCACCCACCCCCTCACCCGTCACGTCACCCGCTTCGCCGTTCCCCGCAGGGCCGGACGCACCGGGCGCCGGGCCGCAGGCGGTCGCCGACCCGCTCACCCGCAGTGAGCTCGACGTCCTGCGGCTGCTGCCGCTCGGCCTGACGCTGGACGAGATCGCCGACCGCCGCCATGTCTCCCTCAACACCGTCAAGACGCAGGTACAGGCCGTCTACCGCAAGCTGCAGGTCGGCCGCAGACGGGACGCGGTCCGGGTCGCCGCGGAGCGCGGCCTGATCAGTCCCCGGGGCTGATCCCGCACGGGGGCCGGCCGGCCCCGGGCCCGCGCCCCCCGACCGCCGAAGCGGCGCCCGGCGCGGTGTGCCCGGGGGCGGGGGTGACCGGCCGCGGGGTGTCCGGGGTGGGGGTGGCCGGCCGCGGTGTTGCCTGGCGCCGGGGTGTCCGGGGCGGGGGTGCCCGGCCGAAGTGTTGCCCGGCCGCTGTGTTGCCCGGGCGGGAGTGCCCGACCGCGGCGGAGCCCGGCGCCGGGTGCCCGTCACCGCGCTCCCGCACGGCGGGTGATGCCCCGTCACCCTCGCGCCGTCCAGCCCCCGGAACGCGTTTCACCCCCGACGCGTGATGCCTCCTCCACCGGCCCACCGGTTGGCTTCAGCCGATCGCTGCGCATGCAGAGGACAGGAGGCAGCCAGTGCTGGATGCACGTGCGAGGGATGACCGGACCGCCGCCGCGGACCGGGGGGACGGCGGGACGGAGGACGACCTCGCCGGGCTCCGGCGGCTGGAGGCCGTCGTCGGGCCTGCCGGGCGGCCGGTGCGCGGGTCCCAGCTCCTTCCCAACCTGCCGGGCGAGCCCCCGTACTCGGTCTTCGTCTCGTCCATCGGCGACCCCACCGCGCTCTGGTCCGACATCCCCGCCCAGCCCCGGGGACTGGACGGCGCCGGAGGCGGCACCGACCCCGAGCGGGCCCGGCTGATCAGCGTCGCCGAGGCCCTGGAGCGCTACACCAACTCCTTCTACCAGCCGCAACTGGTGCGCTGGGCGACCGCGGACGAGCTCGGCGACGAGGCGGTCGACCTCGACGCGCTCCCTCGCTGCTCGGACACGGAGCTGTCCGAAGAAGCGAACTGGCTGATCCGCCCCGACACCTCGCTGCCGCAGCGCTGGGTTCGCGGCTGGTCGCTCACCCGGAGCCGCCCGGTCTGGATCCCCGCGTCCTATGTCTGGCTGTTCACCGCGCACGAGGCGATCGGGGAGCGGATCGCCAATCCCATCTCGACCGGCTGCGCGATCCACTCGGATCTGCACCAGGCCCTGGTGAACGGGATCTGCGAGGCGATCGAACGCGACGCGATCGCACTGGTGTGGCTGCAGCGCCTCGAACTGCCGGAGATCGACGTCACCGGCGAGCCGTCCCTGCGGGAGCAGCACCGGCGGGTCAGGGACGGCTTCGTGGAGTACCGCTTCTACGACGCCACCACGGACGTGGGCGTGCCCACCGTCTACGCGGTCGTGCTCAGCGACCACAACGACACCCTGGGCCAGCTCGTGATGTGCGCGACCGGGACCGACCCCGCCGAGGTCATCCGCAAGATCTACCGGGAGGCGGCCTCCTCGCGCATCGCCCTGCAGGCACCGCACACCGTCCCCGAGGACCCGCGGGACTTCACCAGCGTCCTGCACGGCGCCCTCCACATGGGCCGCCCCGAGCGGCGCGACGCCTTCGGCTTCCTGCTGAGCGGGCCGCGCGCCACCCGGGTGCCCGCGGACCTGCCGCGCGCACCGGCCGGCCCTCCCGCACGGCACCTGTCCTGGCTGGTGGAGCGGCTGGCCGCGGTGGACGCCGAGGTGATCGCCGTGGAGCTGACCACGGAGGAGGCCCGGCGCGCCGGACTCCGCTCGGTACGGGTCGTCGTACCGCAGCTGATGCCGCTGTCCTTCGTGCACCGCAACCGGTACCTGGCGCACCCCCGGCTCTACCGGGCACCGGCCGCGATGGGGCTCACCAGCCACCCGGAACACGAACTCAACCCCCACCCGCAGCCCTTCGCCTAGGAGAGAACCGCCGTGCCGTTCACCACCGCACCCGCGCACATCCTGTGGACCGGGACGTTCGGCAGGAGGGTCGCCGACCACCTGACCGCGCTCACCGACTGGCCCTCCGCCACCGCCGACGCCCTCGGCAGCCGGTCCGCCGAGTGGCCCCACACCGCGCTCCGCGTGCTCGCCCTCTGGCGGGACGAACCCACCCTCCTGGAAGGGGTCGCCCGGCTGCACGGCGTGTGCCGCACGACCTGGCTCCCGGTCGTCCAGGAGTTCCCCCTCATCAGGATCGGTCCCCTGGTGGTGCCGGGCGAGGGCCCCTGCCACTCCTGCTACACCCGGCGCCGGGCCCAGCACGAACGGGGGCGCGAGGTCACCCGGGCCCTGCAGGAGTCGAGGGCGGCCGACCCCGGCCACGGGATCGCCGGGTTCACCGACGCGCAGGCCATGATCGCGGCCGGTCTCGCCGTGGACCTGCTCACCCGCTACCGCACCGGGGACGGCGCCGTACCCGGGCAGGTGACCTTCTACAACATGCTGAGCCGGTCGCTGTTCTCCGACACCGTCATCGGCGTCCACGGCTGCCCGGAGTGCGGGCCGCCGGTGGACCCGGACGACGGCTGGCGGCGGCTGGCCGACGAGCTGCCGCTCACCACGGGCCCCGCGGCGGGAGGCGAGCGGTGAGCACCCTCGCCGGCGACCCGGGACAGCGCGGCACGCCCGCGGCGGTCGTCGCCGCGGCCGTGAGCAGCGATCCCCAGTTCCGCCTTCCCGCCCGCCCGCAGCTCTGCCGGGGGCTCCATGTCGTCGACACACCCGACGGCGTGGTCATCGACGGGGGCGCCGAACGCCAGCATCTGCGCGGCGCGTCGGCCGCGGCCCTCCGGCGGCTCCTGCTGCCCCTCCTGGACGGCAGCCGGGACGCCGCCGCGCTGGCCCAGGCGACCGGATGGAGCGAATCGGCCGTCCACCAGGCCGTCGCCACCCTCTACTTCGCGGGGGTGCTGGAGGACGCGGCGCAGGCCGTACCCCCGCCGGAGGGCGACGGGCCGTCGGGGCCGGCCGCGGTCTGGATGTCGCGGACGCTGGACTGCGCCCGCGTCCACCCCCACTCCAGCCATGCGGCGCTCGCCGCGGCCCGGGCCCGGGTGCGGCTGAGCGTACGGGCGTCCTGGCGGCAGCCGCTGCGGACGGCACTGGCCGACCTCGGGATCACCGATGTGCTCCCGCTCGCGCCCGGCGAGGAGGCACCTGAGGAAGCACTGGTCGTCGCCGACCTCGCGGCGCCCCGTGCGACGGTCGACCGGATCGTCGAGCAGAGCGCCCGGCTGGGCATCCGGCTGCTGCTGGCTGACGAGCGGGACGGACGGGTCGCCGTGGGGCCGCTGGTCGACCCGTCGGCGACCGCCTGCGCGCACTGCGCCCGTGCCGCCGTCGCGCTCCGGCCGCTGCCACCCGAAGGTTTCCTGGCCGTGGCCCCCACCTCGGGCGCGGCGACCGCAGCCGGACTGATCGCCGAGGAGCTGAGGGCCCTGCTGCTGCGGGGCGAGCCGGTCCAGTCCCTCGGCGGGCAGCTCGTCGTGGACCTCGCGGACAGCTCGACCACCACGTACAAACTGACTCCCGACGCCGGCTGCCGCACCTGCTACCCGACCGCCGAAGGCCGCACCGATCCCCTGCCGGACGACGGGCCGCTGCACTACGAGCACGCCGTGGCCTTCCCACCCCGGCATCTGGTCAACCCCAAGGCGCACCAGCACCACTTCCGCCCGGAGAACGTCGGGCTCCAGTTCGAGCGGCTGAGGTACCCCAACAATCCGCGGCATCCGCTGCCCGAGGCATCCCTGGCGGACCTGGAGAAGCTCGCCGCGGTCGCGGAACCGCCGCCGTGGCCGGAGGCCCTGGCGGCCCTGATGCGCTTCACCGCCGGGCTGCGCGGCCCCGGCGACGAGGGCGAGGCCGGCGACCCCGGCCGGGTCAACCGCTGGGCCCCGACCGGCGGAAACCTGGGCTCGCCCCATGTCTACGCGCTGCTCCGGGGTGTCCCCGGCCTCCCCGACGGCGTCCACTACTACGACGCCGCCGACCACGCGCTCACCGCCATGCACCCCCACACCGACCACCTCGGCACTCTCATCGAGGCACTGGGCGGGGAAGCCGCGGACGGCGGGACACGGCCCGGCGTGCACCTGGTCCTCGCCTCGGACATCGGCCGCGTCGCCCGGAAGTACGGTCCGTTCGCCTACCGCGTGGGGAACCTCGACACCGGATGCGCACTGGCCCAACTGGCTCTCACGGCCCGGGCGATCGGGCTGGCGCACGGCCTGCTCGACCCCCACCCCCTGCAACGGCACCGGGAACTCCTGGTGGGCGCCGCCGGGCCCGCGCTCATCACCGCCGCCGTGCGGCTCCACGACGAAGGGAGCGGCTCGTGCCGCTGATCGACACGGCCCGGCTCACCGAGGAGCTGCTGGCCGCACCGCCCACCACGTCCGCCACCGTCACCGCATCCGCCACCGCACCCGCCACCGCGCCCGGTGCCGTCACCACGTCCGCCACCCGGGCCGCCTCACGGTCGGCCACCGCCACCGCCACCGCCGACGACTTCCGGCCCGGCGCGGCTCCGCCGCTGCCCGGCGACCCGGTCCACGCGCTGCGCCGCCGCACCGCCCAGCGGCACTGGGCCCCCGAACCCCTGGACGGGGACGTCCTCGTCCAGGCCCTCGGGTACGCCTTCGAGCAGGACGAGCGGCTGTGGCGACCGGCCTTCCCCACACTGCCGGCGCCGTCCGCGACCGTACTGGTGCAGCGACTCCTCGGCGTTCCGGACGGCTGCCACCGCTATGCGCCCGGGGCGCGGCGGCTGGAGCCCGAGCCGCACGTCGTCCTGCCGCCGCTCGCCGACCTGGTGCTGCAACTGGAGTTCGGCGATGCCCCGGCCCTGGTGGTGGTGCACGGCGACCTGGCGACGGCCGCCGAACGGCACGGGGCGGGGGGCCACCGGCTGCTGCTGGCGCGCGGCGCGGCACTGGCCCACGCCACCTGGCTCGCGGCCCTCTCCCTCGGAGCCGCCGGCTCCGTGTTCGCCGGTGTGCTCGGTGCGGCGGGACGCACCCATCTGGGCATCGACGGATCCGGCCGGGCACAACTGATCGGACTGGCCCTCGGGTCCCCCCACCGGGTCCGGTCGGCCCCGGCCCCGGCCGACCGGACCGGGGAGCGGTGATGGCCGGCCCGTCCACCGGCGTCGCCTCCGGCACCGCCGAGCCGTCCTGGCTCGACACCGAACGCCCGGCCATGCGCCCCGACGTCGAGATCACCGAGGGTCTGCACCACGAACCGCTCGCCTACGACCCCGTCAGCGGCCACTACACCCGGCTGTCGAGGAGCGGGGCCGCGATCCTCACGGCCCTCGACGGCTCCATGACCGGACGGGAGTTCGCCGCCCGCGCCTCGGGCGCGGGACGCGGTGACGGCTCCACCCGGCAGGTGGTGCTGGACTTCCTGGGTGAGCTGCGCGCCGCCGGACTGCTGACCGTGCCCCCGGACGGCGGCCGGGACGCCTCGGCCGTGCGCTTCGCCCGCCGCAGCCATATGCCACGCCGGCCGCTGGTGGGCTCCGGGGTCCGCGCCGTGCTGGATCCGCCCGCCGCGCTGCTCCGCCGCGCGCCGCTGCCCTTCGGCGTCCTGTGGACCGCCGCCGCCGTCCTCGCCGTCTGGGGGGCCGGATCGGCGCTCGCCGCTCCCCTCGCCTCCGGCGGTCCGGCCCTGTCCCTCCCGGTGTGGGGCTGGACGGTCGTCGTCTGCAGCATGCTGCTGCAGACCGCGCTGCACGAACTGGCCCACGGGCTGGCGTGCCGCTACTACGGCGTCCCCGTCCGGGAGATCGGCGTCGGCCTCCTCTTCTACCTGGTCCCCGTGGCCTATGTGGACCGCACCGACGCGCACCGGCTCCCCGGCCGAGGGTCGCGGGTGGTCATCGCCCTGGCCGGGGTGGCCCAGGACGTGCTGTGGCTGGGCGGCTGGTCGGCGCTGTCGCTGTACGCCGACGGGCAGTTCGGGCAGCTCTCCCTGCTGATGGTCTGGCTGCAGATCGGCCTGCTGCTGGCGAACCTGAACCCGCTGCTCCCCACCGACGGGTACCACGCGCTGGAGTCGGCCATGGGCACACTGAACCTGCGCTCGCGCGCCTTCACCGCGCTGCGGTGCCGGGTGCTGCGGCAGCCGCCGCCGAGCTGGCTCGCCGTCCGCAGCCGCTCCCGGCAACTGCGCTACCAGGTGTTCGGAGTCGTCTGCCTGGCCTACGCGCTGCTCGTCGCGGTCTTCTGCGTGCGCTCGCTGCTGGCGCTGTTCGGGGGCGTGTGATGACGACCTCGACCGAGAGGCAGTCCGCGACGGCGGCTCAGCCCGCCATGGAGCCTCAGTCCACGACGGCGGCTCAGCCCGCCATGGCGCCCCAGTCCGCGACCGCACCTCCGCCCGCCGCCGGACACCCCCTGGCCGAGGGCCCGGCCCTGAGCAGGGTCGCCGGACTTCCGGCAGCCGCCGTGGCACCGCTGGCCGCCGAGGAGGTCGCCGAGGTCCTGGACCGGATCGCCGCGGCCCGCCGGGAACTGGCCGCCCTGGCACCGGCGGTGACCGGGCTGCTGTACGACGCCGTACCGCTGATGGCGGCCACCGGCGCGCGCCGGTCGGTGCTGCGCTGGCGGAGGGCGGCGCACGCCGGGCGCCCGCACCCCGTGACACCGGAGCTGCTCGCGCAGGTCCGCGAGGCACTCGCGCCGAAGGGAAGGGAGACTGCGGCACTGGATCGCTGGGCGGAACGCGCCGGGGACCTCGCCGGGCTGCGGCAGTCGCTTCGGCTGCGCGCCGGGGCCGCGGAGGCGGCCGAGGAGCGGACGCTGCGGCACCTCATGGGCCTGCCCGCCGTGTCCGGTGCGCTGGCACTGGTCTCGCCCGTGTTCTCGCGTCGCGTACGGCAGCCGGACGGGCGGCCGCTGGACCGAGGGGAACGCCTCACCGCGTACGGGTACGCCGTACGGTCCGCGCTGAAGGCCAGTCCGCTGTCCTCGCTCACCCATGTCGCCGTCCCCGGAGCGGACCACGGCGCACGGGTACGGGTCGGCCTGCACCCCCTGGCAGGGCGGGTGCTGCTGCGGGCGGCGGCCGTCCGGGACGGGGTGCGCGGCCTGGTCCGCTGGCGGGTCAACGGCTCCCTGCGCACCGCGGGCCCCACCGCCCGGCTGAGCGAGCCACGGCAGTCGGTGACCGACGGCTGGGCCTGGTCGGACGACGAGGTCCTGGACGCGAGCGGAAGGGAGGACCTGTCCGCCGCCCTGCGGGATCCGCGGGGGCTGCCCGCCGTCCGGCTGGCCCGGTACCTGGAGGCCGGTCTGCTGGACGTCGACGACCCCTGCCCGCAGGACCGGCTTCTGGACTGGCTCGCCGCGGCACTGGCCGCGTCCCGGGACCCGTCGGACCACCGGGCGGCCGGGCGGCTGCTGACCGCCGCGCGCGAGCTGTCGGCCATCGCCGGCGGCTGCCCGGCGGCCCGGGCCGCCGGCCTGGTGCGGCTGCGCGAGGCACTGGAGGAGGCCCTCGACGCGCTCGGCGCCGCCGACGACTGGCCGCTGCGCGAGGTGACCCTGGTCTACGAGGACCGGGCCGGCACCCTCCCGGCCCGCCCGCGGGACGACGAGCGGGCCACGGTGCTGCGGCGCCATGCCCGGGCCGCGTGCGACAGCCTGCGGGTGTCTCCCGAGTACCAGGCGCTCACCGACGCGTTCGTGGCGCGGTTCGGCGAGGACGGTGTCTGCGACGACGTGTTCGGCTTCCTTCAGGAACTGGCCGCATTCGGCGTTCCCGGTGTTCCCGGCGGTCCCGGCGTCTCCGTGGGACCGAGCGGCCCCGGCGGTCCCGGCGTCTCCGTGGGACCGAGCGGCCCCGGCGGTCCCGGCGTCTCCGTGGGACCGAGCGGCCCCGGCGCTCTCGGAGCCCCCTCCGGAGCCCCCTCCGGAGCCCCCTCCGGAGTCGCGCCGGGTACCGCCCGCCCTCGCCCCGCCCGTCCGGGGCGGTCGAGTTGCCTGCCCTCGGTCGCGGTCGTCTTCCAGGACTGCGAGGAGCCCGCCGACGGCCCGCTCCTCGTCGTCAACCAGGTCTCCTCGGGCATGGGAGGGCTGATCGCCCGTTTCCACCGGCTGTACGACTCCGCCGGCGGCCCGCGCGGGGCGGGCTTCGCCGAACGGCTCCGGGCCTGGGCGCGCACGCTTCATCCGGACGCCGAGTGCCTGGAGTTCGTCCCGGCCCGCGAGGTCAATCCCCTCCAGGGGGACAGCTGCGGCGTCCTTCCCGCGTCGCTGCACTGGCCCACCGCGCCGCGCCGGTCCGGCCCGGGCGTACCGCTGGAGGCGCTGGACCTGGTCCACGACAGCCGGGAGAACGCCCTGGAACTGCGCCGCCGGAGCGGCACACCGGTGGCCCCCGTCTACCTCGGCACCGTCCCGTGCCATCTGGTGGGGGGAGCGGCCCGGTTCCTGCTGGTCCTGGCCGACCCCTGGTGGCTTCCCCCGGGTCTCGCCGACGGCACCCGCCCGGACGACCCGTCGGAGACGGGACCCGGCGTGTCGGCCCGGCACGTCGTGGCGGGTGCGGCGGTCCGGCGGGCGCGGTGGCGGATGGAGGCGTCCCAGGTACCGCGCCGGGAACCGGGCGAGGAAACGGCGGACTTCCTGGAACGGGTCGACGCCTGGCGGCGGGAACACGGCATGCCCGCCGAGGTGTACGTCAGAGGGGAGAACGGCGCCCCGCGGCGCGGGGACCGGGCCCGCAAGCCGCTGTGGCTGGCCTTCGCCTCCCCCACCGGCCTGGACCTGCTGGACCGCCTCACCGAACGGCCGGACACGGTGGTGGTGTTCACCGAGTGCCTGCCGCGCCGCCCCGCCGGGGAGGGCCCCGGCGCCCGTGCGGTGGAGCACTGCGTGCACTTCGCCCGCCCGGCACCGGGCACGGACCGGGGGCGGTGCTGAGATGGCCACCGAGGAATGGCTGTACGCCCGAGTCCACCACGCCGGGCACCGGGACGGCGAACTCCTGCTGACCGGCCTGGTCCCGGCCTGGGTCGAGGCGGCCGAGCGCGCGGGCGTCCGGCGGTGGTTCTTCCTCCGCTACGCCGACGCGAGCGGCCCGCATCTGCGGGTGCGCTTCCTGGGCACCCCGGCCGTGCTCGACGACTGCTGGGAGGCCGGCCGCGCCCTGTGGAAGGAGCACGTCCCCCCGCCCGCCCGGGGGGAGGTCGAGCGGCTGCACCCGCGGGCGGAGGAGGGCCTGCCCGGTCACGGCAGTCGCCGGCTCAGCCTGGGCGTCTACGGCAGGGAGCACCACTACTACGGCTCCCCTCCGGCCGTCGACATCGCCGAGGAGGTCTTCCAGGCAAGCAGTGAGCTGGGCCTGGACGCGGTACGGGCGACCGGAGCGGACCGCACGGCCAGGGCACACCTCGCGGTGCGGGTGATGCGGTCCTGCCTGGGCACGCTGGGCCGGAGTCAGCGCGAGCGGATCTGGCGGCTGCACTGGGGCCACTGGACGGGCCTCCTCGCCGGGGACCCGGCCTGGCTTCAGGAGACGGAGCGGATCGCCGAACGGTGGGCGGCGGGCGCGCGACCGCCCATCGGTGGCCGGGAGCCCGCAGCACGGCCCCTCACCACCTCCGCCCGTGCCCGGTCCTCCGCCCGTGCCGGGTCCTGCTCTGCCGCTGCCGATGCCCATGCCCACACCGATGTCGGTCCAGCCTCCACCGCCGGCGCCGTGCCCGTAGCCCTGCCCGCCGCCGACGCCGGGTCAGTCCCCGCGCTGCCCGCCGCCGCCGACGCGCTGGGCCGCGACCTCGCGGACGGCGTGCGACGCGCTCTGGCCGTCGACCCCGACGCGGTCGCCTCGCGCCTGCTGCTGATGCAGATGCACATGACGCTCAACCGGCTCGGCTTCCTCCCCCTCGAAGAGGCCGTTCTCGGACGGGTGGCGGCACGGGCGGAGCGCTCCGATCCCCCCTCGCCACTCCCGGTGCATCCGGCGCATCCCGCCGCGCCCCCCGGCACCACCGCCCCCTAGCGGGCCCCGAGACCCGGCGTCCGTCAAGGGCGCCGTAGCGGCCCCGTCCGGGACCGCAGCCTGAAGATCACGAAAGGAACAGCGTGATGAACGAACTCGATCTGCGCATCGAGCAGGAGAGCCCCGAGGTCGAGGTGCTCCCCGACACCCAGTCCGCGGGCTCCTGCGCCGGATCCGCCGGCACGGCCGGATCCCTCTCCTGCCCCGGGGGCTCCATCGGCACCGTCGGCACGGCCAGCAGCTCCGGCTGACGCAGATCGCCCGCGTCGGGCCCGCCGGGACCCGGCCACGGCTCCGGACCTCCGGAGCCGCACCACCACCGAACCACCCACCACACGACAGGAGTCCGCAATGAACGACCTCGACCTGCGTCTGGACCAGGAGATGCCCGAACTGGAGGTGCTCCCCGAGGAGTACTCGGCCGGGAACGTCTCCTGCGCCGCCACCGTCGGCTCCGGTTCCTGCCCGGCCATGACCTGGGGGTGCGCGAGCACCCTGAGCTCCAAGTAGCGCACCCGCACCACGGCCGGCCGGGGCACCGGGTCCCGGCCGGCGGCCCTCGGCGGACGATCCGGCGGCGACGCCGGTCGTCGTACGAGGAGCAGGAGAGGAAAGGAGAGGACACGGCATGGACAGGTTGCCCGACACCGACGTACTGGAACTCGTACTGGAGGGTGAACCCCCCGAGCTGGAGGTGCTGCCGGCCGGGCACGCCCCGAGCAGCACCCTCGGCAGCGCGGGAAGCATCAGCTGCGCGTCCTGCCCCGCCGCCTCGGCCAGCAGCGCGTCGACCGCCAGCAGCCACTGAACCGGCGGACGGCACGGGCTGCGGCCACGAGCCGTTCGCCCCGCCGGCCCGGACGGCCGCGGCAGGTCCCCGGACACGCCGCCGTCGGCCGCCGCCGGCTCACCGGCGGACATCCGCACACACCGTCACACAGGAGGAATCATGAACGACATCACCCCGGTCTCCGGCCCGGCACTCGACCTGCGCCTCGACCAGGAGGCGCCGGAACTGGAGGTCCTGCCGGCGTCCCACTCGCCCGGCAGCACGGTGGGCACCGCCGCGACCGGCAGCTCCATCTCCACGCCGTCGGGATGCTTCAGCAGCGCGGGTACGGCCAGCAGCGCCTGACCCTGTGCCATCCCGCAGGCCGCTGACGGACGGCCGGTGAACGGGCCGACGCCCGGCACCTGAGTACGTCACGGCCCGCCGGGGCGGCCGGCCCCTGCCCATGTCGGGCAGGTTCCGGCCGCCCTTCCCGGCAGTGCCCGCGGCTGACGCGGGCCTCATGGCCGGCCCGGAGCGCCACACTCCCCACCCCGCGCTCCGGGCCGGTCTCCGTCCCTTCACCGCCACCCGTACCGGTCACGGAAAGAAAGGGAATGCACTACGCTCGGTAGCGGCCGACGAGAGGCGACGACGGCTTCGCACCGGGGGAGTTGGGCATGGCGATCGAGGACAACCCGAAGTCCCGTGAGACCTACGGGGCCGAGCTGAAGCGCCGTCGTGAGGCGGCCGGACTCACCCAGGAGGAGCTGAGCCGGCGGGTGGTCATGTCCCGCACCCATATCGCGCACATCGAGGCGGGCAGGCGCAGACCGGACGTGGAGGACGCGCGGCGACTGGACCGCGTGATGGACAGCGGCGGCTTCTTCGAGCGGTTCCTGCCGTCGCTGAAGGAGGGCAAGGTCGCTGAACACTTCGCGGAGGCGCTGGAACTGGAGCGCCAGGCGAAGGTGATCCGGGAGTACGCGCCGAAGCTGGTACCGGGCGTCCTGCAAACGGAGTCGTACGCACGGGAGGTGCTGAGCTCGGGCTTCCCGTCCAAGACGGAGGCCGAACGCGACAGGCTCCTCGGTACACGACTCGCACGCGCCCGCATTCTCGACGACTTCCATTCACCGGTGTTCTGGGCGCTGCTGGACGAGGCGGTGCTGCGGAGGGGCGCCGGGTGTCCGAAAGTCATGAGCGAACAGCTGCGCCATATTGCCGACTTGGGCGAGAGTCGTCGGATCCGGGTGCATGTCCTGCCGTTCTCCCTGGGCCTCCACTCGCTCCTGGAAGGCTTCGTCTCGCTTATGTGGTTCGACGACCTCCCTCCCGTCGCCTATGTCGAAGCCCTGAAGACGGGCCGGGTGCTCGAAGTGCTCTCCGTGGTGCGCGAGTGCCAGGCGGTCTACGATCACGCCTTGGGGGACGCGCTCTCGCACCGCGAGTCCCTGGCTCTGATCAGGACCGTCGCGGAGGAGTACGAGCATGCACAGCAGTGAGCACGTCACCCCCGCCGCCGACACCGCCCCGAAGTGGCGCAAGTCCAGCTACAGCGGCGGCAGCAGCGGCGAATGCCTCGAAGTCGGCGACCTCTGCACAGCCTTCGTCCCCGTCCGGGACAGCAAGAACCCCCATGGCCCCGCGGTCGTGTTCGGAGCGGCCGCCTGGACGGCCTTCGTCGGCTCACTCAGGGCCCATCCGATCGACCCTGAGGGACGCCGGTTGCCGTTCCCGTGATTCGCGGGCGGGAAGTGAAAAGCCGCTGGCGGCTCGCTTTGTCGATAAGGCAACTGGCTTTGAGCAAGTGGTAGTTCCTCGCTTACGTCACAGTTATCTGCTCCCGCCTCGGGCAACTGGCCCCATTTCGGGCATTGCGCGCGCAATGAAACTTGACGCGTCCGCGGAAACTGGGAAGGCTGACGCGCGGCATGCGTACCTGTGGGGCGGGTGTGAGCAGGGGAGTGGAAACGCAACCCCTGAACGGTCGCCGCCCCTGACGCTGCACTACAAACGAATGAGCTACTGGGGGTAGCAGCAGATGACCAAGAAGACGCGGGTTCGCGTCGCGCGCATAGCCGCCGGCGCGGTGATCGCCGCCGGTGCCTCCCTGACCGCCGCGGGTGCCGCCCAGGCCGTTGGCATCGATGTCGGCGTCGGTGGCCTGAGTGCCAGGGCCGAGGTGACACAGGAGGGTGCCGAGATCGGTCTCGGCATCCAGGATGACGAGGGCGATGGCGGTGCTCTCGGCGGCGTCGACGAGGGTCAGGTTGGCGGTGCGGACGCCGGTCAGGTTGGTGGCGCGGACGCCGGTCAGGTTGGCGGTGCGGACGCCGGTCAGGTTGGTGGCGCGGACGCCGGTCAGGTTGGCGGCGTCGACGAGGGTCAGGTTGGCGGTGCGGACGCCGGTCAGGTTGGCGGTGCGGACGCCGGTCAGGTTGGCGGCAATGGCAACTCCGGCGGTAACGCCACTGGCGGTGACCAGGGCGGTTCCACCACGGGTGACCCCGCGACCACCGGCGGTTCCTCCAGCACCGGCGGTTCCTCCAGCACCGGCGGTTCCTCCAGCACCGGCGGCTCCAGTGCGACTGCCGGTGGCTCCGTCGCAACCGGTGGCGGCGACGGCGGCTCCGACGGCTGCACCGTGAGCGTCGAGGGTGCCGAGTGCGCCGACAACACCGACACCGACTCCGTCGGCTCGCAGCCGGTGGAGCAGGGCGAGGCCAAGGAGGAGCTGGCCGAGACCGGCGCCGCCGAGACCACGTTCCTGCTGGTCGGTGCCGCGACGATGATCGCCGGTGGCATCGGCTTCCGTATGCTGCCCCGCCTCGTCGGCGGCCGCGCCGCTGTCTGACCGGGCCAGCTTGTCACTGATCCACGGGATCGGATCTGACCTGCGCCGGTGACTCGTCACGGCATGCGACAGGGGCCCGGAGAGCCGTTCGGCTCTCCGGGCCCCTGTGCGTTCCCGCGCGTTCCCGTGCGCTTCTGTGTATTCCTGCGCGGATGCGGTGCCTGATTCGGTGCCTGATTCGGCTCGGCCGGTGCGTCAGGCGGCGGTCTGGTGCGCCAGGAGTGCCAGCGCCGCAACCAGGACCACCAGCAGCGCCACCAGCGCCGCAGGGTTCAGGCCCGCGAAGGGGCCGTTCTGCTGCAGGCGCTCGCGACTGGCCCGGCAGACGGGGCAGCGGCCCTCCGCGACGGGCGCGGCGCAGTTGGCGCACACCAGTCGGTCGTAGGTCATGCGCTCTCCTCCTCCCGCGCGGCGGAGCCGCCGGCGGAGTCCGTTCTTCCGGCGTTCCCCGGTGGTTCCCCGATGCTTCTCCGCGTGTCTCTCCGCGCAACGCTCCGGGAACCGTGTTCGTTCCCGGGTACCACTGTGCCAGCTCGCGGGCGATTCGGCGCGCCCCGTCGGATCAGGCCTGTTCCGGGGGCCGGCAGCGGAGGCGAAAGGGCGCTATCAATCCGACAAATCGCGCAACTCCGGGCGGTGACTGCACGCGCCATCCTCGTTCGCGTATGGTCACGCACACATACTCCCGGCCGACCGTGGTGCATCCGTGATCCGATTCGACAGCGTCTCCAAGAGCTACCCCAAGCAGAACCGTCCAGCCCTTCGCGATGTCTCCCTGGAGATCGAGAAGGGCGAGTTCGTCTTCCTCGTGGGCTCGTCCGGCTCCGGCAAGTCGACCTTCCTGCGGCTGGTCCTCCGCGAGGAGCGTGCCAGCCAGGGGCAGGTGCACGTCCTCGGCAAGGACCTCGCGCGCCTGTCCAACTGGAAGGTGCCGCACATGCGCCGGCAGCTGGGCACCGTCTTCCAGGACTTCCGCCTGCTGCCGAACAAGACCGTCGCCCAGAACGTCGCCTTCGCGCAGGAGGTCATCGGCAAGCCGCGCGGAGAGATCCGCAAGGCCGTTCCCCAGGTCCTCGACCTCGTCGGTCTCGGCGGCAAGGAGGAGCGGATGCCTGGGGAGCTCTCCGGCGGTGAGCAGCAGCGCGTGGCGATCGCCCGTGCCTTCGTCAACCGCCCCATGCTGCTGATCGCGGACGAGCCGACCGGAAACCTCGACCCCCAGACCTCCGTCGGCATCATGAAACTGCTGGACCGGATCAACCGGACCGGAACCACGGTGGTGATGGCGACCCACGACCAGAACATCGTCGACCAGATGCGCAAGCGCGTCATCGAGCTCGAACAGGGCCGGCTCGTACGCGACCAGGCGCGCGGTGTCTACGGCTACCAGCACTGAGCAGGCACTGAGCAGGTAGAGGAAAGGCTGAAACACTCGCCATGCGCGCCCAGTTCGTACTGTCGGAGATCGGCGTCGGTCTCCGCCGCAACCTGACGATGACCTTCGCGGTGATCGTCTCCGTGGCCCTGTCGCTCGCCCTCTTCGGTGGCGCCCTGCTCATGCGTGAACAGGTCAGCACCATGAAGGACTTCTGGTACGACAAGGTCAACGTCTCCATCTACCTCTGCAACAAGAACGACGCGGAGACGGACGAGCAGTGCTCGAAGGGTGCCGTCACCGCCGAGCAGCGGGAGCAGATCAAGTCCGACCTCCAGGACATGGCCATCGTCGAGAAGGTCCACCACGAGAGCGCCGACGAGGCCTACAAGCACTACCGCGAGCAGTACAGCGACACCGCCATCGCCACGGTCATCACGCCCGACCAGATGCAGGAGTCGTTCCGGGTCAAGCTGAAGGACCCGGAGAAGTACAAGGTGGTGGCGACCGCGTTCGCCGGCCGCGACGGGGTCCAGTCCATCCAGGACCAGCGCGGCATCCTGGAGAACCTCTTCAACATGATGCGGGGCATGAACGTCGCCGCCCTCTTCATCATGGGGCTGATGCTGGTCATCGCGCTGATGCTGATCGTCAACACCGTGCGGGTGTCGGCGTTCAGCCGGCGGCGGGAGACGGGGATCATGCGGCTCGTCGGAGCGTCCAGCTTCTACATCCAGATGCCGTTCATCATGGAGGCCGCCTTCGCCGGACTGCTCGGCGGCCTGGTGGCCTGCGTGATGCTGCTGGTCGGCCGGTACTTCCTCATCGACGGCGGGCTGGCGCTCTCCGAGAAGATGCCGTTGGTCAACTTCATCGGCTGGGACGCGGTGATAGCGGTACTGCCGCTCGTCCTGGTGATCGGGCTGCTGATGCCCTCCATGGCCGCTTTCATCGCGTTGCGCAAGTACCTGAAGGTGTGACGAGCGCCCCGGGCGCCGTACGGGTCAACAGCCCTACGGCGCCCTTCGCTTGTCCTAGAGTGGGCGCCATGTTGGGCCCTGGATCATCCAAGGTGCCCCGTGGCCTGCGCCACGGGGCGATCCTGACGCTGGTGTTCGCGAGCGCGCTCGCCACCGGTTCCGCGACAGGCCTGCTGCCCCGCGCCGAGGACGAGCCGCCCGAGCCGCGCGTGCGCGCGGCCGCCGCCACGGTCGACCGCGACGAGATCGCACGCGCCGCCGCCGAGGCCGCCGCGGACGGCAAGTCCGGCGCCAAGGCCGCGGAAGAGGTCGTCAGCCGCAGCGGGGACCGCTGGGGCGCCGTGTACGACAAGGGCGAGTACGAGGAGTTCGCGCGCGCCCTCGACGGCTCCTACACCGGCGTCGGGCTGTGGGCCAGGCGCGGTGCGGACGGCCGGGTCGAGGTCGCCCGGCTGCAGCACGGCGGTCCGGCGGACCTGGCCGGCATCCGCGTCGGCGACCAGTTGCGCACGGTCGACGGGGCCCGGATAGACGGGCGGCCGGTCAGCGAGGTCGTCCGGCTGCTGCGCGGTGACGGCGGGAGCGCCGGCGCGGGCTCGTCCGTGGTGCTGGGGCTGCAGCGCGGCGACCGCGCCTGGAGCCGGACGGTGCGCCGGGCCCGGCTCGCCACCGAGGCCGTCACCGTCAGGAAGCTCGAGGGCGAGGCCGTGCTGATCAAGGTCGAGGCCTTCACCAAGGGCGCCGGGGAGCGGGTGCGGCAGGCGGTGGAGTCGGCACCGGAGGGTGCCGGTGTCCTGCTGGACCTGCGGGGCAACAGCGGCGGGCTGGTCTCCGAGGCCGTCACGGCGGCGTCCGCCTTCCTGGACGGCGGCCTGGTCGCCACCTACGACGTGCGCGGTGAGCAGAAGGCGCTCTACGCCAGTCCGGGCGGGGACACCGGCCGGCCGGTCGTGGCGCTGGTGGACGGCGGCACGATGAGCGCGGCCGAGCTGGTCACGGGCGCCCTGAAGGACCGGGGGCGCGCCGTCACCGTCGGCGCCCGCACCTTCGGGAAGGGATCGGTGCAGATGCCCGAGCAGCTGCCCGACGGTTCCGTCGCCGAGCTCACCGTGGGCCACTACCGCACTCCGGCCGGTCACGACGTGGACGGCCGGGGCATCGTCCCGGACCTGGCCGTGAGCGAGCGTGCCGAGGAGCGGGCCCGGACGGTATTGAGTGGCCTCGGAGCCGGGTCGTAGTGCGAAAATGACCGCACTATGGCTAAGGAAAAAGGGCGCAAGCTGATCGCGCAGAACAAGAAGGCGCGGCACGACTACCACATCCTCGACACCTACGAGTGCGGTCTCGTGCTGATGGGTACCGAGGTGAAGTCGCTGCGTCAGGGGCGGGCCTCGCTGGCTGACGGGTTCGTCGACATCCACGACCACGAGGCGTGGCTGCACAACGTCCATGTGCCGGAGTACAGCCAGGGCACCTGGACCAACCACAGCGCCCGGCGGAAGCGGAAGCTGCTGCTGCACCGGGAGGAGATCGACAAGCTGGAGTCCAAGTCCCAGGAGACGGGCCACACCATCGTGCCGCTCGCCCTGTACTTCAAGGACGGCCGGGCCAAGGTCGAGATCGCCCTGGCGAAGGGCAAGAAGGAGTACGACAAGCGGCAGACCCTGCGGGAGAAGCAGGACCGTCGCGAGGCCGACCGGGCGATGTCCGCGGCGCGGCGGCGCCAGCGGGCCTGAGCCGCACACGTGCGCCGGGCCCCGTACCCCGGCCGGACCAGGCCCGACCAGGCCCGACCAGGCCGCCGAGACGCCGGCCGGGCGCGGGCGCCGCGCCTCTGCCGGGCCGGGACCGACCGCACCACCGGCCGCGGGCGTGCCGCGCCGCCGGTCCGCAGCACGGCCGCAGCACCGGTCCGCAGCACCGGTCCGGGCCGGACGCGCGGAATACGCTGGCACGTTCGCGCGTTGGTCACGTACGATGGCTCCTGCCCTCCCCGAGAGGGCAGGCATTGAAAAATCAACATGGGGATGATCGGTTTCGACAGCGGATGTCGAAGCAGGGGAAGCGTGTCGAGGAAGCGGCAATGATCTCGTAAACCATATGTCGCAACCAATAATCGCCAACACCAAGCGCGATTCCTTCGCCCTCGCTGCCTAAGTAGCGACTCGCGAAGTGTCAGCCCGGGGGCGTTCCCGACCCGGATCCTGGCATCAGCTAGGGAACTCCACCTCTAGACCCGGTCACGGGGTGTAGAGGGACAACAAGCAGTGACTGAGCCCGTCGGAGACTTGTTCGCGTGATCTCCGGGGCTGAGAAAATCGCAGCGGACTGCACACGGAGAAGCCCTGGTTCCGCACCGTTGGACGCGGGTTCGATTCCCGCCATCTCCACTCATCCCATGTGAGCAAAGACCCTCTGACCTGCGAGAACTTCGCCAGGGCAGGGGGTCTTCCGCATGCCGCGGGAGCGGCGTGCGGCGGCGAATCCGGTCGTGATGGGCGGTCGGCCGGGGCGGACGCATCGATGACGATCACTGGGCGGCGTCGTCATCCCGGCGCAGCTCGTCGAGGATCTCGGCGTTCTCCTCGTGGGAGGTGCCGGTGATGGTAGCGGCGTGAGCCTGGACGGCTGCGGAGAACGCGGGGTCGATGGGAGCGGGACCCGCGGCGGCCCCGGCGAGGAGTGGCAGGAGCCTCGCGGGGACGATCGCGGCGACCGGCTGCCCGTAGCGAGTGAGGGCGGTGACCTGCCCGGTGTACTCGGCGAGCGTGACCAGCTTGGACAGCTGAGCGCGGGCCTCGGCGAGGGGGACGGACGGCAGTGTGCCCGGCGCGGGCGTGCGATCGGTGGTCATGTCAGGAGTCGGCAATCTACGGGTGTGGTGAACGGAGGTGAAGACGGAAGGACTGCCGGCGTCGTCGCCTACGTCGCGTCGAGGGAGCCGGGTACCTGTGCTCGGGCGCTGTGGTCCGAGCGGGCGAGCCTGCGAAGGGACGAGGCCCCACCCCCGGGCAAGAGGATGGGGCCTCTGTTCGAAGCGAACCCTTCGGGCCGGCTATTTGGCGGTTCTGGGAGCGAGCTTGGCGACCTGCTGATATGAGACATTGAGCATGGCCCCCGCGTCTCGCACGGTCACGGCATGATCGACCAGCACACGAGCCGCCTGGGCCAGGGCCTCGGCTGCTCGACGGGCTGCGGTCTCGGCTGCCTCCCTCGCTTCCTCCGCCTTGATGACGGCGGCTGCCATCTCCGGGTCAGCGGGAAGCATGACGACTTCGAAGCTGTCGCTTTCGACGTCGAGGAGCAGAGCGATCGCCTCACGTGCCATGCGCTCGGCCTCGCGCCAGGTACGTCCTTGGGTAGCGCCTCCGTATCCTTCGGGAAGGTCGTGCAAGCTGACCGTCCACCACTTGCCGTCGTGGCCGGCAGTCGCGTGGTACGTCGTCGTCTTCGCCTTCTGCGGTTCCAATCCGTGTTCCTCCTTCCCTTCCTTCTCTCTTCCCGTCGCCGAAGGTGGAGTGCGGGGCTGATCGGGCAGGGGCCCGGTTGCGACGGGCCCCGCATTCGATCGATCACTCTCCCTTCGCGGCTCGGATGATGCTCCGGGCCGTTCCCTCAGCGATCTCGTTGTGCCGCGGGACGATGAGTCTCTGGCCCCCCAGGGCATAGACCTCATGGCTGCCGCCCTGTCTCGCGAGAACGAGTTCCGCCCCTTTCTCCGCCGCGATTGCCCGGAGCTCTCGGAGTAGATCTCGTTTTTTCACGACGGCAGTCTACGCCGGGCGACAAGTTTTGTCTATCGTGGGCGACGAAATCTGTCGCCTCCTGGCGACGGTCTTCGTGGTGCCCGCCGGCAGCAGCGTCAGCGCCAGTGCCAGCGCGGCGGCCGTCACCGGGATCGCATAGCCGTGGGCGGCGCCCGCCAGCTCCACCGTCCAGCCGCCCGCCGCCGAACCGGCCGCGATCCCGCCGAGCAGCGCCGTCACGGCCAGGGTCATGCCCTCGTTCAGCCGCCCCTCGGGGGTGAGGCGCTGGATCGCGCCCATCCCGGTCACCATGGTCGGCGCCGTCGCCATCCCGGCGATCAGCAGCGCGCCCGCCACGGCGAGCAGCGAGCCGGTGCCGGCCGCGGCGAGCAGCGGCAGTGCCATGAGGACCGTCATCGCGGCCAGGCAGGTCCGCAGCCGGGCCGTGCGGCGGGCCCGGCCGTACGCGAGGCCCGCCAGACACGAGCCGGCGGCCTGGAGGGCCAGCACCGCACCCGCCGCCGGGCCGTCCACGAAGCCGATCGTGACGACCTCCATCGAGCCGAAGACGGCTCCCGTGGCGAGGAAGACGGCGAGCATCGGGACCATGCCGGGCGTGCGCAGCGGGGAGCCGGGCCTCGCGGCCCGGCCGGACGCCGGCGGCTCGGTGGAGCGCTGGGCCGCGAACAGGAGCACGCCGGTCAGCAGCATCCCCGCGCCGACCAGGGTCCCCGCCTCCGGGAAGAGTCCCGCGCAGAGCCAGGCCGCGAGCACCGGCCCGAGCATGAAGCACAGTTCGTCGGCGGCCTGCTCGAAGGAGTTCGCGGTGTGCCGGGCGGCCGGGTCGTCCTTCAGCAGATGCGCCCAGCGGGCCCGGGACATCCCGCCCGTGTTGGGCATCGTCGCGGTCGCCGCGTACGCGGCGAACAGCGTCCAGTCGGGCGCCCCGTGATGGACGCACAGCACCAGGGCGAGTTCGCCGAGCACGGCCAGTACGGTGGCCGGAACGGCGACGCGGGCCTGCCCGTGGCGGTCGACGAGACGTGCGGTCCAGGGGGCGACGAGGGCCGTGGCCGCCAGGCCGGTCGCCGTGACGGCGCCGGCGAGGGCGTACGAGCCGCGCTCCCCGGCAATCATGATCACGGCGCTGACGCCGAACATGCCCATCGGCAGCCGGGCGAGGAGGTTCCCGGCGGTGAACGCCCGTGCCCCCGGGACGGAGAACAGCCGGCGGTACGGGCCCGGTGGACGGGAGCGCCCCGGTTCCGGGCTCCGTGACGCCAGGACCAGGGTTCCTCCGGACGTGGTCATCCGGGGTGAGTGCGCGGACGCGGTGGTCCGGGACGAGTACGCGGACACGGTGGTCCGGGACGAGTTCGACTGCGGCATGGATCAAGGCTCGCCGCGCGGCCCCTCGGAGGTCCAACACCTGTTCGGAGCCCATTGACGCACCCCTGTTGTAGGTTCTGCGGGTGCCCCAGGACCTCGAACCCCGTCTGCTCCGCGCCTTCCTCGCCGTCGCGGCCGAACTGCACTTCACCCGGGCCGCCGCCCGGCTGTACGTCGCCCAGCAGGCCCTCAGCCGCGACATCCGGCGGCTGGAGCGGGCGCTGGGATCCGAACTGTTCGTGCGCACCACCCGGCAGGTGCGGCTCACCGCCGACGGCGAGCGGCTGCTGCCGTACGCACGGCGGGTGCTGGACGCCCACGAGGCGCTGGCCGCCGCCTTCACCGACACGGAACGGCCGCTGCTCGTCGATGTGGGCGCCCCGGTGGGGACGGCCTACCGGGTGCTCGGTGAGGCCCGCCGGACCGCCCCCGGCCTGGAGTTCGTCGCCCGCTACCTCAGCGGGCTCACCGGCGCGGCCGCGGAGATCGCCGCCGGCCGCCTCGACGTCTCCTTCGGCAGGATCGCCGGGATCGACGCGGCGCTGCGCTGCGAACTGGACCATCAGCCGGTGCGGTACGAGCGGATGGCCGTACTCCTCTGCGACGGCCATCCGCTCGCGGTGCTCGACGAGGTGCCGCTCGACGCCCTGGCGGGGGAGACCCTCTACACGGGCGCGGGCAACGCGGCCACCGCCGAGTGGACCGACCTCGCCGCCCGGCTCTTCACCGGCCGCGGAATCCGCATGGCCGCCCCCTTCCCCGAGATAGCCGGGCCGGAGGAGTTCGTGCGGGTGGTGCGCAAGCACGGCTGGTCGGTGCTGGCGAGCACCGAGTTCATCGCCGTGCCGGGCATGGTGGTCCGGCCGCTCGCCGCCCCCGTGCCGCTGTCGCCGGTCTCGCTGGTCTGGCGGCGCGGTCTGAGCCACCCCGGCCTCGGCGTGCTGCGTTCCGCCGCGTCCGGACTCGCCACGGCGGAGGGATGGCTCGACCTGCCGCCGGACGGCTGGCTGCCGGACGAGGACCGGGCGGCTATGGCGCGGAACACCTGACTCCGCGTCCCGGGCGTCCCCGGCGTGCGCTACATTCATGGTCCGGGTGCAACGTGGTAGGGGTGCTCGGCCCGGGTTTAGGGGGCCCGGTCCGACGGCAGGCGTCCGGTTTCCGCCGGCGCTCCCACCTCTCCGTTCAGTGGGGGAAGAGCGTACAGCAGTGGAAAACAGGCGAGAAAAGTCCCGAATAGGGCACACCCATGACCCCAACGAGGTCACGATGCAGATCGACAGCGTGGAGTTCAGAAGACTCCACGCTGCCCGGGCGACCTCTGAGGCCCCTCCTCAGGACGACGCCGACGGGCCGGTGTTCGTCGACGAGAGCGGCCGCCGCAGCAAGAAGTTCCGTCGCATCGGATGGGTGCTCGCGCTCGCCTGCGCGGGCTACGCGGTGACCCTCGTGGTCGCCCTCATCGGCGGCAACTCCAACGCGCCGTCACTTCTCATACCCGGCCAGGCCGAGGACAAGGCGGACACCGCCGAGGAGACGCCCGGGCCCTCCGAGGACCCGACCGCCCCCGCCGCTGCCGAGATCGTCGCCGGCGTCCCCTCGCCCTCCGGCAGCCCCGCCGCCGTACCGCGGCAGCCCGCCGCGTCCGCCGGCGAGCCGGACGGCACCCGCAGCAGCAGCTCGGCAGGCGAATCCGGCACCGGCACCGGCACGACCACCACCGCCGGCGCCGGCGGCTCCGGCGGCGCCACGACCGACCCCCAGCCGACCGTGTCCGCGGGGCCGGGCGGCGCCGGAGGAAACGGCGGCACGGCCGGCGGGGAACAGCCGACCGACCCGGCCGATCCCGCGCCGACCGAGACCGGCACGGAGGAACCCACCGGCGAACCCGTGGCGCAGGGCGCACAACTGGCCGGGGAAGGTGCCCGCTAGATGACCGCCTCCGGCAGAAGGGCCGTCCGACGCCGGAAGAGCGCCAGGAGGTCCGCCGCGCGGCGCAGGCTGCCCATGCGCTACCTGCTGCCCTCGCTCCTCCTCGTCGCGCTCCTCGCGATGCTCATGCTGCGCGGCTATGTGCACAGCGAGATCCTCGCCGACCACCGCGTGCGCCCCCCGGTCGACAACGGTCAGGTGCCCTCGCAGATCCTGGGCGGCGGCCCCGTCATCGACGCCCGCACCCCGGGCGAGCCCAAGGCGCTCAGCGTCCCGGACAAGAACCTGGTGCTGACCTTCGACGACGGCCCCGACCCGGTGTGGACGCCGAAGGTCCTCGACCGGCTGAAGAAGTACGACGCCCACGCGGTGTTCTTCGTGACCGGCACCATGGCCTCCCGCCACCCGGACCTGGTGCAGCGGATGGTCGCGGAGGGCCACGAGCTCGGCCTGCACACCTTCAACCACCCCGATCTGGCGCTCCAGACGCAGAGCCGGATCGACTGGGAGCTCTCGCAGAACCAGCTGGCGCTCGCGGGCGCCGCCGGCATCCGCACCTCGCTCTTCCGGCCGCCCTACTCGTCGTTCTCGGCCGCCCTGGACGACAAGTCCTGGCCGGTCACCGAGTACATCGGCAGCCGCGGCTACATCACCGCCTTCAACGACACTGACAGCGAGGACTGGAAGCGCCCGGGCGTCGAGGCGATCATCGAGCGCGCCACTCCCGAGGGCACCAAGGGCTCCATCGTGCTGATGCACGACTCCGGTGGCGACCGCTCCCAGACCGTGGCCGCCCTCGACCGGTTCCTGCCCGACATGAAGGAGCGCGGCTACCGCTTCGCCAACCTCACCGAGGCCCTCGGCGCCCCCAGCGCCCACACTCCCGTCGCCGGACCGGAGCTGTGGAAGGGCAAGGCCTGGGTCGGCGCCGTCGCCGTCTCCGAGAAGACCACATCGGCGCTGACCGTCGGGCTCGCCGTGATCGGCGTCCTGGTCTTCCTCCGCTTCGGCCTCATGCTGCTGCTCTCCTTCGGCCATGCCCGCAAGGTGCGCCGCCGCCGCTTCCGCTGGGGCCCGGCCGTCACCGAACCCGTGACGGTGCTGGTGCCCGCGTACAACGAGAAGGAGTGCATCGAGAACACGGTGCGCTCGCTGATGGAGAGCGACCACCCGATCGAGGTCATCGTCATCGACGACGGCTCCTCGGACGGCACCGCCGACATCGTCGACGACCTGTGGCTGCCCAACGTCCGGGTCGTCCGGCAGGCCAACGCGGGCAAGCCGGAAGCCCTGAACAACGGCATCCGCAACGCCCGCCACGACATCATCGTGATGATGGACGGGGACACCGTCTTCGAACCGTCCACCGTCCGCGAACTGGTCCAGCCGTTCGGCGATCCGCGCGTCGGCGCCGTCGCCGGCAACGCCAAGGTCGGCAACCGGGACAGCCTGATCGGGGCCTGGCAGCACATCGAGTACGTGATGGGCTTCAACCTCGACCGCCGCATGTACGACGTGCTGCGGTGCATGCCCACCATCCCCGGCGCAGTCGGCGCCTTCCGCCGCGAGGCCCTGGAGCGGGTCGGCGGCATGAGCGACGACACCCTCGCCGAGGACACCGACATCACCATGGCCATCCACCGCGACGGCTGGCGCGTGGTGTACGCGGAGCGCGCCCGGGCGTGGACCGAGGCCCCGGAGTCCGTACAGCAGCTGTGGTCCCAGCGCTACCGCTGGTCGTACGGCACGATGCAGGCGATCTGGAAGCACCGCCGCGCCGTGATCGACAGCGGCCCCTCCGGCCGGTTCGGCCGGGTCGGCCTCCCGCTGGTCTCGCTGTTCATGGTGCTGTTCCCGCTGCTCGCCCCGCTCATCGACGTCTTCCTGCTCTACGGGATCGTCTTCGGCCCCACCCAGAAGACGATCGCCGCCTGGTTCGGCGTCCTCGCCATCCAGGCCGTCTGCGCCGCCTATGCGTTCCGGCTCGACAAGGAACGCATGGTGCATCTGATCTCCCTGCCGCTCCAGCAGCTCCTGTACCGGCAGCTCATGTACGTCGTGCTGCTGCAGTCCTGGATCACCGCCCTCACCGGCGGCCGGCTCCGCTGGCAGAAGCTGCGGCGCACGGGAGTGGTGGAGGCGCCGGGTTCGATACCGACGCAGCGCCAGGGCAGCGACGAGCGGAGGCCCGTCGGATGACCTCGCCCTCGCTCGACACCGGCGGCGCCCCCGGGACCGGGGCCCGGCACCGCGCCCGGACGACCGCCCCGGCGGCCCCTCCGTCTTCTCCGGCCGCTTCCACCGCTCCGAAGCGGCCCGGCCGGGACCGCTATCTGGACCTGCTGCGCTCCATCGCCCTGGTCCGCGTCATCGTGTACCACATCTTCGGCTGGGCCTGGCTGACGGTGATCTTCCCGTCCATGGGCGTGATGTTCGCGCTCGCCGGCTCGCTGATGGCCCGCTCGCTGGCACGGCCCGCATGGGGCGTCATCCGCGGTCGTATCCGGCGGCTGCTGCCGCCGATGTGGGCGTTCTCGGCCTTCGTCCTCCCCGTGATCTTCTACTTCGGCTGGAAGCCGGTGAAGGAGGAGGGGATCTGGTGGTTCGTCAAGCTGGCCTGGTACGTCGTCCCGGTCGGCGCACCGCCGTACCCCTGGCACAGCGGTGACGCCTCGGGGCTGCTGGAGGACACCTGGGCTGTCCAGGCGGCGGGTCCGCTCTGGTACATCCGCGCCTATCTGTGGTTCGTGATCGCCTCGCCGCTGCTGCTGTGGGCGTTCCGCAGAGTGCCCTGGGCGACGCTGTTCGCCCCGCTCGCGCTCACCGCCGTCGTCGGCTCCGGACTGTTCAAGATCCCCGGTGAGACGGGCAACGCCATCACCGACTTCGCCACCTACGGATCCTGCTGGGTGCTCGGCTTCGCCCACCAGGAGGGCATGTTCGAGAAACTTCCGCGTTACGTCTTCGTGTCCGTGTCCTCGCTGATCATGGCCTTCGGCCTGTGGTGGGCGTCATGGCATCTGGGACCGGACGGCTGGGACCTCAACGACATCCCCCTCGCCCAGGCCACCTGGTCGTTCGGCTTCTGCGTGATCCTGCTCGCCTACTCCCCGTCCTGGCAGCGGCTGCCGGGGAAGCTCGCGCACTTCGACGGCCTCATCACCCTGTCCAACAACCGGGCCGTCACCATCTACCTCTGGCACAACCTGCTGATCATGGCCACGATCCCGGTCATCGACCTGCTCTGGCGGATCCCCGGCCTGTGGCCGACGTACTCGGTCTACCTGGAGCGCGCGTACCCGGTCCTCATGCTGATCGCCGTCTTCCCGCTGATCGGGCTGATGATCATGGCCGTCGGCTGGCTGGAGGACGTCGCCGCCAAGCGCCGCCCCCGGCTCTGGCCGAACGGCGCCACGCGCCGGGAGGCGGCAGCGGACGGGGCGGGGCCCGGCCGGACGCGCTCACACCGCGCCTGAGCAGCGGGTGAGAGCAAGGTTCCACCCCGGTCATCTCACGCCACGAAGCTGAAACCGGCGATGCCTACCGTCGGATCCACTACCCGGAGCATCAGTGGAGGCACGCCATGGCCGGCAGGTGGATCGAGCAGTGGGACCCGGAGGACGAGACCTTCTGGAAGGAGAAGGGCGAGCGGATCGCCCGGCGGAACCTCTACTTCTCCGTCCTGTCCGAGCACATCGGCTTCTCCATCTGGACGCTGTGGTCCGTGATGGTGCTGTTCATGGGGCCCGAGTACGGGGTCGACCCGGCCGGGAAGTTCTTCCTGATCGCGACCGCGACCCTGGTCGGGGCTGTGATCAGGGTGCCCTACACCTTCGCCGTCGCCCGCTTCGGCGGCCGGAACTGGACGGTCTTCAGCGCGCTGATGCTGCTGCTGCCGACCGGGGCCGCGTTCGCGGTCATGGAGCCGGGGACGTCGTACGGGACGTTCCTCGCGGTGGCCGCCCTCACCGGCGTCGGCGGCGGCAACTTCGCCTCCTCGATGACCAACATCAACTCCTTCTTCCCGCTGCGGAAGAAGGGCTGGGCGCTCGGGCTGAACGCGGGCGGCGGCAACATCGGCGTCCCCGTGGTGCAGCTCGTCGGCCTGCTGGTCATCGGGCTGGCGGGCGCCGCCCACCCCAGGATCGTGCTGGGCGTCTACATCCCGCTGATCGTGGTGTCCGCGCTGTGCGCCGCGCTGTTCATGGACAACCTGGCGCCCGTGAAGAACGACACCGGGGCCGCGAAGGAGGCGGTCCGGGACCCGCACACCTGGATCATGTCGTTCCTCTACATCGGGACGTTCGGCTCCTTCATCGGCTACAGCTTCGCCTTCGGCCTGGTGCTCCAGACCCAGTTCGGGCGCACCCCGCTGCAGGCCGCGTCGCTCACCTTCATCGGGCCGCTGCTCGGCTCCCTCATCCGGCCCGTCGGCGGCTCGCTCGCGGACCGCTTCGGCGGGGCCAGGATCACCCTGTGGACCTTCGCCGCGATGGCCGCGGCCACCGTGGTCGTCGTCTTCGCCTCGGTGTCCGAGTCGCTGCCGCTGTTCCTGGCCGGCTTCATCGCCCTGTTCATCCTCAGCGGGCTCGGCAACGGCTCCACGTACAAGATGATCCCCGGCATCTTCCAGGCCAAGGCGCTGGCCGTCGGTATGACGGGGGAGGCGGCCGAGGCGTACGGGCGCCGGCTTTCCGGGGCGTCGATGGGGCTGATCGGCGCGGTGGGCGCGCTCGGCGGGCTCGCCATCAACCTGGCCTTCCGGCAGTCGTTCCTCACCGTCGGGACGGGCACGGGTGCCTTCGTCGCCTTCCTCGTCTGCTACGCGGTCTGCTGCGCGGTCACCTGGGCGGTATACCTTCGCAAGCCCGCCCGCACCGCCGCACCGGCCGCCACGACCGAGACGAAGCCGCAGCTCAGCTACGCCGAGGTGTGAGCAGGAGTGCCTCGTAACCACGGGGAAACGCAGCCGAACCGAGCCTGTCACGCTTCCTTGCCAGGCTCGGTCGGCATGTACCAGGAACAGCACGGCGCTCCCGCGGTCGCCCCGCTCTCGGGCTTCACGGTCGGAGTCACCGCGGCCCGGCGCGCGGACGAACTCGGCGCGCTGCTGCAACGCCGCGGGGCGACGGTGCTCCACGCACCCGCCCTGCGGATCGTTCCCCTCGCGGACGACGGCGAGTTGCTCGCCGCCACCAAGGACCTCATCGACGACGCCCCGGACGTGGTGGTCGCCACCACCGCCATCGGCTTCCGGGGCTGGGTGGCGGCCGCCGACGGCTGGGGCTTCGGCGAGGAGCTGCTCTCCTGCCTGCGCGGCGTCGAACTCCTCGCGCGCGGGCCGAAGGTGAAGGGCGCCATCCGGGCGGCCGGGCTCACCGAGGCCTGGTCGCCGACGTCCGAGTCGATGGCCGAGGTACTCGACCGGCTCCTCGCCGAGGGCGTCGCGGACCGCCGGGTGGCGCTGCAACTGCACGGTGAGCCGCTGCCCGGGTTCGTGGAGGCACTGCGGGCCGGGGGCGCCGAGGTCGTCGTCGTCCCCGTCTACCGGTGGATGCCGCCGGAGGACCTCGCCCCGCTCGACCGGCTGCTCGACGCGGCGGTCGGGCGGTCGCTGAACGCGCTGACCTTCACCAGCGCCCCGGCCGCGGCGTCGCTCTTCTCCCGTGCCGAGGACCGCGGGCTGCTGCCGGAGCTGCTGGACGCGCTCGCCCACGACGTCCTCCCGGCCTGTGTGGGTCCGGTCACGGCCCTTCCGCTCCAGGCGCACGGGCTGGACACGGTCCAGCCCGACCGGTTTCGGCTGGGCCCGCTCGTCCAGCTGCTCTGCGTCGAGCTGCCCGCACGGGCCCGGACGCTGCCGGTGGCGGGCCACCAGGTCGAGATCCGCGGCCATGCCGTCCTCGTCGACGGCAGCGTGCGCCCGGTGCCGCCCGCCGGGATGTCGCTGCTCAACACCCTGGCCCGCCGCCCCGGCTGGGTGGTCTCCCGCGCCGACCTGCTGCGCGCGCTGCCCGGGGCCGGGCGCGACGAGCACGCCGTGGAGACGGCGATGGCCCGACTGCGCGCCGCCCTCGGCACCCCCAACCTCATCCAGACCGTGGTGAAGCGCGGCTACCGCCTCGCCCTCGACCCGGTGGCCGACACCAAGTACGCGGACACCTGACCGGGCGCGCGGGGGACGCCCGGGGGGTTCACGGGGGGCGCTCGCACGGGCACCCTGGAAGTCATGGGCATCGGCTCGAACGACGGGCGGTTCGACTCCGGGCGCGTCTGCCTGGATCTCGTTGCGGCGCGACCGGACGGCCCCGAAGGGCTCGGCAGCTGGCTCATGGCGGCCGGTCTGCTGCCGCCGGGCACCCCGCTGGGAGCGGTGACCGCCTGCTGGGTCGCCCCGTTCCAGGAACTCCGGGCCTGTGTGGGACGTCTGGTGGACGCCCAGATCGACCGCCGTCCGGGCGGGCCCGCACCCGTACGCCACACAGGCCCGGACGGCGCCCTGGCGCGGCTCAACGCGTTCGCCGCCGCCGCCCCGCCGGCCGTCACCGCCGTGCGCGACGGCGACGGCGAACTCGTCCGGGCCCCGATCGCCCGCCCCGAGTGCGCCGCGCTGCTCGCCGCCGTCGCCCGCGACGCCGTGGACCTGCTCACCGACCCGGTGGCCCGCGCCCGGCTCCGCCGCTGCGAGGGCGACGGCTGCCGCCGTGTGTATCTGGACACATCCCGGGGTCGTCGCCGTCGCTGGTGCTCCAGCGAGGTGTGCGGCAACCGGGAGCGGGTGGCCCGGCATCGGCGCCGCGCCGCCCTCACCCAGGCCTGACACGACGTCATTTTGCGGTGGTACGACCGGTATCGCGCGCTGATCCGCCGCTCCTGCCGGTACCCCGCCGAAGAATTCGGGAAGTTTTTCCCCGTCGCGTTGAGTGAATCGGCGGACTGCCCCGTAGTGATGGACGACAGACAAGCAGTCAGACACCAGACAGGGTCTCGACCGGGAGGTTCAGGTGCGCAAGGATGCCGCCGTGGCCGATGACCGTTCAGGCAGGGCCCGGCATCGCGCCGACTCGTCGCGCACCAGCACATCCGTCCCTGACGAGGAGCTGATGCGCGTGCTGTATCAGGAGCACGCCGGACCCCTCCTCGCCTATGTGCTCCGCCTCGTGGCCGGCGACCGCCAGCGTGCCGAGGACGTGGTACAGGAGACGCTCATCCGTGCCTGGAAGAACGCCGGTCAGCTCAATCGGGCCACCGGCTCTGTCCGACCCTGGCTGGTGACGGTCGCACGGCGTATCGTCATCGACGGTCACCGCAGCCGGCAGGCCCGGCCGCAGGAGGTCGATCCGTCGCCGCTGGAGGTCATGCCCGCGGAGGACGAGATCGACAAGGCGTTGTGGCTGATGACGCTATCCGATGCGCTCGATGATTTGACCCCTGCTCACAGGGAAGTACTCGTCGAGACGTATTTCAAAGGGCGTACGGTCAATGAGGCGGCCGAGAAGCTCGGCATACCCAGCGGGACCGTGCGGTCCCGGGTGTTCTACGCACTGCGTTCCATGAAGCTCGCACTGGAGGAGAGGGGGGTCACGGCATGAACAGGCAGGACCAGTTCGGGCAGTTCGGACAGTCCGAAGAGGGGTCGATCCACGAGACGGCCGGGGCGTACGTCCTCGGCATCCTCGACGACGCTGAAGCCACCGCGTTCGAGGCGCATCTGGCCGGCTGCGACATCTGTGCCGCCCACCTCGAGGAGTTCGCGGGCATGGAGCCGATGCTGGCGATGCTCGCCGATGCCCCGGCCCGGCCGGCCGTGCCCCGGCAGCCGACCTCGCTGCCCTTCGACAGCAGGATCATGCAGCCCCCGGCCCGCGCCGCGGCCACGGTCCCCACCGCGCCGAGCCCGCAACTGCTGGACCGGCTCGTGGACGAGGTCGCGGTGAAACGCTCCCGCAAGCGCCGCCGCAGTATGTACATGATCGCGGCGTCGGCCGTGCTGATCCTCGGCGGACCCGCCGTCGCGGTGGTCGTCACCCAGGACGACGCCACCGCGGGCAATGTCGCGGCACCCCATCCGACCAGCGCCGCGGAGGACGCGTTCTTCGACGGCATGGCGGAGAAGGTCGAGGCGACGGACGCGGTCACCCGGGTCACCGCCACCGTCGGCCTGGAGGAGAAGGGCTGGGGCACCCACGCGGTCCTGGAGCTCAAGAACGTCAAGGGCCCGCTGAAGTGCAGCCTCATCGCCGTCTCCAAGAGCGGTGAGGAGGAGGTCGTGACGTCCTGGTCCGTCCCCGAGCGCGGGTACGGCATCGCGGACAGCACGGACAAGGAGGCCAGGAAGCCGCTGTACATCCACGGCGGCGCCGCCCTCGACCGCAACGAGATCGATCACTTCGAGGTCCGCACCTTCGACGGGAAGCGCCTGGTGGAGGTCGGCGCCTGAGCCGAGGACACCCGGAACACGACGGCGGACCCACCGCCTGACATAACGGCCCCCTTCGCGTACGGTTGACGGCTGCCCAGTGCACGTCAGAAGGGGGCCACGGGTGGCCGCGCAGGAAGCCGCTGTCGACTCGGTCCGGGACCGCGAGATCCTTGTCGAACAGGACCATCTGGACCAGGTGTACCACCGGCTCGAGGAGAAGATCCACGAGGCGGAGTTCCTGATGGACGACGCCGCCAAACGCGGCCAGGTCGGCACGCCCGGCGCGCTCGCCGAACGGGACGCCCAGGTGTTCCGCGCCGGGATCCACCTCAACCGGCTCAACAGCGAGTTCGAGGACTTCCTGTTCGGCCGCATCGACCTGCTGCGCGGCAAGGACGGCAAGAAGGGGCCCGACGGCGCCTACACCTCCGTCGAGCCCGCCGAGGACGCCGTGCGGTCGGACGAGACGGGGCAGCACGCCGACATCGCCGAGACACTGCACATCGGCCGGATCGGCGTGCTCGACTCCGACTACGCGCCCCTGGTCATCGACTGGCGCGCGCCCGCCGCGGCGCCGTTCTACCGCTCCACGCCGGTCGACCCCGGCCGTGTCGTACGCCGCCGGGTCATCCGCTCCAAGGGCCGCCGGGTCCTCGGCGTCGAGGACGACCTGATGCGCCCCGAGCTGACCGCCCGGCTCGGCGGCGCCGAACTGCCCGTCATCGGCGACGGCGCCCTGATGGCCGCGCTCGGCCAGGCCCGTACCCACACCATGCGGGACATCGTGGCCTCCATCCAGGCCGAGCAGGACCTGGTGATCAGGGCACCCGCGGCCTCGGTCACGGAGGTCTCCGGCGGCCCCGGCACCGGCAAGACCGCCGTCGCGCTGCACCGGGCCGCGTACCTGCTCTACCAGGACCGGCGCCGGTACGCCGGCGGCATCCTCGTCGTCTCCCCGACACCGCTGCTGGTCGCCTACACCGAGGGCGTGCTGCCCTCGCTGGGCGAGGAGGGGCAGGTGGCGATCCGGGCGGTGGGCTCCCTGGTGGACGGCGCCGAGGCCACGACGTACGACGACCCGGCGGTCGCCCGGGTCAAGGGCTCCCTGCGGATGCTGAAGGTGCTGCGCAAGGCGGCCCGCGGCGCCCTGGAACTCGGCGGCACCCCCGACCGGCTGCGGGTCGTCGCCTTCGGCCGCCGGCTGGAGCTGGAGGCCGACGAGCTCCAGCGCATCCGCCACAGCGTCCTCGGCGGCACCGCGCCGATCAACCTGCTGCGGCCGCGCGCCCGCAGACTGCTGCTGGACGCCCTGTACGCCGCGTCGGGGGCGGCCGGACGGCACAGCGACCCGGAACTCGCCGCCGAGCTGCGCTCCTCCTTCGACGAGGACGTCAGCTCGGAGGACTCGTTCGCCGACTTCCTGGACGCCTGGTGGCCCGAGCTGACACCGCGCGGGGTGCTCGCCGCGATGGCCGACGAGCGGCGGCTGGGCCGCTGGTCGCGCCGCGTCCTCAACCCCGGTGAGGTGCGCAGGGTCGCCCGCAGCCTGAGACGCGACGGCCTGTCCGTGCACGACGTGGCGGTCCTCGACGAGCTGCAGGCGATCCTCGGCTCGCCCGCCCGGCCGAAGCGCAAGCGCGAGGTCGACCCGCTGGACCAGCTCACCGGGCTGGAGGAGCTGATGCCGCAGCGCGAGGAGTCCCAGCGCGAGCGGGCCGAGCGGCTCGCCGCGGAGCGCACCGAGTACGCCCATGTCATCGTCGACGAGGCCCAGGACCTCACCCCCATGCAGTGGCGGATGGTGGGCCGCCGCGGGCGGCACGCCACCTGGACGATCGTGGGCGACCCCGCCCAGTCCTCCTGGTCGGACCCGGACGAGGCCGCCGAGGCACGCGACGACGCCCTCGGCACCCGGCCGCGCCGGCGCTTCGAGCTCACCGTGAACTACCGCAACCCCTCCGAGGTCGCCGAGCTCGCCGCCCGGGTGCTGACGCTGGCCATGCCGGGGATGGTGGCGCCCCGCGCCGTCCGCTCGACCGGCCTGCGGCCCCGGTTCGCGGTGGCCAGGGGCGACCTGGAGGGGACGGTGCGGCAGGAGACCCAGCGCCTGCTGGACGAGGTGGACGGCACCGTCGGCGTCGTCGTCGCGATGGACCGGCGCGAGGAGGCCGCCCGCTGGCTCGACGGGCTCGGCGACCGCGCGGTCGCCCTCGGCTCGCTGGAGGCGAAGGGGCTGGAGTACGACGCCACGGTGGTCGTGTCCCCCGCGGAGATCGCCGACGAGTCGCCGGCCGGTCTGCGGGTGCTGTACGTGGCGCTGACCCGCGCCACCCAGCGGCTCACCGTGGTCTCGGGACGGCGCGACGAGCCGGACGCGGACGGGGTCCCGGACCTGCTGAGGGACTGAGGCGCGGAGGCGCAGGGGCACTGAGGGTGCGGAGGCACTGGTGCACGGAGGTGCGGAGGCACTGGGGCACTGAGGGTTGAGGGTGCGGAGGCACTGGGGCACTGGGGCACTGGGGCACTGGGGCACGGAGGGTGCGGAAGGTCCGGCCGGCCGGGGGAGCGGGCAGCCGAAAGGGTCAACTCGCCGAGGGGGGAATCACCTTCCGGGACTCTTTGTTAGCCTGTGTGTGGCACCGGCCCGATCCAAGCCCCCGGGCCCAACCTTCGTCCCTCAGAGGGACCACTTGCCGCGAGGCGAGCATGGCGGGTCGGTGTCATCGGACACCCGGAAGAGGTTCGCGTCACCACGGTGAGGCGGACCTCTTCCGTCGTTCCGCCCCCCTGCCCCCCTGGTCGCTGCCTGCCCGCTTCCTGCGCGCTTCCTGCCCGCCTCCTGCCCGTCGTGGGCCCGAGTGCCCGTCCCTTGCGGGTCCGGTGCCCGTCCTGCCGTGCATCCCGACTTCTGTTCGCCCCCGGCCCTCTCGTATGGTGGAAAGAGTTTTCCGAAACCAAAACGACCAGTATTACCTGCTACTGGCAGGTAGGTGCGACCATCGGATGGCCCCGCCCGGTCCTCACCGGGCGGTGCGGCAACGAAGCTAGGGAAAGCAGAGGAACTCGGCCATGGCAACGGCGCCCAGCGTCTCGTACTCGATGACGGTCCGGCTGGAGGTGCCCGCGAGCGGAACCGCAGTCTCGCAGCTCACCACGGCGGTGGAGTCCTCCGGCGGCTCGGTCTCCGGTCTCGACGTCACGGCGTCCGGGCACGAGAAGCTCCGGATCGACGTCACCATCGCGGCGACCTCCACCACACACGCCGACGAGATCGTCGAGAAGCTGCGCGGCATCGAGGGCGTCACCCTCGGCAAGGTGTCCGACCGGACGTTCCTCATGCACCTCGGCGGCAAGATCGAGATGCAGTCCAAGCACCCCATCCGCAACCGCGACGACCTCTCCATGGTCTACACCCCGGGTGTGGCGCGCGTCTGCATGGCCATCGCCGAGAACCCCGAGGACGCCCGCCGCCTCACCATCAAACGCAACTCCGTCGCGGTCGTGACCGACGGCTCCGCGGTCCTCGGCCTCGGCAACATCGGCCCGAAGGCCGCCCTGCCCGTCATGGAGGGCAAGGCGGCGCTCTTCAAGCGCTTCGCCGGCATCGACGCCTGGCCGATCTGCCTGGACACCCAGGACACCGACGCCATCGTCGAGATCGTCAAGGCCATCGCCCCCGGCTTCGCCGGCATCAACCTGGAGGACATCTCCGCGCCCCGCTGCTTCGAGATCGAGGCACGGCTGCGCGAGGCCCTCGACATCCCCGTCTTCCACGACGACCAGCACGGCACCGCGATCGTCGTGCTCGCCGCCCTCACCAACGCGCTGCGCGTGGTGGGCAAGCAGGTCGGGGACGTCCGGGTCGTCATGTCCGGCGCCGGGGCGGCCGGTACGGCCATCCTGAAGCTCCTCATCGCAGCCGGCGTCAAGCACGCCGTGGTCGCCGACATCCACGGCGTCGTGCACGCCGGCCGCGAGGACCTGGTGGACGCCGCGCCCGGATCGGCACTGCGGTGGATCGCCGACAACACCAACCCCGAGGGCGTCACCGGCACGCTGAAGGAAGCGGTGCGCGGGGCCGACGTGTTCATCGGCGTCTCCGCCCCGAACGTACTCGGTCCGGAGGACGTCGCCGGGATGGCGGACGACGCGATCGTCTTCGCGCTCGCGAACCCCGACCCCGAGGTGGACCCGGCAATCGCCCGCCAGACCGCGGCAGTTGTGGCCACCGGCCGCAGCGACTTCCCGAACCAGATCAACAACGTGCTGGTCTTCCCCGGTGTCTTCCGCGGTCTCCTGGACGCGCAGTCGCGCACGGTCAACACGGAGATGATGCTCGCCGCGGCCGCGGCGCTGGCGGACGTCGTCACCGAGGACGAGCTCAACCCGAACTACATCATCCCGTCCGTCTTCAACGACAAGGTGGCGGGCGCGGTCGCCGGCGCCGTCCGGGACGCGGCGCGGGCCGCGGGCGCCACTGCGTCGGACGCCGGCGCGGTCTGAGTACGGTCTGAGTACGGCGCGGTCTGAGTCCGGCCCGGCCTGAGTACGGCGGCGCGGGGTCGAGGCTGGGCCGAGGACCCCGGGGGCGGTCGCCGGGACCGTCCGGGACGCGCGGTGCGGGCCGCGGACGCGGCCGGGTCGGGTGCCGGCCCGGCCCGCGTCCGGCGCGTCGCGGGTCGCGGGCCCGGAAGACCGCCCGTAGGGTGGCGGACCATGGGCCCGCGACGGGCCGCACGACTTCGGAGGACCCACCTCCGGCGGGTGCTTCCGGCCGTTTCGGCTTCATGGAGTCCGCAGGGAGTCGACGGAACGTCACCGGAACGAGCCAGTGGCGCTTTTCGTGTGACTCCGGAGGGTGCCGGATTGGCTTTCCCGCCGCTGGTGGGGGCAGGATGCTCAATTGGGCGCGAGGGTCTGACAGCAGACCCGGGTCCGGGGAACTGTCCGAGGGCCCTGGCAGCATCGGCTTCGATCTCACGCCTCACAGGCAAGAAGAACACGGGAGTAAGAACATGAACCGCAGTGAGCTGGTGGCCGCGCTGGCCGACCGTGCCGAGGTGACCCGCAAGGACGCCGACGCTGTGCTGGCCGCCTTCGCCGAGGTCGTCGGCGAGATCGTCGCCAAGGGCGACGAGAAGGTCACCATCCCCGGTTTCCTGACCTTCGAGCGCACCCACCGTGCCGCTCGCACCGCCCGCAACCCGCAGACCGGCGACCCGATCCAGATCCCGGCCGGCTACAGCGTGAAGGTCTCCGCGGGCTCCAAGCTCAAGGAAGCCGCGAAGGGCAAGTAAGCCTCAGAACGCGAGGGCGGCCACTTCCCGTCGGGGGGTGGCCGCCCTTGTGCCGTCCCGGGGCGGTACGCGCCGCGGGCGGGTCTCCCGCGCCCGGACGGTGACGGCCGTGGCCGGACGTGTGGCGTTCTTGCGGTCGGGCAGGCGGCCCTCATGCGGCCGCCACGCGGTCCCGGAACCCACCACGGCGTACGGGCCGGGGCGCGGACCGTACCCCTGCCGGCGTACGGTCCGCGCCCCGGCCCGCAGCGGTTGCCGCCGCCGTCGCCGGAAGGCCCTGGAAACGCGCCGAGCGCCGGTGGCCGCGGGGCGGCCGGGCCGGCGCTCGGCGGGGCGGGCTGGGTCGGACGACCGCGAGGTCAGACGACCGCGCCGCGCGGCAGCTCGACCTTGGCGCCGAGCTCCACCAGCTTCTCCATGAAGTTCTCGTAGCCGCGGTTGATCAGGTCGATCCCGTGCACCCGGGACGTCCCCTGCGCCGCCAGCGCCGCGATCAGGTAGGAGAAGCCGCCGCGCAGGTCCGGGATCACCAGATCCGCGCCCTGCAGTTTCGTCGGGCCGGACACGACGGCCGAGTGCAGGAAGTTGCGCTGGCCGAAGCGGCAGTCCGAGCCGCCCAGGCACTCCCGGTACAGCTGGATGTGCGCACCCATCTGGTTGAGCGCCGAGGTGAAGCCCAGCCGCGACTCGTACACCGTCTCGTGCACGATCGACAGGCCGGCCGCCTGCGTCAGCGCCACCACCAGGGGCTGCTGCCAGTCCGTCTGGAAGCCGGGGTGCACGTCCGTCTCCAGGGCGATCGCGTTGAGGGAGCCGCCCGGGTGCCAGAAGCGGATGCCCTCGTCGTCGATCTCGAAGGCGCCACCGACCTTCCGGTACGTGTTGAGGAAGGTCATCATCGACCGCTGCTGCGCGCCGCGTACGTAGATGTTGCCCTCGGTCGCCAGCGCCGCCGACGCCCAGGAGGCCGCCTCCAGACGGTCCGGCAGCGCGCGGTGGGTGTAGCCGCCGAGACGGTCGACGCCGGTGATCCGGATGGTGCGGTCGGTGTCCATGGAGATGATCGCGCCCATCTTCTGCAGGACGCAGATCAGGTCCTCGATCTCGGGCTCGACCGCCGCGTTCGACAGCTCGGTGACCCCCTCGGCCAGCACGGCCGTCAGCAGCACCTGCTCGGTGGAGCCGACCGACGGGTACGGCAGCCGGATCTTGCATCCGCGAAGCCGCTGCGGGGCCTCCAGGTACTGTCCGTCCGCCCGCTTCTCGATCTTCGCGCCGAACTGGCGCAGCACGTCGAAGTGGAAGTCGATGGGCCGGCCGCCGATGTCGCAGCCGCCCAGACCCGGGATGAAGGCGTGCCCGAGCCGGTGCAGCAGCGGGCCGCAGAACAGGATCGGGATGCGCGAGGAGCCGGCGTGGGCGTCGATGTCCGCGACGTTCGCGCTCTCGACGTGCGTCGGGTCGAGCACCAGTTCGCCGGGCTCCTCACCCGGCCGCACCGTCACACCGTGCAGCTGCAGCAGCCCTCGTACCACCCGCACGTCGCGGATGTCGGGCACGTTGCGCAGCCGGCTCGGCTCGCTGCCGAGCAGCGCGGCGACCATAGCCTTCGGCACCAGGTTCTTGGCGCCTCGGACGCGGATCTCGCCCTCCAGCGGGGTTCCGCCGTGGACAAGCAGTACATCGTCTGTGCCGGTCATGAATCTCGCGTTCCGGAGGGTCCCCCCAGGGAGCCGGGGAGGAGGTCGGGCAGGGGCCAGAGAAAAGGTTAAGGCCCTCCTACCCCCGTCCCGTAAGGCCAAGGGCACTCCGCGGGTGTAATGAATCCGGCACAATGCACTCTGTTCCGGCGCGCCTGCGGAGGGTCACCGTCCGCTTGTTCCGGCGGGCGCGCCCTCCGGCTGCAGCGGTGCGCCCTGAGCTGCGTCGGCCCGGACCGCGACGCCCGCTCCCCGTGGAGGGCGAAGATGCGGGATCATGTCTCCCATGACCGAGGTGTCCTCCCTCACAGGGCGGCTGCTCGTCGCCACTCCGGTCCTCGCGGACCCGAACTTCGACCGCGCGGTGGTGCTCCTGCTCGACCACGACGAGGAGGGGTCGCTCGGCGTGGTCCTCAACCGGCCCACCCCCGTCGGCGTCGGCGACATCCTGGAGTCCTGGGCCGGTCTGGCCGGCGAGCCCGGCGTGGTCTTCCAGGGCGGTCCCGTCTCCCTGGACTCGGCGCTCGGCCTCGCCGTCATCCCCGGCGACGAGGGCCCCCTCGGCTGGCGCAGGGTCCACGGTGCGATCGGGCTCGTCGACCTGGAGGCCCCGCCGGAACTGCTCGCCTCCTCGGTCGGCTCGCTGCGGATCTTCGCGGGGTACGCGGGCTGGGGCCCGGGCCAGCTGGAGGACGAGCTGAGGGAGGGGGCCTGGTACGTGGTGGAGTCCGAGCCCGGCGACGTGTCCTCCCCGCGGCCCGAGTCGCTGTGGCGGTCCGTGCTGCGCCGGCAGCGCAACGAACTCGCGATGGTGGCCACCTATCCGGACGACCCGTCGCTGAACTGAATCCGCTCGGCTTGAGTACCCTTGGCACCTATGAGCACTCTCGAGCCCGAGCGCGGGGCAGGTACGGGCACCCTCGTGGAACCGACACCTCAGGTGTCGCACGGCGACGGCGACCACGAGCGCTTCGCCCATTACGTCCAGAAGGACAAGATCATGGCGAGTGCCCTCGACGGCACTCCCGTGGTGGCACTGTGCGGCAAGGTCTGGGTGCCGGGGCGCGACCCGAAGAAGTACCCGGTGTGCCCGATGTGCAAGGAGATCTACGAGTCCATGGGCCCCGGCGGGGACAAGGACAAGGGCGGCAAGGACAAGAAGTAGCAGGACGGCCGGTCCGCCGGCCGCCCGCACTCCCTTCCGGCTCGGGAACGGCCCTCGGGGCGCACACCGGTGCGCCCCGAGGGCCGTTCGCCTTGACCGGCGGCCGTACGCGGTGACTTCGCCTGGCGGCCTCGCCCGAGTGCCCCTGCCCGGCGGCCATGCCCGGTGACCCTGCCTGGCGGCCATGCGCGGTGACCCTGCCCGGCGGCCATGCGCGGCGGGCTCGCCCGGCCATCATGCGCGGTACCGCCCGCTCCGCTCTGCCCCCTCCGCCCGCTCCGTCCGCTCGGTCCGCTCGGTCCGCTCCGTTTTCACGCCTTCCGTCGCTCCGCCATGCGGGGTCGCCTCCGCGCACCCCGGCCGCCCGCTGCGGTCTCCCCGCGTCCCCCCTCGTCCGGAGTGCCGGCGGTGCCGGCGGCGAGGAGTGCCTCAAGGGCCCGGCCCCGGCGCCCGCCTGGGAGCACTCGGCGTCGACTCCCGGACGCCCGGTGGCCGTTGCCGGGGCCGAGGCGACCGTGTGCTCGGACGCCCGATCGAGGGGGCGCCCCCAAACGTGTGAGCCCTGGCCCAACGGGCTGTTCCCGATCCGGCTGCCTGGGACCGTGGACACCCGCGGGAAAAAGTCGTACAAGGAATGCCTTCGACCGGCAATCCGCCTGTGACGGCAATGCCGTGTCAATTCGAGCATTTCACTCGATCCGGGAGGTCTGGGGTGAATGCGTCCTTCGTGGACCCCAGCGTCGGACTGCCCGGAAGATGTGCCAGAGTTGCCACGTCCGGGCTGTGAGCACGTACGGTACGGCAACACAAACGGACAGCCGGGACACCGGGAAGGGGCAGCTGGGTTGACCACGCACGCACCGCAGGCGGCGCAGTCCGTGACGCTGCCGGCCTCGCTCGACGAGGCCGTGGCGGCGCTCACCGCCATGCCCGCCGCCGTGCCGGTCGCCGGGGGCACGGACCTGATGGCCGCCGTCAACAAGGGCCGGCTCAGGCCCGCGGGCCTCGTCGGTCTCGGTCGCATCAACGAGATCCGGGGCTGGCAGTACCAGGACGGCCACGCCCTGCTCGGTGCCGGACTCACCCACTCCCGCATGGGCCGGCCCGACTTCGCCGCGCTCATCCCGGCGCTGGCCGCCGCGGCCCGGGCCGCCGGACCTCCGCAGATCCGCAACGCGGGCACCCTCGGCGGCAACATCGTCGCCGCCGCCCCCACCGGCGACACCCTGCCGGTGCTGGCCGCGCTGGAGGCGGACCTGGTGATCGCGGGACCGGACGGGGCGATCCGCGAGATGCCCGTCTCCCATCTGCTCGCCGGCCGCGAACTGCTCGGCCCCGCCGAACTCGTCGGCTTCGTGCGCGTACCGCTCCTGCACGCCCCGCAGGTCTTCCTGAAGGCCACCGGGCGTACCGGCCCCGGCCGGGCGACCGCGTCCGTCGCCGTCGTCCTCGACCCGGCCCGGCGCGGGGTGCGCTGCGCGGTCGGCGCGATCGCCCCGATGCCGCTGCGCCCGCTGGAGGCGGAGCGCTGGATCGCCTCGCTGATCGACTGGGACGGTGAGCGCGGACTCGCCGTCGAGGCGCTGGCGGCCTTCGGCGAGTACGTGGCCGCTGCCTGCATCCCGGACCAGGAGGGCGAAGAGCCGTTGCCGCCCGCCGTCCTGCACCTGCGGCGCGTGGTCGCCGCGCTGGCCCGACGAGCGCTGGGGAGGGCACTGTCGTGAGCTCCGAGGAGAACGAGTCCCGGGACACGGCCCCGCACGGCGGCGGCTGGCAGCCCATCCCGCAGGGCGCCGAGTACGACGCCGAGGCCACGGCGTTCGTCCACCTGCCGTCCGACGACATGCGCGAAGCACCGCTCGCCGCGCCGGGCCACGGCTACGTGCCTCCGCAGATCCCCTCCATGGCACAGGACGGCCAGGCGGTGGACTGGACCGTTCCGGAGCAGGCGCCCGACGCCTCGCGCCACTGGGAGGCTCAGGGGGCGGGGCAGCCGCACCACCACCCGCACCACCCCTACGAGCCGTACGCCGGGCAGCGGCCGTACGCCGGGCACGAGGCGCACCCCGGCCCCGGCCCCCGAGGCGACGGGGACTCCCGGGACGGGGAACCGCACGGTACCTATGGCACCCAGGGTGTGTACGGCGCCCCGGACCCGCACGGTGCCGGGGAGTTGCACGGTGCCCAGGAGCCGCGCGGTGCCGGCGAGCCCTACGCGGGGCACGGGGCGCACCCCGGGCCGGCCCCGCTCGGCGGCGACTCGCTGGGCGGCCATGACACGGAGGGCGGTGGCGGTCCCCGCGTCTCCGGCGGTGCGGGCGGCGGCCATGACCCGCACGCCACGGGGCAGTGGACGTTCCCGGAGGCCGAGGAGCCGTCGTCCGGCCCCGCGGGGGCGGCGGCCACGGGAGACCTCACCGGCCAGTGGACCATTCCCGTCGCCCAGGGGGATCTCCCCGAGGAGTCGGGCGAGTTCTCCACGTCCGCCCTGGCGCAGTGGGGCGGCCGTACCCCGCCGGCGACCCTGCCCGGCGGCGCCCCCGCGCCGTGGGCCACGACGCCCGACGGCGGCACCCCGGCCGAGGGCACCCCACTCGGCGGTACGCCCGCCTCCGGCACTCCGGTGCCCGGAGCCGGCTACCCGGCCACCCTCCCCGGCGGCGCGCCCGCCCCCTGGGCGACCGAGGTGTACCCCGCCGAGGCGGAGCGGGCCGGATCCGCCGCCGAACTCCCCACCGAACTCCCCACCGAACAGCCCGCCGAAGCGGGGTACGGCCCGCACGGCGACCAGGCGCACCCCCACGCCGGGGAGGGCGACGCGGTCGCCCCGGACCGTGGGGCGGCCGACCGTACCGAGAGCGGTCGTGTCGAGGCCGGGCACACGGAGACGGACCGTACCGGGACCGCTTCCACCGAGAGCTTCGCCTCCACCGAGAACACCGAGGGCACCGAGGGCACCGAGAACACCGGGAGCGAAAGCACCGAGCCTGCCCGCACCGACGGCATCGACGGCACCGACCGCACCGCCCGCACGGCCCGCACCGAGAGCGACCCCACCGGACCCGCCCCCACCGAGAGCGCCGACCACACCGGAGACCTCGGGGCCGCGGGAGCCGATACCGCGCCCGGAGGGCAGTACCCGCCCGACTCGGCCCGCCAGGAGCCGCCCGTCCCGCCCCGCCCCGCGGCCGCGGAGGCAGCGGCCGGAGAGGCAGCGGCCGGAGAGGCCGCGGACCCGTCCGCCGCCGACGCGGAGACTGCCGCGTCCGCCACCGCGGCGACCGCGAACGACGAACACCCGCACACCTCGTACGTCCTGCGCGTGAACGGAGCCGACCGGCCCGTCACCGACGCCTGGATCGGCGAGTCGCTGCTCTATGTGCTGCGGGAGCGCCTGGGCCTGGCGGGAGCCAAGGACGGCTGCTCGCAGGGCGAGTGCGGTGCCTGCAACGTCCAGGTCGACGGCCGGCTCGTGGCCTCCTGCCTGGTGCCCGCGGCGACCGCGGCCGGCTCCGAGGTCCGTACCGTCGAAGGCCTCGCCTCCGACGGTGAGCCCTCCGACGTCCAGCGCGCCCTCGCCGCGTGCGGAGCCGTCCAGTGCGGCTTCTGCATCCCGGGTATGGCCATGACCGTTCACGACCTGCTGGAGGGCAACCACGCCCCCACGGAACTCGAGACCCGCCAGGCCCTCTCCGGCAACCTCTGCCGCTGCTCCGGCTACCGGGGCGTCCTCGACGCCGTGCGCGAGGTGGCCGCCGAGCGCGGGGCGAGCGCCGCAGCGGCCGCCGAGGCCGGCGACGGGAGCCGCGAAGGACCCCATGACGGGGCGCGCATCCCGCACCAGGCGCCCCCGGGCGCCGGTAGTGTGCAGCCCCACCCGCACGACGGAGGCATGGTGTGAGCAACGACGCGGCCATCGCAGCCCCCGCGGTCGACGGTCCCGAGCAGGAACCGCCGGCTCACGGCCTCGGCGCCTCCCTCCCCCAGGCGGACGCCCGCGCCAAGACCGAGGGCACCTTCCCCTACGCCTCGGACCTGTGGGCCGAGGGGCTGCTCTGGGCGGCGATCCTGCGCTCCCCGCACCCGCACGCCCGGATCACCGCCGTCGACACCTCGGCCGCCGCCGAGATGCCCGGCGTACGGGCCGTCGTCACCCATGCCGACGTACCCGGCGACGCCGCATACGGACGCGGGGTCGCCGACCGGCCCGTCTTCGCCTCCGACGTCGTCCGCCACCACGGGGAGGCCATCGCCGCGGTCGCCGCCGACCACCCCGACACGGCCCGGCTCGCCGCCGCGGCGATCACCGTCGAGTACGAGGTCCTCGAACCGGTCACCGACCCCGAGAAGGCGTTCGCCGCCGAGCCGCTGCACCCCGACGGCAATCTCATCCGCCACATCCCGCTGAGCTACGGCGACCCGGAGGTCAACGGCGAGGTCGTCGTCGAAGGGCTCTACCGGATCGGCCGCCAGGACCCCGCGCCCATCGGGGCCGAGGCCGGTCTCGCCGTGCCGCGCCCCGACGGCGGGGTCGAGCTCTACACCGCCTCCACCGACCCGCACACCGACCGCGACCTCGCCGCCGCCTGCTTCGGCCTGGACAAGGAGCGCGTGAAGGTCGTCGTGACCGGCGTGCCCGGCGCGACCGGCGACCGGGAGGACCCGGGCTTCCAGATCCCGCTGGGACTGCTCGCCCTGCGCACCGGCTGCCCGGTCAAGCTCGCCGCCACCCGCGAGGAGTCCTTCCTCGGCCACGCCCACCGCCACCCGACGCTGCTGCGCTACCGCCACCACGCGAGCGCCGAGGGCAGGCTGCTGAAGGTGGAGGCGCAGATCCTGCTGGACGCGGGCGCGTACGCGGACGCCTCCTCGGAGTCCCTCGCCGCCGCCGTCGCCTTCGCCTGCGGGCCGTACGTGGTGCCGCACGCCTTCATCGAGGGCTGGGCGGTCCGCACCAACAACCCGCCCTCCGGCCATGTGCGCGGAGAGGGCGCGCTGCAGGTCTGCGCCGCCTACGAGGCCCAGATGGACAAGCTGGCGGCGAAGCTGGGCCTGGACCCGGCCGAGATCCGCCTGCGCAACGTCCTCGCCACCGGCGACATCCTCCCCACCGGGCAGACCGTCACCTGCCCTGCCCCGGTGGCCGAACTGCTGCAGGCCGTCCGCGACTTCCCGCTGCCGCCCCTGCCCAAGGACACCCCCGAGGACGCCTGGCTGCTGCCCGGCGGGCCCGAGGGCGCGGGCGAGCCCGGCGCGGTGCGGCGCGGCGTCGGCTACGCGCTGGGCATGGTCCACATGCTCGGCGCGGAAGGAACCGACGAGGTCTCCACGGCCACGGTGAAGGTCCAGGACGGTGTGGCCACGGTCATCTGCGCGGCCGTCGAGACCGGGCAGGGGTTCTCCACCCTGGCCCGTCAGATCGTGCAGGAGACGCTCGGCATCGAGGAGGTGCGCGTCGCCCCCGTCGACACCGACCAGCCTCCGGCGGGCCCCGCCGCCCACGGGCGCCACACCTGGGTCTCCGGCGGTGCGGTCGAGCGCGCAGCGAAGATGGTCCGTACCCAGTTGCTGCAGCCGCTGGCCCACAAGTTCGGCATGTCCACCGAACTGCTGCAGATCACCGACGGCAAGATCACCTCGTATGACGGTGTGCTGTCCACGACCGTCACCGAGGCCATGGACGGCAAGGAACTCTGGGCCACCGCGCAGTGCCGTCCGCACCCCACCGAGCCCCTCGACGACCACGGCCAGGGCGACGCCTTCGTCGGTCTCGCCTTCTGCGCGATCCGCGCGGTCGTCGACGTCGACGTCGAACTCGGCGCCGTGCGCGTCGTGGAGATGGCCGTCGCCCAGGACGTGGGCCGCGTCCTTAACCCCGCCCAGCTCGCCACCCGGATCGAGGCGGGCGTCACCCAGGGCATCGGCGCCGCCCTCACCGAGAACCTCCGCACCGCCCGCGGCCTGGTCCGCCACCCCGACCTGACGGGCTACGCCCTGCCGACCGCCCTGGACGCCCCCGACATCCGCATCGTCAAACTCGTCGAGGAACGCGACGTGGTGGCTCCCTTCGGTGCGAAGGCGGCCAGCGCCGTCCCGGTCGTCACCTCCCCGGCCGCCGTCGCCTCCGCCGTCCGCGCGGCCACCGGCCGCCCGGTCAACCGCCTCCCGATCCGGCCGCAGGGGGCGGTCGCCACGCCGTAGCGGCGGCGCATCCCGGGCGGCGCACCGGACGCGACAGCCGTTTGACGGAGACCGACCCCGGCCGGCCGTGTCAGTTGGTGAGGGAGCGATGTGGAGGCGTTCCGGGGACACCGGGCCGCACAGCCGCACGCCGTGGAGGGCGCTGCTCAGCCCGCCGGTAGCCTCCCGCGCGGTGGGCATCTGCGTGACGGGCAGGGCAATGCGGTCATGCCACGCGACACCATCACCCGTCGGTGGTTGACACCCTGCTCAGCGCGGGCGAAAGGGAGCGGAGCATCACCGCATAGACGGGAGAGTCGGGGAACGGCTGCCGCTCGCCGACCTTGCGGTACTGCCAGGACTCGTACAGGGCTTGCACGCGCGGATGGGTGGTGTCGACCAGCAGCACGGCGAGCGCCTCGTCCCGGCTGGCGAGGAGCGCCTCGTGCAGTTGCTCTGCGGCGCCGGTCTTGCGCCACTTGGGCCGCACCATCAACTCGGACAGCGAGAACGTCGACGGGTTCTCGGGCTCTTCGGTCACGTGTTCTCGCCACCACTCGCTGCCAGCCGTCGCGGGGGCGCCGTAGGCGAAGCCAGCGGGCTCGCTCCCGTCCCAGCCGATGAGGCATGAGAAGCCGGGGTTCCCGCCCCAGTGGTCCACGAACCCGGGGAAGCGCTGTACGAACGGGTCGTCCATCTGGTCCGCGTAGGCATCGGCGTGGACGTCGATGAGCGTCTGGCGGATCTCGGGAAGGTCGTCGTGTTTGTACTGGCGCAGCTGGACAGTCACGTTCGGCTCCACTGGTCGCGGTATCGGTTGCCCCACTCGCGCGCCACGGTCGCGTCCGGCGCGAGGGTGAGAAGGTCGCGGTAGAAGTCGCCCATCAGCGATCTCATGCGCCCCGGCAGGGGAGCGCCGGCCATCAGCTGGAAGACCGAGGCTGCTGTGTCGCATGCCTGTTCGGCCTCGCCCTGATGTAGCTGCGCAAGCGCGAGCCGTGCGGTGGCCAGGGCGCGGTTGCGGCGGAACTGCTTGGGGAGGGCTGCCAGCGCACGGTACGAGGATGCCTCGGCCTCTGCCGCGAAACCGAGCCGGTCCCGGACGATCGCGCCCAAGGCGTACAGCTCGGCAGGGCCGTAGAACGCGATCCACGGTGGCCGAGCGGTGTCCGGCTCCGCCTTGCTCAGCATCTCCTCGGCGAAGCCGAATGACCTCAGCGCCGCCTGCCGGTCTCCGCGGTTGCTGTGCCCGACCGCGGTCCGAGCGTGGGCGAGAGACGCGAACAACGGATCGCGACGGGTGATGCCCGTGGCCTGAGCCGCGTACCCGGCATCGACGGCCTGGCCGTGCTCCTTGCGCTGATGGGCGAGCATCGCCAGCGAGTTCCACACTCGCAGCTCGGTGGCGCTGTCGTTGGCCATCCGCGCCAGGTACAGGGCCTCTTTGAGCTGGCTGTCTGCGCGGTCGAGCTGACGGGCGTCGATGGTCGACCAAGCGGCCGTGGCAGTGAAGTCCGCGGCGAGCGCGAGGAGTCGTTGCCGGACGCGCTGGGAGCTGGCCTTGTCCTGCTTACTCAGGCATTCGGCCGCGCCGGCAAGGGCTGACCGCTCAAGGGCGGCGTGTCCGCCGCGCTTGTCGTCCAGGCCGGTCAAGCTCTCCAGGCTGGCGCGGAGAGCAGCCACGTCGGATGTCCCTACGCGGCCCGCGTTGGAGGGCTGGATCGTGAGCGCTGCCCCTGCGGCCGTGGTGGATGCGAGGAAGGTTCGGCGGAGCAATGGACCCTCCGGGGGAACAAAGCCGAGCTCGACGGCCGGACACCCGAATACTGCCTCCAACGCGTCCCGTTGTCGCTGCTGAGGCCATCGAGATTTTCCGGTCAGCCAGTAGCGCACGGTCCGGTCGCTGACGGTCCCGCGGTGGCCGGCCGCCGTCAGCGACAGGTTCAGCTGCTCGACTAACTCCGCCTGGGTGTAGCCGGTTTCGTCCATGGCCGCTCTGAGCCGGAGATTCTCGTCCACGCACTCACCGTAGCCGCGGCGTCATCCTCTGTTGAGGCTGATGGCAGAGGCGCCAGCCCGGAATTTCCGGTCGCCGGCGACCAACGTGCGCCCGCTATTTCCTGCCCTGACCGGAACTTCGGCAGTTGTATGAAGGACGGCCGTTCTCCATGGCGGCCCTCCCCCGGGGCGGACCGCCGACGTGGCGGCGGTCCGCCCGCTCCCCACAGCGACGGAGATGACGATGCGCAGCACGACGAGGGCGGCTCGGGACACGTCGTGGATGGACCGTGAGAACGAGTTCACACGCTTCACCAGCGGCTCTGCGCCCCACACCCGATAGCACCCGGCATGCGGCTGAAGAGGCTGCGGGACGAGCTCAATGCCGACCGCCACTGTTTCACAGCGCTCGTCGTGCCCGAGGCCGCGACGTGAAGTGCCCAATGCGCTGGATGGACGAGCGTCGATGGGGCTGGCGGCAGTGGTGCTTACAGATACTCATCGTCCTCACCGTCGCCGGGCTGGTAGTGCCGCTCGCCCTGTACGCAGAATGAGGAGAACCCCCTGATGACCACCCCGATCCCCCGCACAGAGCAGGGCGCAGCACGGGACGCGGCCGTGACGCCTGTGCCGCCGACCCACCACCCGGGGTACTGGGATGACGTCTTCGCCAAAGGCACGCAATTCCGGCCCGTCAGCGAGGACGAACTGGGTTGGTTCCGCGCCCACACGCGGCCCGCGACCGGCATGACCGCGATCGACGTCGGATGCGGCCGCGGCGACCTCGCGCACACATTGGCCGAGTGGGGCCTGCATACGACCGGCTACGACTTCTCGCCGCTGGTGGTCAAGGAGGCCGCCGAGACGTACAGCCACCCGAGGCTGCGCTACCGCGAGCACGACTTCAACGCCGGCGCGATCCCCAACGACCTCGCCCCGGAAAGCGTGGACATCGTCGTGTGCCGCCTGGTGCTGGCCTTCCTCGACCGGGCCCGGTTCCTGACCGACGTGCGCCGATGGCTCCGCCCTGACGGCGTGCTGTACGTCATGACGCCCGTCTACGAGAAGCAGCCCGAGACCGCGCACCGCGGTGTGCGCGAGGAAGTCATCGCGGGACTCGGCGACGGCTGGGCGGAGACCACCCGCTACGACCTGTGCGACGACGGATGCGTGACCGCCGTCGTCCTGCGCGGCCCACAGGACTGCTGCGTGCCGACATGATGCGCGCCGGCAGCGCGACCTCATCGACTGATCTCGCTCCGCTTTACCGCGGCCGCCCGCACCGCAGCCCTGGACGCGAGAGGCTACGGCGCACCACCCCTCAACACGAGGAGCACCGCATGAACGGCGTCCTGACGATCGACCACCCCGCCTGGATCGAGACCGAGACCGGAGACCGCGCACGCGCCGTACGCACTGCGTCCGGAATCTGGGTCGTGCACTGGGACCGGGAAGGCTTGCACATGAGCTGTGTGAGCGGCACGGAGGACGTGAAGCCCACGGTCGTCACCACCGACCCCGCGTGCCTGCCCGGCACCGTTCCCGCCACGCTCAAGGCAGGACTCGATGACCTCGGGCCCACCCAGCGCCTGGCAAACCCATGGCTGTGGGACGCGATCAGCACAGCCATCCTCCGGCAGGTGGTGCGTGCCGGGCAGGCCCGGAAGCTGTACCGGGCATGGTGCAAGGCCTACGGAACCACCATCGACACCCCGCACGGCGAACTGGCCGTCGCCCCCACCGCCGAGGAGGTCCTGACGCTCGGCGACGCACAGTTCGCGAGTGTGGGAGCCAAGTTCCACCGCAGCGTCCTGCAAGCCGCAGCCACGCACCACCGGCTGCACGTCGCGGACTGGCAGCAGATGGACGCCGGCGATCTGGCGGCCGCGCTGACCGGCGTTCCCCGGATTGGCCCGTGGACTGCCTCCGCCGCCGCGGCCGACTACACCGGCGACTTCAGCATCTACCCGCACGACGACCTCGCCGTGCGCACCTGGGCCGCGCAGATCGCGCCCCAACACGACTGGCCCGACAAGAAGGACAAGTCGTTCCGCCCCATGTGGACCGGCATGGCCGGCCCCGACCGCACCGCCCTGCACACCCTGACCCTCTCCACCCTCACTTGGGGTTCTCATGCGCGATGACCAGGAGGATCAATGTCGCAGTTACCGCTGGTCGCAGGCGCCGATCCGGCCCGCCCGCTCGACGCGCTGTTCGTGAACGCACCGCTGCGTGACTACGACCAACGCCCGCGGACCAACGACTACACACTCCCCGTGCTCGGCATGGCCTACATCGCCACGTACGCTCAGCAGGCCGGTTACAACGTGGGTGTCCTGGACGCCGAAGCGCACGGACTCGGCATCACGGAGACAGCGAAGCTCATCAACGACGCCGCGCCACGGTGGGCGGCCATGAACCTCCTCGCGCCCACCTACGAGATGTCCGCGCGCATCGCGGCGCAGCTCGATCCTGGCATCGCCCTGATGGTCGGCGGCCACCACGCCAAGGCTATGCCCGACCGGGTTCTCGCCGACCCGCGTATGGCCAACCTGCGGGCTCTCGTTCTCGGCGAGGGGGAGCTCCGTGTCGCCGCCCTCCTGGACGACGAGCAGCGCCGCCGCGAACTGCCAGGAGTGCTGTGGCGGGACCGCCTGCTCGGGACCCGGGCCACCGGCATCCTCACGGACAAGAAGCGGAGCGCGGAGATGCTCGGCCCGGACATCGACACCCTGCCCTACGTCAACCGTGCGTTCCTGCCGCAGGACCCCTACCAGGCCGCACCCACGGAAACAGACCGGCGTCTTGCGGTGAGCCGCGGCACCCCACTGCTCAAGGGCGCCGCCCGCTCCGGGCACACGGAAGCGAATATCGTCGGCAGTCGCGGCTGCCCCTACAACTGCACGTTCTGCGGGGCTGCCGTCAGCGCGAACCCCGACGTTCTGATCCGCGTCCGCGCGCCCGAGAACATCATCGGCGAGCTCGACGCACTCCACGAGGAGTACGGCGTCACCGCCTTCCGGTTCGTTGATGACCTGTTTCTCGGCGTCGGGCGTGTCATCGAGGAGCAGATGGAGGCCTTCACCCGCCACAAGATCGGTGAGCGGTACGTGTGGGACGCCACCGGCCGCATCAACGTCCTCGACCGGGTCTCCGACCGCGAGCTGGACCGGCTTGTCGCCAACGGCCTGCGGGAGGTAGCACTCGGTATCGAGTCGGGCAGCGACCGCATCCTGAAGGTCATGGACAAGCGCATCAACGCCGCGATGACCGAGCGCGTCGCCCGCCGCCTGGTCGAGCACGGCATCGGAGTCAAGGGCTACTTCATCCTCGGCTTCCCGGGCGAGAGCCATGACGACATCGAGGCGACCGTCCGCCACGTCCACAACCTCTGGCGCATCGCCGACAACAACCCCGGCGACATACGGGCGAGCGTATTCGAGTTCCGCCCCTACCCCGGCACACCCGTGTGGCAGACCCTCGTCGAGGCCGGCAACGACCCCGCCGCGCTCCTCGCGTACGGAGACGTCGACCTGACCGAAGACGGCGCCGACGAGTCGATGCGTCAACGCGACGAGTTCAACTTCTCCGTCGGCATCCAGTTCGGAAGCGTCCCCCTCAGCCGGGTCCGCTCAACCCTCGCCGCACTCACCCGCGAGCAGCATGATCGCAACCAAGGAAACCAGGGGGCCGCGGCATGACCCGGCGACGGGGCCTGTTCATCACCCTCGACGGCCCCAGCGGTGTCGGAAAATCAACCACCGTCGAGGCGCTGCGCCGAGAGCTGACCGAGCGGGGCATGGCCGTACGCCAGACCCTGGAACCCTCCACCAGCAAGCTCGGCATCTTCACCCGCGAGAACGCCAACGACATCCACGGGCACGCTTTGGCCTGCCTGGTCACGGCCGATCGGTACGCGCACGTCGAGCACGAGGTCAAACCGCCGCTCGACGCCGGAGAGACGGTCATCTGCGACCGCTACGTCGCCTCGACGCTGGTCCTGCAGCGGCTCGACGGCGTGTCGCTGGGTTTCCTGCTCGCCCTGAACGCGGACGTCCTGATGCCCGACCTGGCGGTCATCCTGACCGCGTCATCCGGCCTCATCGCCAAGCGGATAGCCGAGCGCGGAATCCGCCACCGATTCCACCGCGACCCCGCTGCGCCCGGCCGCGAGGTCGACCTCTACGCCGAAGCCGCCCAAGCCCTCGTCGCCAGGAACGTAAAGGTGCTGGTCCTCGACACCAGCGATGTCCCTGCGTCGGACATCGCCTCCCGAATCGCCGACGCGCTGCCCGACGCCCCGGTAGCGTCGGCAATCTCACCGACCCCGACACCCCCCCAGGGATCATGAGTCTGGAAACTGCACAACCTGTCATCGACACCCACGTCATCGTCCGCGACGGCGACAAACTGCTCTTCTCCCAGCGAGGCGGTCCCTACGGCTACGGCTGCTGGCACATGCCGTCGGGCAAACTCGACAGGGGCGAGGCCCTGACTGTCGGGGCCGCGCGGGAGCTGCTTGAGGAAACTGGCGTCGCGGTAGACCCCGATCACCTGCGCCTGGTCCACATCGTGCACCACCGGCAGGACGACACCGTGGAGCGGATCGGCTTCTTCTTCGAGGCCACCCAGTGGAGTGGCGAGCCCGTCAACCGGGAGCCGGCGAAGTGCCTCGGCCTGGAGTGGTTCAGCGTCCACGAACTACCCGAGGACATCATCGAGTACCCGAAGGAGGGCCTCCTCGGCTACCTGAAGGCGGACAGCGGCCTGACAGAACACGGCTGGCTGTAGCTCCTGCGCAGAGCGCGAAGTGCCGGCTCCGGTCCCCCAGCAAGAAGTGGGATCGGAGCCGAGTGCGTGTGGAACCAGTGGGTGCAGCGCTCCGTCCGGTCGCTGCGGCCGGTCACTCCGTCCATGGAGGCGGCCAGGCGTTGACGCTCGGCCGCGACGTGATGCATCGCCGCCGGGAGGATCCCCACGTGCCAACCACTGCAGTCGGCGACCCAATCGCGTTCACGCCCTTCGCGGACCTCTTCGCCGAGCCGCTGGAGAGCGGACCGCCCACGAGCCGCTCCCACCCGGCCTAGGACCAACGGCCGAGCCGAACCCCCACCCCACGACAGGGGCCATCCCAAACCACGGCCCTTACTCTGGAGCGCGTGACAGCCCTCGAACCACCTGACGCGGCCCGTGCCGGTGAGCCGCCGGCCGAGCAGGCCGCCGGCGTTCCCGGCATCGTCAAGACCGCCACCGCCACCGGCACGCCCGCCACCGGCACGCCCGGGGCCGCCACCGGCACGCCCGCCACCGCCACCCTCACCGGTGGCGTGCTCGGGCGGAGCCTGCGCGCCCTCAGCGTCGGCATCGTCTCCGTCGTCCTGCTGATCGCGTTCGAGGCGACCGCCGTCGGTACCGCCATGCCGGTGGCGGCGCGGGAGCTGGACGGGGTGCCGCTGTACGCGTTCGCCTTCTCCGCGTTCTTCACGACAAGCCTGTTCGCGATGGTGCTGTCCGGGCAGTGGGCCGACCGCAGGGGGCCGCTCGGGCCGCTGACCGCCGGGATCACCGCCTTCGGCCTGGGCCTGCTGCTGTCCGGGACGGCCGCCACGATGTGGTGGTTCATCGCCGGGCGGGCCGTCCAGGGGCTGGGCGGCGGACTGGTGATCGTCGCGCTGTACGTCGTCGTCGGCCGGGCCTACCCCGAGCACCTGAGGCCGACGATCATGGCGGCGTTCGCCGCGAGCTGGGTGATCCCCTCCGTCGTGGGACCGCTCGCGGCCGGCACGGTCACCGAACAGCTGGGCTGGCGCTGGGTGTTCGTCGGCATCCCCGCCCTCGTCGTCGTCCCGCTCGCACTGGCACTGCCCGCGATACGGCGCCGGGCCTCGGGCCCGGTGGACCCCCAGGCCCCCGTCCCGGCGCTGGACCGGCGCAGGATCCGGCTGGCGTTCGGCATCTCCCTCGGCGCCGCAGTGCTCCAGTACGCGGCCCAGGACCTGCGGTGGTTCTCGCTGGTCCCGGCCGCCGCGGGCGCCGCGCTGCTCGTGCCGGCCGCGCTCGGTCTGATGCCGCGCGGCACGTTCCGCGCGGCGCGCGGGCTGCCGTCGGTGGTGCTGCTGCGCGGAGTGGCCGCCGGGTCGTTCATCGCGGCGGAGTCCTTCGTACCGCTGATGCTGGTCACCCAGCGCGGGCTGTCGCCGACGCTGGCCGGCCTGTCGCTCGCGGTCGGCGGGGCGACCTGGGCGCTGGGGTCGTTCGTGCAGTCCCGGCCGCGGCTCGAGGCCTACCGGGAGCGTCTGACCGTCGCGGGCATGGTGCTCGTCGCGACGGCCGTCGCCACGGCGCCCAGCGTGCTGATCCCCTCCGTACCGGTGTGGATCGTCGCGGTCGCCTGGGCCTGGGGCTGCTTCGGCATGGGCCTGGTCATCTCCTCCACCAGCGTGCTGCTGCTGAAGCTGTCGCCCCCGGCGGAGGCCGGCACCAACTCCGCCGCCCTCCAGATCTCCGACGGACTGTCCAACGTCCTCCTCCTGGCAGCGGGCGGCGCCGCCTTCGCCGCCCTGGGCGGGGGCGCGGCGGGCGGCCACGGTGCCGCGGTCGCCCAGGCCGGGGTGGCGGGCGCCGGCCACACGGCCGCCTTCGCCGCGGTGTTCCTCCCCATGGCCGCGGTCGCGCTGATCGGCGCCTGGGTCGCCACCCGGCTGCACGAGCGTCGCCCCGCCTGACCCCCGGCTCCCGCTCCGCGGCCGGACGCCCGGCCGGCCCGGGTCGGCTCGCCTTCGGCGGCCGCCCGCCGGTGCTGCGCGCGAACGGTCTCCTGGGGTCCGCCGTGCACCGGCCGCGCTCCCGCGTGTACGGAGTCGCCGCGTACCCGGACCTGCGGGAGCAGGCCGGCGCGCTGCTGCACGCGATCGCCTCCAACCACCCCTTCGCCGACGGCAACAAGCGCACGGCATGGCTGTCGACGGCGGTCTTCCTCGCGCTCAACGGCGCCGACCCCGCCGACGTCGACCAGGACCGGGCGTACGACCTGGTCGTGTCCGTGGCGGCAGGCGAGATGAGCGATCCGGCCCTGATCGGGGCCGTGCTGCGGACGCTGTGAACGAGGCCGGCAGGCCCGGGCCGGGACGCTCCGGGCCGTCTCTGTGAGGCGGGTCTCACCCCGTCCCCGCACCGCCCGGTGAGGCCCTCCCGACGGTGGCCGCACCGGTAGGGTGGCCCGGTTGTCGTACGTAACGCCGCAGCCCTGCCTCGAACCGGAGACCGTGTCTACTACCGCCTCCCACCACCTCTCACCCGCCTTTCCCGGCCGCGCCCCCTGGGGGACGGCGAACAAGCTGCGCGCCTGGCAGCAGGGCGCCATGGAGAAGTACGTCCAGGAACAGCCGCGTGACTTCCTCGCGGTGGCGACGCCCGGCGCCGGCAAGACGACGTTCGCGCTCACCCTGGCCTCCTGGCTGCTGCACCACCACGTGGTGCAGCAGATCACCGTGGTCGCGCCGACCGAGCACCTGAAGAAGCAGTGGGCCGCCGCGGCCGCGCGCATCGGCATCAAGCTGGACCCGGACTACAGCGCCGGTCCGCTCAGCAAGGAGTACGACGGGGTCGCCGTCACCTACGCCGGTGTCGGCGTACGCCCGATGCTGCACCGCAACCGCAGCGAGCAGCGCAAGACCCTCGTCATCCTCGACGAGATCCACCACGCCGGCGACTCCAAGTCGTGGGGCGAGGCCTGCCTGGAGGCCTTCGAACCCGCCACCCGCCGACTCGCCCTCACCGGTACGCCCTTCCGCTCCGACACCAACCCGATCCCCTTCGTCACCTATGCGGAGGGCGACGACGGCATCCGCCGGTCCGCCGCCGACTACACCTACGGCTACGGCAACGCCCTCGCCGACGGCGTCGTCCGTCCCGTGATCTTCCTGTCGTACAGCGGCAACATGCGCTGGCGCACCAAGGCGGGCGACGAGGTCGCGGCCCGGCTCGGCGAGCCGATGACCAAGGACGCCGTCTCGCAGGCGTGGCGCACCGCGCTCGATCCGCGCGGCGACTGGATGCCGAACGTGCTCCGCGCCGCCGACCAGCGCCTCGGCGAGGTCAGGAAGGCCATCCCGGACGCGGGCGGCCTCGTCATCGCCTCCGACCAGGACTCGGCACGCGCCTACGCCAAGCTCATCCGGGAGATCACCGGTACGAAGGCGACCGTCGTGCTGTCCGACGACGCGGGCGCCTCGAAGCGCATCGACGAGTTCAGCGGGAGCCAGGACCGCTGGATGGTCGCCGTCCGGATGGTGTCCGAGGGCGTCGACGTCCCCCGGCTCGCGGTCGGCGTGTACGCCACGACCATCTCCACGCCCCTCTTCTTCGCCCAGGCCGTCGGCCGTTTCGTCCGCTCGCGGCGGCGCGGCGAGACGGCCTCCGTGTTCCTGCCCACCATCCCGATGTTGCTGGGCTTCGCGAACGAGATGGAGGTCGAGCGGGACCACGCGCTCGACCGCCCGAAGAAGGAAGGGGAGGAGGACCCCTACGCCGAGTCCGAGAAGGAGATGGACGAGGCGAACAAGCAGCAGGACGAGGACACCGGCGAGCAGGACATGCTGCCCTTCGAGGCGCTGGAGTCCGACGCCGTCTTCGACCGGGTGATGTACAACGGCGCCGAGTTCGGCATGCAGGCCCACCCGGGCAGCGAGGAGGAGCAGGACTACCTGGGCATCCCGGGCCTGCTGGAGCCGGACCAGGTGCAACTGCTGCTGCAGAAGCGCCAGGCGCGGCAGATCGCGCACAGCCGCAGGAAGCCGGACGCCGAGGCGGACCTGCTGGAACTGCCCGCGGAACGCCGTCCGGTGGTCTCGCACAAGGAGCTGCTGGAGCTGAGGAAGCAGCTGAACACGATGGTGGGCGCGTACGTCCACCAGAGCGGCAAGCCGCACGGGGTGATCCACACCGAGCTGCGGAGGGTGTGCGGGGGGCCGCCGAGCGCGGAGGCGACGGCGGGGCAGATCCGGGAGCGGATCAAGAAGGTGCAGGAGTGGGCCACCCGTATGCGGTGAGCGCGCGCGGGGCCCGCCGGGCGCGTACGGCAGGGTCCGGGCTCCGTCGCGCTTCGGTGCGCCGGCCCGGGCGGTGCGTTCCCCCGGGCGGTGCGGCCCTCTGAACCCCCGGCTCCGCGCGCTCCCGCGGCCGTCTGCCGGACCGTGCTGCCGGGTTGCGTCGAGGGTGGCGCCGTGTCCCTCTTCGGCGGAGGCCGAAGAGGGATGTGTCGAGTGAAGTCGCTGGTCGTCCCGACTTGCGTACCGATAGCGGGCGGCAGCGCCGTTCGACGCCCGGATTCTGGACGAGGTCTTCCGCTGAGCGAACCGGCTCGCTACTGTCCCCGCACATGAAACGCCCCGTGGCAGCGCCGCCGCGGAGCGCAGCCGGTGTGCCATGGCCTGCCGGCGGCCTCTCCGTGCGTCGCCGATGGGACCGGTGCCGCTAGCCGCGAGAGAGTCGCCGCACTCACCTCGAAGGAGAGGGCGTCGTGACCGCGGAGACCTCCCAGACGCTCGACAGAGGACTGCGTGTCCTCAAACTGCTCGCCGACACCGACCACGGGCTGACCGTGACCGAGCTGTCCAACCGGCTCGGCGTCAACCGGACCGTCGTCTACCGACTTCTGGCCACACTCGAGCAGCACGCCCTGGTCCGCCGCGACTTGGGAGGCCGGGCCCGGGTGGGTCTCGGTGTGCTCCGCCTCGGCCGTCAGGTGCACCCGCTGGTGCGGGAGGCGGCGCTCCCGGCGCTGCGCTCCCTCGCCGAGGACATCGGTGCGACCGCCCATCTCACGCTGGTCGACGGGTCGGAGGCGCTCGCGGTGGCGGTCGTCGAACCGACCTGGACGGACTACCACGTGGCGTACCGGGCCGGCTTCCGCCACCCGCTGGACCGCGGAGCCGCGGGGAAGGCGATCCTCGCCGCACGCCAGGGGGGTCTCACCGAGCCCTCGTACACCCTCACCCACGGCGAACTGGAGGCGGGCGCGAGCGGAGCCGCCGCCGCGCTCGTCGGGGTGACCGGCATAGAGGGCAGTGTCGGTGTGGTCATGCTGGCGGACTCCGTTCCCGAGCGGGTGGGCCCCCGGGTGGTGGACGCGGCACGCGAGGTCGCGGACGCGCTGCGCTGAACCGCCGGCGACCGGGCGGACCCGGGCGCCGGGCTTGCGGGACGCCGGACCCGGGCGCCGGGCTGCCGGGACACGGACCCGGACACGGACCCGGACGCGAACCGGATTCGACCGGGTCCGACGATCCGGGCCGGATCCGGGTCCGATCCGGGCGGACCGGGTGGACCGATACATTGACAGCGTGTTCTCTCGCCTCTCACGTCTCTCCCGTACCCGGGTCCTCGCCGTCTGCGCCGTGCCCGTCGCGTCGCTGCTCGCGGTCGCCGCGCTCGCCCCCCTGCCGTTCACCGTGGCCCAGCCCGGGCAGACCACGAACGTGCTGGGGTCCGACCGGGGCAAGCCGGTGATCACCATTACCGGAGCCCCCGTACGGCCGACCCAGGGACAGCTGCGGATGACGACCATCGTGGCGACCGGGCCCTCGGTCGACGTCGATCTCGGCGACATCGCGGGCGCGTGGGTGCGCAAGGACCGTGCCGTGCTGCCGCGCGACTCCGTCTACCCCTCCGGGCGGTCGGACGAGGAGATCGAGAAGCACAACACCGCCGAGATGCTCAAGTCCCAGAACAGCGCGGTGGACGCCGCCCTCGGCTACCTCAAGGAAGACCCCGCGAAGGTGAAGGTCACCCTGAACCTCGCCGACGTCGGCGGCCCGAGCGCCGGGCTCCTCTTCTCCCTCGGGATCGTGGACAAGCTCGCGGGCGACGGCGCGGGCGGCGATCTCACCGGGGGCAGGAACATCGCCGGTACGGGCACCATCGACGCCGACGGCAAGGTCGGTGCGGTCGGCGGGGTCGCGCTGAAGACGCAGGCCGCGGCGCGCGACGGCGCGACCGTGTTCCTCGTCCCCAAGGCCGAGTGCGCCATCGCCGAGGAGCAGCTGCCCGAGGGCATGACGCTGATCCCGGTCACCGGGCTGACGGACGCGGTGTCCTCGCTCAAGGCGCTGCAGAAGGGCGGCAGCATCCCGAAGTGCTGACCGAGGCTGATCGAGTGTTGACCGGGCGCACCGGGCGCTGACCGGCGGGTCCCCGGCGCGTCCCGGGCCTCTCGCATGGGCGGGTTCAGCGGGGCCGGCGGGCGTCCTCCGCGGCCTGCTCCACCAGCGGGATGATCCGCAGCGGTACCGGATTCTCCATCACGATCGCCGTGGACGCCCTGACGATGCCGTCGAACCCGACGACCCGGTCGATCACCCGCTGGAGGTCCGCGTTGGACCGGGCGACCAGCCGGCACAGCATGTCGCCGTGCCCGGTCGTCGTGTGCAGCTCCAGTACCTCGGGGACCGTGGCGAGGTGCGCCCGTACGTCGGCCCCCTGCCCCTGCTTGATCTCCAGCGTGGCGAACGCGGTCACCGGGTACCCCAGGGCGGACGGGTCGACGTCGGGCCCGAAACCCCGGATGACCCCGTGCGACTGGAGGCGGTCGAGCCGCGCCTGCACGGTGCCGCGTGCGACCCCCAGCCGGCGGGACGCCTCCAGGACCCCGATCCTCGGCTCCCGCGCGAGCAGCACGATGAGCCTGCCGTCCAGATGATCGATCGCCACATCGGCCTCCCACGTAGTCATCCTGTACAGGTAGCCCGAACGAATCGGACACAGACCAAGCATATTGTCCAGCGGATTCAGCAACTATTGCGCAGCTTGTGGATCGGCGGGAGTCTGCCGCCATGACTGAGACCCTGGATCACACCCCTGGCACGGGCAGGCAGGCCGACCCCTTCCCGGTGAAGGGAATGGACGCGGTCGTCTTCGCCGTCGGCAACGCCAAGCAGGCCGCGCACTACTACTCCACGGCCTTCGGGATGAAGCTGGTCGCCTACGCGGGTCCGGAGACCGGCAGCCGGGAGACCGCCTCCTACGTCCTGACCAACGGCGCCGCCCGCTTCGTGTTCACCTCCGTCATCAAGGCGTCCACCGACTGGGGCCGGTTCCTCGCCGAGCACGTCGCCGAGCACGGTGACGGTGTCGTCGACCTGGCCATCGAGGTCCCGGACGCCCGTGCCGCCTACGCCTACGCCACCGAGCACGGCGCGCGCGGCATCCAGGAGCCGTACGAGCTCAAGGACGAGCACGGCACGGTCGTCCTCGCCGCCATCGCCACGTACGGCACGACCCGCCACACCCTCGTGGACCGGTCCGGCTACAGCGGCCCGTACCTGCCGGGCTTCTCGGCCGCAGACCCCATCGTCGAGCCCCCGGCCAAGCGGACCTTCCAGGCCATCGACCACTGCGTGGGCAACGTCGAGCTCGGCAGGATGAACGAGTGGGTGGCCTTCTACAACAAGGTCATGGGTTTCACCAACATGAAGGAGTTCGTCGGCGACGACATCGCGACCGAGTACTCGGCGCTGATGTCCAAGGTCGTCGCCGACGGCACCCTGAAGGTGAAGTTCCCGATCAACGAGCCGGCGATCGCGAAGAAGAAGTCGCAGATCGACGAGTACCTCGAGTTCTACGGCGGGGCGGGCGTCCAGCACATCGCCCTGGCCACGAACGACATCGTCGCCACCGTGCGCACGATGCGGGCGGCCGGGGTGCGGTTCCTGGACACGCCAGACTCGTACTACGACACGCTCGGCGAATGGGTCGGCGACACCCGGGTGCCGATCGACACCCTGCGCGAGCTGAAGATCCTCGCGGACCGCGACGAGGACGGCTATCTCCTGCAGATCTTCACCAAGCCCGTGCAGGACCGGCCGACGGTCTTCTTCGAACTCATCGAACGGCACGGTTCGATGGGCTTCGGCAAGGGCAACTTCAAAGCGCTCTTCGAGGCGATCGAGCGCGAGCAGGAAAAGCGCGGAAACCTCTAGCCCGTACGGAGCCCGGCTCCGCCCTCGCGGCCCCACGGACCCTGACCCGTGGGGCCGCGCGGCGTCGCGGCACGGCCGTGCGCGGTCTCACCCACCGGCAGGCGACGGCCCGCGTGGGGTGGTGGCGGGCGGCCGGTCGTCCCCGGCCGTCCCCTCTGTTTCCCCTGTATCCCTCGCTTCCCCTGCCTCGCCCGCTTCCCCCGTTTCCCTCGCTTCCCCCGCTTCCCCCGCTTCCCTCGATTCCCCCGCTTCCTCGGTGTCTCGGGAGTCGCGTTCGCGGGGCCGGTGCGCCCCGGAGTCGCGCGGTCCGGACGAGGTGTCCCCGTCCCGGCCGCGGGGCGACCGCTCCTCGCGATCCCCGGCCCGCTCGCCGTCCTCCCGCGTCCCGCCGTCCCCGGCCCGCTCGTCGTCCTCCGCCGTCTCGTCGTCCTCCGGCGGCAGCTCCGCGTCCGTCGTCCACGGCTCGCCCTCGACGTCGACGGGACCGCCCGGAGGCGGGTTGCCCAGCACCGAGACCGCGCGCTTCGCCTGAGGCACCAGGAGCGGCGAGAAGTACGGGTTGAGGCGCAGCGCCTCCCGCAGATGCCGGCGGGCCGGGCCGTCCTGGCCGAGCGAGCGCTCCATCTCTCCCCGGTGGTACAGCGACAGCGCGCTGCGGAGCCCGGGAGTCGTGGCCCGCTTCAGATACTTCAGCCCCTCCTTCGTCCGCCCCGCCCGGTGCAGCGCCCACCCCAGAGCGTCCGAGACGTGCGCGCTGCGGTGCCCCCGCTTCCACTCCTGCGCGAGGCGCTGCACCGCGGCGTTCGCCAGCCCGTGGTCCGCCTCGTACCGCGCGAGCGTCAGCTCCTCGCTCACCCCGTACTTCCGGGCCTTCGCGGCCAGCCGGCGCACCTTCTCGTAGTGCGCCCGGGCCTCACCGGACATCCCCAGCGACTCGTACAGCTCACCCGCCCGCAGCGCGTACTCGGGCATCGGCGCCCGCTCGATGGCCGCCTTGTAGTCCCGCAGCGCGTCGTCCGTGCGCCCGAGCGCCGCCGAGGCCCGGCCCCGCCCCGCCAGGGAGGGGTGGTGGCCCGGCTCCAGCTGCAGCGCCGTGTCGAAGTACGCCGCGGCCTGCTTGGGCTCGCCCCGCTCCCAGGCCAGCTCGCCGAGCCGGTACAGCGCCGAGGCCCGTTCCGCCCTGCCGCCCGAGCGGGACACCGCCTCGTCCGCCAGCGCCTCGGCGTCCTCGTACCGGCCGTTGTCGCGCTGGACCTGGGAGCCCCGCAGCAGGGTCTGCACGGTGCGCGGCCGCAGCTCCTCCAGCGTGTGCAGCGCCTTCGCGGCCACCCCGTACGAGCCGAGTCCGCTGTACGCGTCGATCAGCACCGGATACGCCGTCCACTGCTCCGGCGACCTCGCCCGGACGCTCTCGGCCCAGCGCTTCGCCGCGGCGAAGTCCCGCCGGGCGTTCGCCAGCGCCGCCATCCCCAGCTGGGCGTCCGCGTTGCCCTTCTCGCCGGGCAGCGCCTCCAGCGAACGCCGCAGCGCCTTCTCCGCCCGGCGGAAGTCCGTGCGGTCGCCGAGCAGCGCCCCCTGCGCCAGGTAGGCCGAGCCCAGCACCGCCCACGACAGATGGTCGCCGGCGTTCCCCGCCAGCCGGTGCTCCTGCGCCGCGATCAGCGCCGACAGCTCTCCCGCCGAGAGGGCGGCTCCGGGGCCCTCCGCCAGCACGGTCCGGGCCGCCGGCCCCGGTGCGGGCGGCGGCGGCCGGTCGTCCCGAACCGTGCCGACGACCACGATCCCGGCGGCGACCGCCCCGGCGACCAGCGAGGCGATCACGGCATTCCTGGCAAGCGGCGCGCATCGCTTCTTCATGGCGATCACTGTGCGCCACCTCCGGTCGCCCACGAAGTGCCCACCCGGCGGAGCGACGCGGATCGGCGGCGGGTTCACACCGATGGCCCCCGGTGCCAATCTGGGATCATGGACGCTCTCCTCTCCCGGCTCCGCGAGAACCTCCCGCCCGAAGCCCTGATCACCGACCCCGACGTCACGGCCTCGTACAGCAACGACATGGCGAGCTTCTGCGACGCGGGCACCCCGGCCGTCGTGGTCCTGCCGCGCACCGTCGAGCAGGTCCAGCACGTGATGCGCACCGCGACCGAACTGCGCGTGCCCGTCGTACCGCAGGGGGCTCGTACGGGCCTGTCCGGCGGCGCCAACGCCTCCGACGGCTGCATCGTCCTCTCCCTCGTCAAGATGGACCGCATCCTGGAGATCAGCCCGGTCGACCGGATCGCCGTCGTGGAGCCCGGTGTCGTCAACGCCGTGCTGTCACGCGCCGTCGGCGAGCACGGGCTGTACTACCCGCCGGACCCCTCCAGCTGGGAGACGTGCACCATCGGCGGCAACATCGGCACCGCCTCCGGCGGACTGTGCTGCGTCAAGTACGGCGTCACCGCCGAGTACGTCCTCGGCCTGGAGGTCGTCCTGGCCGACGGCCGGCTCCTCAGCACCGGCCGCCGCACCGCCAAGGGCGTCGCCGGCTACGACCTCACCCGGCTCTTCGTCGGCTCCGAGGGGAGTCTGGGCGTCGTCGTCAAAGCCGTGCTCGCGCTGCGGCCGAAGCCGCCCCGGCAGCTCGTCCTCGCCGCCGAGTTCCCGTCGGCCGCGACCGCGTGTGACGCCGTCTGCGCGATCATGGAGCGCGGCCACACGCCGTCACTGCTGGAGATCATGGACCGTACGACCATCCGGGCCGTCAACGCGATGGCGCAGATGGGCCTCCCGGACACGACCGAGGCGCTGCTCCTCGCCGCGTTCGACACCGCCGACCCCGGCCCGGACCTCGCCGCCGTCGGGGAACTGTGCGCCGCGGCGGGCGCCACCCAGGTCGTCCCCGCCGAGGACGAGGCCGAGTCCGAGCTGCTGCTCCAGGCCCGCCGGCTGTCGCTGACCGCCCTGGAGGCCGTCAAGACCGCGACGATGATCGACGACGTCTGCGTACCGCGCTCCCGGCTCGCCGCGATGATCGACGGAACCGCCGCCATCGCGGAGAAGCACGACCTCACCATCGGCGTCTGCGCGCACGCCGGGGACGGCAACACCCACCCGGTCGTCTGCTTCGACCACCGCGACCCCGACGAATCCGCCCGCGCCCGCGAGTCGTTCGACGAGATCATGGCCCTCGGGCTGGAGCTCGGCGGCACCATCACCGGCGAACACGGTGTGGGTGTCCTGAAGAAGGAGTGGCTGGCCCGCGAACTCGGCCCGGTGGGAGTCGAGTTGCAGCAGGCCGTCAAGAACGCCTTCGACCCGCTCGGCATCCTCAACCCCGGCAAGCTGTTCTAGCGTCCAGTGCCTGACCTGGCACTGGCCGCGTTGACCCGCAGCGGCGGACGGACACCGCCGGTCGCGGCACCGGCGCCTCGACCGGCGGTGTCCGTCCGCCGAGATCTGGATCACCCGTCCACGACCTCCCCGGACAGAACACCTAGGCCCGAAGGACCATGAGGACCGGGACCGGAGCCGGATGGAAGGGGCAGGGCTCGCCGCATAGCGTGAAGGGGTCAGGCTGGAGAAGGAGGAGCCGTGCCCGCACGTCTTGACCACACCATCGTCCACAGCCGTGACCGCTTCGCGGCGGCCCGCTTCCTCACCGAGCTGATCGACGCGCCGGAGCCCAAGCCCTTCGGCCCGTTCGCCAGCGTCCCGCTCGCCAACGGCGTCACCCTCGACTACCTCGACCCCGGCGACCCCGGCGACCCCGGCGACCCCGGCGACCCCGGCGACCCCGGCGACCCCGACGGGCAGCCGGGCTCGCCGATCGTCTCGCAGCACCTCGCCTTCCTCGTCACCGACCAGGAGTTCGACGAGATCCTCGGCCGGATCAGGGAGCGCGGGCTGCCGTACTGGGCCGACCCGGCGCACGCCGAACCGCAGCGGATCAACCACCTCTTCGACGGCCGCGGGGTCTACATCGACGACCCCGACGGCCACTCCCTCGAGTTCATCACCCACACCTACTTCTGAGGGCTGGCCGGGAAGCGGCAGCCGGATTCCCGGCGGACCCCCGGCCGGGGGCATCGACCGCCCCGGGCGTGCGAACACCCGCCCCGGGAGCGGCCGGCCATGCCCCGTGCCCCGTCCCCCAGTCCCCAGTCCCCGTCCCCCAGTCCCCGTCCCCCAGTCCCCAGTCCCCAGTCCCCGACCATCACCTTCTCCGTGGAGCCCGGCTACGCCTCGCCGTCCTGCGGCTCGTCCAGGGCCCGGTGGCCCTCGCCGCCCAGGGCGGGGGAGGGGCCGCGCCCGTCCGCCGGGGCGGGCGCGAGCAGCTCCGCCAGCCCGGCCTCGAATCCGAGGTGCTCGGCCTCGGTCCCCGGCGGAACGGCCCGCAGGGTCCGCTCGAGCCACGCCGACACCTGAGCGGACGGGGCTTCCAGGAGGGCGTCGCCGTCGGGTGAACTCAGCGCTATCCGGATGGCGTTCCGCCCGTCGTCCCGCGCCGGCCACACCCGGACGTCCCCTTCCCCGCATGTCCGGAAGACCCCCTCCACCAGCAGTTCACGGGCGAACGTCCAGTGGACGGGACGCTCGGACCCGACGTGGAAGGTGATGTGCACGGCATACGCGTCGTCCCCCCGGTAGGTGAGCCTGGCCGGCACGGGGACACTGCGCTCCGGCGACAGGACCAGTTTGAGCTCCAGCTCGCGTTCCACCACGGTGTCCATCAGGCTGCGACTTCCTTTCCTGGTACGAGGCCCCGGAGCGGGCCACACAGGGAGAGAGCGCCATCCCCGCCGACTATTACGCGACTTCCGCCACCAACCTCTCAGTGACGGCGCGCGCGATCGCCGCGGTACGGCGGAGCGTTACCGGAAAGTGGGCCTTACGCCGGGACGGGCCCGGCACGGTGCGGTGGTCTGATAGATGTGGACCCTTGAGTCGACCCCCTTACCCCCCTCGACCCCCTTGATGCCCTCGATGTCTTCCAGGAGATGCGGGACCACGGTGATGAGCGCCCCCACCCCGGCAACCGGCGACGGCAGCCCCACGCCCGGCTACTACCCCGATCCGTCCATCCCGGGGTACGTCCGGTACTGGAACGGCACGGCGTGGGTGCCGGGCACCAGCCGTCCGGCGCCCAAGGACGGCGAGACGATGCCGGCGTCCCCGCCCTCGGCGCACGCGACCGCCGCACCGGCCCGGGCGGCCTCGGCGCCGCCCGTCCCCCACGTTCCGGCGGTCGAGGAGACCGGCCCCGTCTTCCTGGACGAGGCCCCGGAGCCGTCCTCCGGCTGGCAGGCCGACGCCTCACGGCAGACGGGCTTCGGCGGCGACCGCGACCGCCGCGTCTCCTGGGGCGCACCGCAGGACCCGCGCAAGGGGGGACTGCCCGGCTCCGGTACGGACGCCTCGGCACCGGTCGCGGGCGAGGCCTGGGACCGGCCGGGCGCCACGGCACCAAACCCGGGCGCCGGAGGCCCGGCGGCGGGTACGGGCGAGGGCGGGGGACACTCCGGGGTCCGGTTCGACCGGCCGGCCGGGCGGTCGGCCCTCGGCGACGACCGCCCGGAGCAGGGGGGCACCGGAGCGGACCCGACCGGCGGCGCCCTTCCCGGCGTGCGCAGCGTCGCCGGGCCCGCCGGTGAGCCCGAGCCGCCGGTGGACGGCACCGGCACGGGCCGGCCGCCGCGCCCGCAGCCCGGCACGACGCCCGCCGAGGGCGCCATGCCGACCCGTACGATGACGCCCCGCGCGCAGTCGACGGCGGTACCGGCGCAGGCCTCCGCCCAGGCGCCGCCGCAGCCGGAGGTGCCGGCCCAGCAGCAACCCCCATCACAGCGGCCGCCGCAGTCCCAGCGGCCGGCACCGCCGCAGGCGCCCGTGTCCTCGGGGCCGGGCGGCGGGTCGGCCTCCTGGGCGCAGCAGGTCCACCGGCTGGCGCAGAAGCCGGAGGAGGAGCCTCCGGTGGCTCCCTGGAAGCCCCCGGCCAGTGATCCGTTCCTGCTGGCCGCCCAGGCCCAGGCCTCGGCCCGGCCCGCCGCGATCGGCAGGCGCTTCGCCGCCCGGCTGATCGACACCGTCGTGCTGGGCGCGCTCGTCGGCGCCGCGACGTACCCGTTCGTCTCCGCCGCGCTGACGCACATCGACGAGAAGATCGAGGCGGCGAAGCTGTCCGGGGAGACCGTGACCGTCTGGCTGATCGACGGTACGACGGGCTTCCACCTCGGTCTCTCGCTCATCACGATGCTGGTGCTCGGCACGCTCTACGAGGCGCTGCCGACCGCCAGGTGGGGGCGCACGCCCGGCAAGCATCTGCTGGGGCTTCAGGTGCGGGACATCGAGTCGCACCAGCCGCCGTCGTTCGTGGCGGCCCTGCTGCGCTGGCTGGTGCACGGCCTCCTCGGCGTCCTGGTCGTCGGCGTGCTCAATGTGCTGTGGTGCGTGTTCGACCGCCCGTGGCGGCAGTGCTGGCACGACAAGGCGGCCCACACGTTCGTGGCCGGCTGACGGTTCGCCGGCCCCGTCGGGGCCGGCAGTCCCTCATCCCCCGGACAATCCCCCGGACAATCCCCCGGACGGCTCCCGTCCCCCGAACCGCTCCCGTCCCCCGAACGGCTCCCGAGCCGTTGCGGGGCCCGGCGGCGCGGGGTGCACTGCCCCCATGAGCAACGACCGGCCGTCCGGCCCGCCGCCCGAGGACGATCCGTTCCGCAAGAGGCCCCAGGAGCCGCAAGAGCCGCAGGGGCCGCAGGAGCCCACGCCGCCCGGAGGCCCACCGCCCGGGGGTCCCCCGCAGGGCGGGCCGCCGCCGGGCGGTCCGCCGCCCGGCGAGGGCCCCTACGGCGCGCCCCCTCCCGGTGGCGGCGGCCCCTACGGCACTCCGCCGCCCGGCGGCGGCCCGCACGGAGCTCCGCCGCCCGGCGGTCCTCAGCCTCCCGGGGCCGGTTCGCCCTACGGCGCCCCGCCCCCGCCGTACGGCGGCGACCCCTACGGAGGCCGCGATCCGCTGCAGGGGATGCCCCCGATGGCCGACACCGCCAAGCGCATCCTCGCGCGCGTCGTCGACTGGCTGATCGTCGCCATCCCGCTGCTGATCATCGGCATCCCGTTCGGGATCTACAACAGGGTCACGTCCGGCGACGGCGACTTCGGCGACTGGGTGACGGACGGCAATGCCGGCGGGTGGGTGTTCCAGGTCATCGCGATCATCGCGTTCGTCGGCTACGACACCCTGATGGTGCGCAAGTCGGGCCAGACCCTGGGCAAGAAGCTCATGAAGATGCGTGTCGCGATGCTCAACGACGGGAGCACGCCCGACACCGGATCCTCGCTGACCCGCGCCGTGGTGCTCTGGCTGCCGCAGCTGATCTGCTGCCCGTGCCTGTGGCCGCTGCTCCTGCTGATCTTCATTCTGGTCGACAAGCCGTACAAGCAGGGCCTGCACGACAAGGCAGCCAAGACGGTGGTGGTGTCAACGGCGACCTGAGTGCTGCCCGACCCGGTGAGCCGCCCCGCGGGCGGCGGGCACCCGGGCGGACTCCGGCAGGGAGCGGTCCTCGAAGGCGGCCGCACGGCTACGACCGGCCGTGCGCGCCGCCTTCGCCCTGCTCCGCGCCGGTACGTTCACGGCGACCAGCAGGCCGAGTGCGAGAGCGGCGACCCCGACGGCGGCGACCCCGAGCGCCGTCGTCGCGCGGAAGAGCAGGAGCATGGCGACGGTCGAGACGACGACGGTGGCCGAACCGTAGGCGAGCTGTGCGGCAGTCGGACGCGGCATGACGGTTTCCGTCCCTCGAAAGCATCGATGTCGGTGGTGTGTCGCGACGGGTCGCCCTGTCCGGCGACCCTACGTGGGTGGATGCCCGAGAGGAACCGGCGGTAAGCGTGACCTGACCCACGGTGCCGGTGCACCGGGGGCGCATCGAGTCACATGTCTCAGGAACCGGCCGGGTGCATGCTCCTGTTGACGAGGCGTCCGCGATGCGAGAGGGTCGCCGCTGCCGACCCCGTGGACGCGGGTAGCGCGTCCGCTATCCGGGAACGCGCTACTGCATAGTGCAGTTGGCCTGTTCAAGTCAAGGTCTGTTTTTTCTCCGTCAACTCCGGTCGAATGTCGTCACTTGTGACGCGCTGCCGCGAGCGGATCCACCCCACATTCCTTTGGACCGCGGTACGCCGGCGCGCGGGGGAGGACACCTTCAAGTGACAGGCAAGCAACGGGCGATCAGAGCGTCCGCGGTGATCGTGGCCTTGGCCACGACAGGGGCAACGGCCGCGGCACTCACGACGGCCCAGGCCGACAGCAGGCCCTCCGGGGCTCCCGGGGTCGAGCGCCACGATCCGGCGCCCGGCTCCGACCACCACAAGGCCCACAAGGGCCATGTGGACCACGATCTCGAGGGTCCGTTCAGCGAGCAGCAGGCGCAGCAGCGCCAGGCGGCCCTGGAGCAGGTCATATCCGGGGACGCGACCGTGCAGAAGCGCGGCGCGTCCAAGGTGGTGAAGCTCGACAACAAGAAGTACGTGGAGCTGGGCCGGGAGAAGACCGACAAGATCTTCACGATCCTGGTGGAGTTCGGCGACAAGGTCGACGACACCACGATGTACGACCCGGACGGCGACGGGCCCAAGCCGCCCGTCAAGAAGTACGGCGGTACCCCCGGTCCGCTGCACAACAAGATCGCGCAGCCGGACCGCGCGGTGGACAACTCGACCGCCTGGCAGAAGGACTACAACCGGCAGCACTTCCAGGACCTGTACTTCGGCGAGGGCAAGGACAAGAAGGGGAACCCCAAGCACTCGCTGAAGACCTACTACGAGCGCACCTCCTCCGGCCGGTACTCGGTCGAGGGGACCGTCTCGGACTGGGTCAAGGTCGACTGGAACGAAGCCCGCTACGGCTCCAACTACTGCGGCCAGTCCAACTGCAGCAACGTGTGGGACGCGGTCCGTGACGGCGTCACCGCCTGGACCGCGGACCAGAAGGCCAAGGGCCGTACCGACGCCCAGATCAAGGCCGACCTGGCGCAGTACGACCAGTGGGACCGCTACGACTTCGACGCCGACGGCGACTTCAACGAGGCCGACGGCTACATCGACCACTTCCAGATCGTCCACGCGGGCGAGGACGAGTCGGCCGGCGGCGGCGCCGAGGGCCCGAACGCCCTGTGGGCCCACCGCTGGTACGCCTACGGCACCGACGCCGGCCGGACCGGCCCGGCGAACAACAAGGCCGGCGGCACCCAGATCGGCGACACCGGCATCTGGGTCGGCGACTACACCATGCAGCCGGAGAACGGCGGCCTGGGCGTCTTCGCCCACGAGTACGGTCACGACCTCGGTCTGCCCGACCTGTACGACACCTCCGGCGGCGGCGAGAACTCGACCGGCTTCTGGTCCCTGATGTCGTCCGGCTCCTGGCTGGGCACCGGCGAGGACTCGATCGGCGACATGCCCGGCGACATGACCGCCTGGGACAAGCTGCAGCTCGGCTGGCTCAACTACACCAAGGCCAAGGCGGCGACGAAGTCCAAGCACAAGCTGGGCGTGGCGGAGTACAACACCAAGAACCCGCAGGCCCTCGTCGTCGAGCTGCCGAAGAAGAAGGTCACCACCGACGTCGTGAAGCCCGTCGAGGGCTCCATGCAGTGGTGGAGCGACATGGGTGACGACCTCAAGAACACCCTGACCCGCTCGGTCGACCTCACCGGCAAGTCCACGGCGTCGCTGGAGCTCACCGGCTGGTGGGACATCGAGGCCGACTACGACTACCTCTACACCGAGGTGTCGACGGACGGCGGCGCCAACTGGACCGCCGTGGACGGCACCGCCGACGGCGCGCCGATCTCCCGCGACGCCTCCGACAAGCCGGCGCTGACCGGCCCGTCGGACACGCACAAGAAGCTCGTGTACTCGCTCGACGCGTACGCCGGCAAGAAGGTCGACGTCCGCTTCCGCTACCAGACGGACGGCGGTGTCGCAGGCAAGGGCTTCGCCGCCGACGCCATCGTGGTCTCCGCGGACGGCGCCCCGCTCTTCAGCGACAACGCCGAGACCGAGGCGCCCGGCTGGACCGCCAAGGGCTTCTCCCGCATCGGCGAGTCCTTCACGGACGAGTACGAGCAGTACTACATCGCCGAGAACCGCCAGTACGTCTCGTACGACCAGACCCTCAAGGTCGGCCCGTACAACTTCGGCTTCAAGGCGCCGAAGGACGGCTGGGTGGAGCACTACCCGTACCAGAACGGCCTGCTCGTCTGGCTGTGGGACACCTCGCAGAAGGACAACAACACCAGCCAGCACCCCGGCAAGGGGCTGATCCTCCCGGTCGACGCCAACCCCCAGGCCCTCAAGTGGGCCGACGGCACGACGATGCGCAACCGCATCCAGTCGTTCGACTCGACCTTCAGCACCTTCCGCTCGGACGCCCTCACCCTGCACAAGGCGGACGTGCCCACGCGTATCGCCGCGCACAGGGGCAACCCGGTCTTCGACGACCGCAAGGGCGTCTACTGGTTCGAGGAGAACCCGACCGCCGGCGTCCAGGTCCCGGACACCAACACCAGGATCTCGATCGTCAAGGAGCCGAGGAACGGCCAGACGATCACGGTCAAGGTCGGCCCTTCGGTCAGGTGACCTGGCACCGCACAGGGAGCGGGGTGTCCGCGCGTTCGTCGCGCGGGCACCCCGCTCCGCCGTTGCCGCAGGGCGTCCTTTTGTTGACGCAGGCATGAAGGAACGGGTGGCCGGGAGGTGGCTTGATAGTGCCGGGAGGGTGGAGCTCTCCGTGGCAGACGGACGAAACCCCAGGTCAGAGGGTGAAATGCGGCTGCCCTCTAGCGGGCGGCGGCCGATCGTGTTTAGGTGCGTCTGATGACGTTCTTATTGACAGCTAGCTCACGGGGGAGTGATGCGGTGTGCCCGGCGGAGGTTTCTGCAAGCTGCCAGGAGGCAGTGTGGTGGTCGCGATAGGCCTGCCCGACCCGGCGGGCGGCGGCCGCACGGTGCGGGTGCTGGTGCATGCCGCGAACCGTGCGCGCGCCCTCACACGGCTGCGGAACCTGGGGCTGCGTGCGGTGTATCTGCGCGGTAACACGGAGCCACCGACGCCGGACGAGATCACGGCGGTGCTGCACCATCCGGACGGCCTGCTCTGGCGTACCCACGAGCCGCTCAGCCAGGAGCTCTGGCACCCCATCGGCGCCCTGCTCCGCCCGGCGGGCCGGCGGTAGGGTCCGGGCCCCGCGCCGGGAGCGCTCACGCGCGCTCCCCGGGGCCCGCCCGCGAGCGCCGAGCCGTGGGCGTGGGCCGCGAGCGGGGGTGTGGGCCGCGAGCGGGGGTGTGGGCCGCGAGCGGGGGTGTGGGCCGTGAGCGGTTCGCGCCGGCTTCCGGTGGCCGTGTGTCAGACCACCGGCTTGCCGGACAGCTCCACACCCGCCTGCCGCATCTGCTCCAGGGCTCGGCCGGTCGTCTCCTCGGAGACCCCGGCGGTCAGGTCGAGGAGCACATGGGTGCGGAAACCCTCGCGCACGGCGTCCAGCGAGGTGGCGCGTACGCAGTGGTCGGTGGCGATGCCCACGACGTCGACCTCGGTCACATCGCGGGAGTGCAGCCAGTCCGCCAGGGTCGTGCCGTTCTCGTCGGTGCCCTCGAAGCCGCTGTACGCGGCCTCGTGCGCGCCCTTGTCGAAGACCGCGTCGACCGAGCCGCAGGCGACCGCGGGCGCGAAGTTCGGGTGGAAGCCCACGCCCTCGGTCCCGGCGACGCAGTGAGCGGGCCACGAGTCCACGTAGTCCGGCTGCTCCGAGAAGTGGTCCCCCGGGTCGATGTGGTGGTCCCGGGTGGCCACCACATGTCGGTATCCGGGCTGGGCCTGGCCGATGTAGTCGGTGATGGCGGCGGCGACGTCCGCGCCCCCGGACACCGCGAGGCTGCCCCCCTCGCAGAAGTCGTTCTGAACGTCGACGACGATCAATGCGCGGTGCATGGCGGGTGTCCTTCGCTGGGTGCGGGCGGGTGACGATGGGGAGCGGTCGGGAACGGCCTCGGGAACGGTCGGGATGGTCGGGGGCGGCCTGGGGGCGGTGGGCGGCGACGTTCCGAGGGTAGAGACTTCAACCGCCTTGCGGGAGAGGGCCTTCGCCTGCTACCGGAGCTGCCGTGGTCTCCCGGGTCACCCGGTGTTCGGCGGGCTCACATGAGGTACTCCGTGGGGATCACCGGTTCACCGCGGGACAGCTGGGTCGCGGAGATCGGCAGTGCCGCGCGCGCCGCGATGTGCCGCTCGCGCGCCGTGTCCAGCGGCTCACGGGCGACGACCTCCCCCTGCTTGACCAGCTCCGTCAGCAGCTGCCGGTCCGCCAGCGACTCCGGGACCGGGCCGGTGCCGAGCACCTCGGCCTCGGCGACGCCGTACTCGTCGTGCCGGCGGGCCGCCCACTTGCGCCCGCCGACGGACAGCTTGCCGCCCGCCGACCGCTTCGCCACCGGCACCAGCGGGGCGTCCGGATCGGCCGACCCGGCGCGGGCGACCAGCTTGTAGACCATCGAGCAGGTGGGGTGGCCGCTGCCGGTGACCAGCTGCGTACCCACGCCGTAGGCGTCCACCGGCGCGGCGGCCAGGGAGGCGATCGCGTACTCGTCCAGATCGGACGTCACGACGATCTTCGTGTCGCGTGCGCCGAGGTCGTCGAGCTGCCTGCGTACCCGGTGGGCCACCATCAGCAGGTCCCCCGAGTCGATGCGCACCGCCCCGAGGCCGGTGCCGGCGATCTCCACGGCCGCCGCGACGGCCTCGGTGACGTCGTAGGTGTCGACCAGCAGGGTCGTCCCGCGCCCGAGCGAGTCGACCTGGGCGCGGAAGGCGTCCCGCTCGGTGTCGTGCAGCAGGGTGAACGCGTGCGCGCTGGTGCCCACCGTGGGGATGCCGTAGCGGAAGCCCGCGGCGAGGTCGGAGGTGGAGTGGAAGCCTCCCACGTACGCCGCGCGTGCGGAGGCGACGGCGGCGAGCTCGTGGGTGCGCCGGGCGCCCATCTCGATGAGCCGGCGGTCCGCGGCGGCGGCCGACATCCGGGAGGCGGCGGCCGCGATGGCCGAGTCGTGGTTGAGGACCGAGAGGATCACGGTCTCCAGCAGTACGCACTCCGCGAAGGAGCCCTCCACACGCAGGATCGGCGAGCCGGGGAAGTAGACCTCGCCCTCCGGGTAGCCGTGGATGTCACCGCCGAAGCGGTAGTCGGCCAGCCACTGGAGCGTCGGCTCGTCCACGATGCCGCCGTCCCGCAGGAAGCCCAGTACGCCCTCGTCGAAGCGGAAGTTCTCCACGGCGTCCAGGACGCGCCCGGTGCCGGCGACCACGCCGTAGCGGCGGCCTTCCGGCAGCCGGCGGGTGAAGACCTCGAAGACGGACCGGCGGTCCGCGGTGCCCGCCTTCAGCGCCGCCTGCAGCATCGTGAACTCGTACTGGTCGGTGAAGAGCGCGGTCGACGGCACGGAGACCGGCAGACCCAGATCCGCAGTGTTCATACGTGCGATGCTAGCGCAGATTTCGTCAGAGTGACGAGATGTCGCCGGATCGGCCGGGGCGTTTATGCGACCGGGTCCCTCGGGTGGCAGCATGGGTGGAGTGACTGTGCCCCTAGAGATCGAGCAGACCCAGTCGGCCGAGGAGACGTTCGCCGTTCCCGAACCCGACGTTCCCTGGGTGACGATCGTCCACAACGATCCGGTCAATCTGATGAGCTATGTCACCTACGTTTTCCAGGCGTACTTCGGCTACTCCAAGGACAAGGCCCACAAGCTGATGCTCGACGTCCACCACAAGGGACGCGCGGTCGTCTCCAGCGGGACCCGCGAGGAAATGGAACGCGACGTCCAGGCGATGCACGGCTACGGGCTGTGGGCGACCCTCTCCCAGGAACGTCAGTGATGGCGGGACAGTTCGAAGCGCTGCCGGGCGGCGGTGCGGCCGTCGCGCTCGACGAGGTCGAGATCTCCATCCTCCGCTCGCTCGCCGTCCAGCTGCTGGAGCTGATCGGTCCCGGTGACGAGCCCGCCGAGGGCGAGGACCCGCTCGCCGCGCTGTTCGCGGAGGGGCCGAGCGAGCCGCCGTCCGACCCCGCGCTCGCCCGGCTCTTCCCCGACGCCTACGCCAGGCCCGAGGCGGAGCGCGGCGCGGACGGGGCCGAGGACGAGGAACTCCGGGAGCTCTCGGCCGAGTTCCGCCGTTTCACGGAGAACGAGTTGCGCGCCCGCAAGCGCGACGACGTCCTCGCGGTCGTCCGCAGTCTCGACGCGCTCACCGTGACGGGTGAGGGCGGGGCCGTCCTGAAACTCACCGCCGAGGACTCGCTGCACTGGCTCGGCGCACTCAACGACCTGCGGCTGACCATCGGCACCCGGCTCCAGGTCACCGACGACGACGAGACCGGCGACCTCTACCGGCTGCCGGACTCCGATCCGCGCAAGCCGATGGTCATGGCCTACCTCTGGCTCGGGGCGCTCCAGGAGACCCTGGTCGAGACGCTGACCCCGTAGCCGCCCCGTAGTCGCCCCGCCGCCGGGTGGGCGGCCGGGGTCTCGGCGTCCGGGAGGCCGGGCGCCCGGAGGGCGGGGTATCCGTGACGACGCGGCGCCGGGAGGGCGGGGTATCCGTGACGATGCGGCGTCCGGCGCGTGCGGCCGGGCGCCGTACCGGTGTGCCTGGTGTCTGGTGCCTGATGCGCCTGATGAGCATGAGCCAGATGTGTCTGGTGTGCCCGGTGGCGGCGCGGAGGGGCGCGGCGGGGCGGGTTTCGCCTGCCGTGCGACGCGCCGCCGGCCCTGGCGGCCTGCCCGGCCGAGGTATCCGGCGATCGTTCAGCAGACGGTCAAATCAGGATAAAGATCGCATTGCTTACGCGCCCCTGTTTGTCGCTTCACAGGCGGATTGTCCGCTTGTTGCTGTGTGGTGTGCCACATCGCGGCGAATCGGACGGGCTTCCGGCCGTGATACATCTTCACGATCTGCCGGGGACGCCACCCATGTCCCCGGGAGCGCTCGGACCGGCAGACCGCCGGTGGCACTCCATCGGTATCCGGGGGGATCAGGACCGGCCCGCTGCCGCATCACGACGGCGTGGAACGGTATGGAGAAAGGCGCAACAACCATGACCTCGTTGCAGGTCGACGACCACGCCGGTGAGGCCGGGGGCACTTCGCGGGAAGGCTACGAGCGCGGGCTCGGCAGCCGCCAGGTGCAGATGATCGCCATCGGCGGTGCCATCGGCGTGGGTCTCTTCATGGGAGCCGGGGCGAACATCGCCAAGGCCGGACCCGGCATCATCCTGATGTACGCCCTCGCGGGCGTGGTCATCTTCTTCATCATGCGGGCGCTGGGCGAACTGCTGCTCTACCGGCCCGTCTCGGGTTCCTTCGCGGAGTACGCCCGTGAGTTCCTCGGCCCGTTCTTCGGGTTCGTCACCGGCTGGACGTACTGGCTGATGTGGGTCGTCACCGGAATGGCGGAACTCACCGCCGCCGCCATCTACATGCACTTCTGGTTCCCGGGGATCCCGCAGTGGGTCAGCGCCCTGGTGTTCCTGGTGGTGCTCTTCGGCGTCAACCTGATCTCGGTGAAGATCTTCGGCGAGGTCGAGTTCTGGTTCTCGATGGTCAAGGTCACCGCGATCATCGGCATGATCGTGATCGGCCTCGGAGTGCTCACCCTCGGCTTCTCCGACGCCGGCGACACCGCTTCGGTCTCCAACCTCTGGGCACACGGCGGGATCTTCCCCAACGGCATCGGCTCCAGCCTGATGACCCTGCAGGGCGTCATGTTCGCCTATCTCGCCGTCGAACTCGTCGGCGTCACAGCCGGCGAGTCCGAGAACCCCGAGAAGACGCTCCCCAAGGCCATCAACACGCTGCCCTGGCGCATCATCATCTTCTACGTCGGCGCCCTCGTGGTGATCCTCTCCGTAGTGAAGTGGACCGAGTTCTCCGCGGGCGAGAGCCCGTTCGTCCACGCCTTCGACAGGATCGGCATTCCGCTCGCCGCCGGCATCGTCAACTTCGTGGTCCTGACCGCCGCGCTGTCGTCCTGCAACTCGGGCATGTACTCCACCGGCCGCATGCTGCGCGACCTGGCGTCCAACGGCGAGGCGCCGCGGTCGTTCGGACGCCTCAACGCCCGCAAAACCCCGGCCGTGGGCATCGCCGTCTCGGTCGCGCTGATGGGCGTGGGCGTGCTCCTGAACTACGTCGTCCCGGAGAAGGCGTTCGGCTACGTCGTCTCGGTCGCCACCGCGGCAGGCGTCTGGACGTGGATGACGATCCTCGTCAGCCATATCCGCTACCGCCGCGCGGTCGAGGCCGGCCGCCTGCCCGCCTCCTCCTTCCCCGCCCCCGGCGGCGCCAGGCTCAGCTGGGTCGCCCTGGTCTTCCTGATCGCCGTGACCGGCATGATCGCCTACGACAGGGACTCCCGGATCTCCCTGGTGGTGGGCGCGGTCTGGGGCATCGGACTGGCCGTCGGCTGGGCCGTCCTCAAGAAGCGCGACCCGCGGCCCGGCCGGAGCACCCCCGGCCACGCGGACGCCGTGGGCTGAGGCGGGCGTCTGCCGCGCCGGTCATCAGGTCGTGGCGGCGCCTCCCCGCCCGCCACGACCCGACGCCGCTGCGGGACACCGCGGAGTACCCCGCTCGCGTGTCCGGCGGCCGCCGGTCCGGCGCCGGCTCAGGTGAACCGGACGTCGTCCCCCCGGGCGTGGAGCGTCACCCCCGCGTCGTCGACCGAGACGCGGGTCGGGGTGAGGCCGGCGGGCAGCTCCGGCACGACGACCTTCCTGTCGGCGAAGGCCGCCGAGATCCGGGGGCCGGCGGGGTCGACCGGCCGGCCCGCGAACGAGGCCGTGACCGGCACCAGGGAGATCGTGCGCCCGGTCAGCCGCGGCTCGGCCACGACGGTCAGGGGCAGGCCCAGGACCTCGCTCACGACACGCAGCCGGCCGGCCCCGTCCGCCGAGAGCGTGGTGCCCGACCCGAGACCCGCGCCCAGGGAGTCGAACGGTGCCGTGAAGTCGGCTTCGGCGGACGCGGCCTCGTACCCGCCGTCCCGCTCGGCGACCTCACGCAGTTCCACCGTCGCCCGTACCGGCCGGCCCTCCTCGGTCACGGCGTCCGCCTCCACCTCGACGGCCGGAAAGGCTCCCCGGGCCGCGCTGAGCAGGAAGGGGAAGCCGCCGATGGTCACCTGCGGAGTGCCGGACAGCGCATGCTGCCGGGCGGCGATCCGCTCCGCGATCCGCTTCTCGGCGACGGTCGCGCAGACCCGGTCGGCAACCGGCAGTGCGACGAGCACCAGAGCCGCCGCCAGGGATACCCACAGCCGTCGACGGCGGCGGCCGCCCGCGGGGCGCCGCGTCATGACGCGCCCCTGGTGCCCGCCAGAGGCGCGGCGCCGCCCGGGGACGGGGGCGGCGCGGTGCCGCCGGGGCCGTCGTCCTCGATCGCCAGCCTCGGCAGCAGCCTGTCCAGCGCGCCCGGCAGCCACCAGTTCGCCCGGCCGAGCAGGACCATGGTGGACGGTACGAGCACGCCGCGCACCACGGTGGCGTCCAGCGCGACCGCCGTGGCCAGGCCGATACCGGCCATCTTCACCACGGGGTCGTCGGACAGCAGATAGCCGAGGAAGACACTGACCATGATCAGAGCCGCGCTGGTGATGATCCGGCCCGTTGCGGAGAGCCCGGCGATCACCGCGCCCCGGTTGTCCCCGTCGCGCAGGTACGCCGCGCGCACCGCGCTCAGCAGGAACACCTCGTAGTCCATCGCCAGACCGAACAGCACCGCGAACATCAGCAGCGGGACGTACCCGGGTATCGGCACCGGCCCTTCGAGCCCGATCAGGGTCGCGCCCCACCCCCACTGGAAGACGGCGGTGAGCACCCCGTAGGACGCGGCGACCGAGACCAGGTTCATCAGCGCCGCCTTCACCGCGACGACCGGGGAGCGGAAGGCCACCAGCAGGAGCAGTGCGGCGACGGCGAGCACGAAGCCGACGACCAGCGGCATCCGCGCGGTGAGCCGCTCGTTCAGGTCGGCCTGCGCGGCCGTGGCCCCGCCCACATGGGTGACCATCCCGGTGGTCCCGGTGGCCCCGGTGGCTCCGGGCAGGGTCTCCTCACGGAGCCGCTCGACCAGTGCCGCCGTGGCCGGGTCGGAGGGCGCGGTGGTGGGGGTGACCTGCCAGCGCACGCGCGTACCGCTCGCGTCCAGTTGCGCGGATCCGACGGAGGCGACCCCGGCGGTCGTGCGCAGCGCGGCGGTCACCGTCGTGATCCGGGTGTCGTCCGGGCCGGAGGCGGCCGTGGGCAGCGTCGACACGACCTGGAGAGGGCCGTTGGCGCCGGGACCGAAGGCATCGGCCAGGCGGTCGTACGCGGTACGGCTCGCCGTGCCGGGGGCCTTGTCCCCCGCGTCGAGCTGGCCGAACGTCAACTGCGCTGCCGGGACGGCGAGTACGCCGGTCAGCACCAGCCCCGCCAGCAGGCAGCGCCACGGCCGGGAGGCGACGTACGCGGCGACCCGGCCCCAGCCGGCCGGAGCGGACCCCTCCTCCCGCCGGCCCGGCTCCTGCCGCGCGTCCGGCTCGCTCTGGTCGTGCCGTGCGGCCCCTTCCCCTGGTTCCCCCGGTTCCCCCGGCTCGCCTCGGTCGTCCCGTACCCCCTGCCCCTTCTGCTGCCCCTTCCGCGCGCCCGTCTTGCTCCGCGCGCCCGTCTCGCTCCGCGTGCCGCGTTGCCGTCGTGTGCCCCGCGCCCCGGGAGCGAGTCGCGGCCCGAGCAGGGACAGCACGGCGGGCAGCAGGGTGAGCGTCGCCGCCATCGCCAGCAGCACGGCGATGCCCGGCGCGAGGGCCAGCGCGTGCAGCAGCGGAAGCCCGCCCAGCGCGAGCCCGGCGAGCGCGGCGACGACGGCACTGCCCGCGAACACGACCGCCTTTCCGGACCCCGCGGTGGTGCGCGCCGCCGCGTCCTCGACGCCCACCCCGGCCGCCAGCAGTTCGCGGAAGCGGGTCAGGCAGAAGAGCGTGTAGTCGATGCCGACACCGAGGCCGATCATCGCCGCGATGGTCGCCCCCGCGGACGGCATGTCCATCAGATGGCCCGCCAGGCCGATCAGGCAGAGGGACACGCCCAGGCCGACGGCTCCCGTGAGCAGCGGGACCCCGGCCGCGACCAGGCTGCCGAAGCCCACCGCCAGGACGACGAAGGCGGCCGCGACGCCGATGATCTCGCTGTGCCCGGTGGAGCCCTTGTCCGCAGCCGCCGCGAGGTCACCGCCGGCCGTCACCTCGATTCCCGCGCGGGTGGCGGGGGCGGCCGCGTCCGTGACCGCGCGGGTGGTCTCCGGGGTGATGTCCCGGCCGCCGACATCGAGTTCGACCGTGAGCCTGCCCGTGCGGCCGTCGGCACTGAGCCCTCCGCCCGCCGCTTCGTAGGGGGTGGTGACGGCCACGACATGGTCGACGCCCTCGACGGCCCGGGCCGCCTCTTCGACGGCTCTGCGCTGCCCGGGCGAGGTGAGTGGCGCTGCACCGGCCGGTGCGTACAGGACCACGGGCTGACGGCCCGAGGCCGCGTCGTCGAAGGCCTCCGCCGCGTCGCGCGCGGACTGGCTGTCGCTGCCGGGGATGGTCACGGCCTCGCTCGTCACGCTGCCGAAGGCCCCGACGGCGGAGGCCAGGGCGACGAGCAGCAGCAGCCAGGCGGCCGCGGTCCGTTTCGGTCTGCGGGCGCACCAGCGCCCTACGGCCAGGAGCATGCGGAAGCGGTCCCTCTCGTGCGGCGGCCCGGCTGGGCGCGGAGTGATTGCACTTGGTGTGCAAGCAGCACGTTTGCATCGTGAGTGCAACAATGTCAACGCAGGGATGGAGGAGCGAATGAACCAGACGGACCGGCGGGCGCAGGATCGCCCCCGGGGGAGCGGCGGCGCGCGCCCCGACGCCGGGGACGGACCGGCCCGGGACGGCCGCACCGAGCGCGGGCGCCAGACCAGGGAGAGGATCGCCGACGCGCTGCTCTCACTGCTCGACGACGGTGAGACGCAGTTCCCCGCGGACCGGGTGGCGGAGCGGGCCGGGGTGTCACGGCGCCTGGTGTTCCACCACTTCGCCGACATGGGCCAGCTCCAGGACATCGCCATCGCCCGGCGACTCGATCAACTGGCAGCGCAGATCGTGCCGCTGCCGGCCGAAGGGCCGAGGGGGGCGAGGGTGGCCGCGCTCGTCGAGCAGCGTGCGCGGATCCTGGAGTGGATCACTCCGGCGCGGTTGACGATGATGCGGCTGGAGAACCCGTCCGAGCGGGTCGAGTTCGCCACCCGGCAGGTGCTCGACTTCGCCCGGCGACGGCTGGCCGAGGTCTTCGCCGAGGAACTGGACCGGCTGTCCGGGGACCGCCGGGCCGACCTGCTCAACGGGCTGGACGCGGTCACCACATGGGGCGCCTGGTACCACTGGCGCAGCAGCGGCCTCGACCTCTCCACCGCGCGCCGCACGATGGAGACCACGGTCCACGCGCTGCTCGCCGCGACCGACCGGGAGCCCGGCCCGGCGGTCCGTGAGCGACCGTGAGATCCCGACCGGCGGGGCGGTGCGTGAGAGCCCGTCGGTCCGGTGGTGGGCGACCGAGCGGGAACCCGGCCCGGCGGTCCGTGAGCGACCCCGTGAGATCCCGACCGGCGGTCGGCGGGAACCCGCCCGGAGGCCCGCCTCCCCGGCGGCCCGCCCCCGGTCCGTCGCAGGGCCCTCCCGGCGACCCCTGCTCGCCCCCCGCCCTCCGGTCTCACTCCGTGGTCCCCGGATCTCGGCCCCGGGTGTCGTCCGCCTATTCTCGTCCTCATGCTGACCATCACCCAGGCCCTGTACGACCGGATCGTCGCCCACGCCCGCGAGGACCACCCCGACGAGGCGTGCGGTGTGGTCGCGGGGCCGGTAGGCCAGGGGCGGCCCGAGCGCTTCGTCCCCATGCTCAACGCCGCCCGTTCGCCCACGTTCTACGAGTTCGACTCGGCGGACCTGCTGAAGCTCTACCGGGAGATGGACGACCGGGACGAGGAGCCGGTGATCATCTACCACTCCCACACGGCGACCGAGGCGTACCCGTCGCGCACCGACATCTCGTACGCCAACGAGCCCGGCGCCCACTACGTGCTCGTCTCCACGGCGGACACCGACGACGCCGGCCCGTTCCAGTTCCGCTCCTTCCGGATCCTCGACGGCGAGGTCACCGAGGAGGAGGTCGAGGTCGTCGAGGCGTACTGACCCCGGCTGTCCGTCAGGTGAACGGTTCGGTTTCACCATGTGGGATCACATGCCGGGGGCGGGATCGGGAATCGTTACGATGACCGCATGGTTTCCCATGACGTGAGCGAGAAGACGCCGGGCACGCCGCTGCTCGTGGCGCGGCTGCACGTCGACCTGTGCCGCCTGTCCAGCGCCATCTGTACGTGCTGCGCGGACGCCCGCACGGCCTGAGCCCAACGGCCTGCGAACGCAGCGATCCTGCACCAGCCCCTGCGCGGGGGCCCAGCCGCGCGCCCGTACGCAAACGCCCTTACGTCCCTCCCGACAGGAGCCCACGCCATGGCCATCGAGGTCCGCATCCCGACCATCCTCCGCACCTACACCGACGGCGCCAAGGCCGTCGAGGGCAGTGGGGACACGCTCGCCGAGCTGTTCGCCGACCTCGAGACCCGGCACCCCGGAATCCAGGCCCGGATCGTCGACGAGGCGAACGGCGAGCAGCTCCGCCGCTTCGTGAACGTCTACCTGAACGACGAGGACGTCCGCTTCCTCGACGGCATCTCCACCAAGCTGTCCGACGGTGACAACGTGACGATCCTGCCCGCCGTCGCCGGCGGCATGGCCTGATCGGCCGGACGCCCCATGCGCTACGACTCCCCGCTCGCCGCGGTCGGCAACACCCCGCTCGTCCGGCTGCCACGGCTGTCCCCCTCCGAGGACGTCCGCATCTGGGCCAAGCTGGAGGACCGCAACCCGACGGGTTCGGTCAAGGACCGCCCGGCGCTCCATATGATCGAGCAGGCCGAGAAGGACGGCCGTCTCACGCCCGGCTGCACGATCCTCGAGCCGACCAGCGGGAACACCGGCATCTCCCTGGCGATGGCGGCCACGCTCAAGGGCTATCGGATCGTGTGCGTCATGCCGGAGAACACGAGCGAGGAGCGCCGGCAGCTCCTCGCGATGTGGGGCGCCGAGATCATCTCGTCGCCCGCGGCCGGCGGCTCCAACACCGCCGTGCGGGTGGCCAAGGAGCTCGCCGCGCAGAACCCGTCGTGGGTGATGCTCTACCAGTACGGCAACCCGGACAACGCGGGCGCCCACTACGCCACCACCGGCCCCGAGATCCTCGCCGACCTGCCGTCGATCACCCACTTCGTCGCGGGCCTCGGCACGACCGGGACCCTCATGGGCGTCGGCCGCTACCTGCGCGAGCACAAGCCCGATGTGAAGGTCGTCGCCGCCGAGCCGCGGTACGACGACCTCGTCTACGGGCTGCGCAACCTCGACGAGGGCTTCGTCCCCGAGCTGTACGACGCGTCCGTGCTGACGACCCGCTTCTCGGTCGGCTCGGCCGACGCGGTCACCCGCACCCGTGAGCTCCTCCGGCAGGAGGGCATCTTCGCGGGCGTCTCCACCGGCGCGGCGCTGCACGCGGCGATCGGCGTGGGCAAGAGGGCTCTGAAGGCGGGCGAGTCCGCGGACATCGTCTTCATCGTGGCCGACGGCGGCTGGAAGTACCTCTCCACCGGCGTCTACACCGCCCCGACGACCGAGGCGGCGATCGAAACCCTCCAGGGCCAGCTCTGGGCATGACGGCGCCGGTTCCTCGGCGGGATTGATCCGGGCATGACGCGGCCGATCCGGGCCCGTCGGGATTGATCCGGGCCCGGCGGGGCTGATCCGGGCCTGACGCGGCGGACACCACCCCGCGTGCCCCGCCTCGGCGGGGCACGCTCCGGCCCGAGGCGGAAGCGTCGAGCCGACGGGTAAGCCGGAGCGCGCCCCACTCTCCGGGCCGGAACCCCTGGGCCGCTCCGGGGACCGCCCAGGACCGGGCCGGTGCCCACGGCCCGGAGAGACCCGGCCCATACCGGCCCACGGGCCGCGCCGCGGCACCTCGGGCACCCGCATGCCGGCGTTCCACGGGCGACGAAACGGCCGTCCGGCCCGGGCGTCGGGGCAGCAACCGCACACCTCACCTCACCTCACCTCAGCTGCCACGGGCCACCGCTCGTCCCACGCCGCCGGTCGCCGTTGCCGGTAGCCGGTGGCGATGGCCGGTCGCCGGCGGTGGTCGGCGGCGGTGGTCTCCGGTCCCCAGTCGCCCGTCAGCCGAAGCGCGTCACCCGAAGCCCGTCATTCGTCGCCGGTCACCCGTCACAGGTGCCGCAGTTGGTCCCAGAGCAGCGGGTCCACCGCACCCACCCGCCGGCGGAAGTCCCGGACCCGGACCTCGCGCAGTTCGTCCGTCTCCAGGAAGCTCGGGCGTCCGTGTGTGTCGCCGACCGTGCCGGGCGGGAGCGGGATCACGCCCGGGCGCTCGTCGTGGTAGCGGCTGGTGATCTTGGCCACCCGCGCCGCGCCCCGGTGCACGGCCAGGACCAGGCAGGGCCGGTCCTTGGAGCCGGGCCCGTCCTCGTACGGAACGTCCGCCCACCAGATCTCGCCCGGCTGCGGACGCAGCCCCGGCCCGGGAGGCGCCGCACCGCCCTCCACCGGTCCGTTCCGCCGCCCGCCCGGGGCACGGAACCGCGGCCTCGTCGGCACCCTCCCGGCCGGTCTCCCACCAGGCCCGCGCGGGCGGCCACCGGGCCTCATCCGCGTCACGGCCGCCAGCAGCGCGACCGCCACCACCGCGCCGAGCGCGAGCCACCACGACGTGTCCATACCCCAGACGGTACCGGCGCGCATCCCGTGCCGCGCGTGTCGCACACCCGACCGTCACACGTCGTCCTATCCGGTGACAGGGCAGGTGAGTTCTCCCACAACGGGTACCTGCGAAGGAGCGCTCAACCCTTTCGCGCCTTACGCTCGACGCACCGCACGACCTCCCCTGCGCACGCCTCGGCACTCCCGCCACCCGCCCACGTTCCCCGTCCACCGGACGACCGTCCACGGAGGTTCAAGCTCCATGAAGCTCACCGTCGTCGGCTGCTCGGGGTCGTTCCCGTCCGCGGAATCGGCCTGCTCGAGCTATCTCGTAGAGGCCGACGGCTTCCGGCTGCTTCTCGACATGGGCAACGGCGCCCTCGGCGAGCTGCAGCGACACATCGGTCTCTACGACCTCGACGCCGTCTTCCTGAGTCATCTGCATGCGGACCACTGCATCGACATGTGCGGATACTTCGTGGCCCGCTACTACCGCCACGACGGCGGCCGTTGCGACGCCCTCCCGGTGTACGCGCCGGAGGGTGCGGAGCAGCGGCTCACCACCGCGTACGCCGACACCCCCTCGGACAAGTCGATGAGCGAGGTGTTCGACTTCCACACGCTGAAGCCGGGCGCCTTCGAGATCGGGCCGTTCTCCGTCCGTACCGAGAAGGTGGCGCACCCCGTCGAGACCTTCGGCATCCGGATCGAGCACGGCGGCCGGTCGCTGACGTACTCCGGCGACACGGGTGTCTGCGAAACCCTGGTCGACCTGGCCGAGGGCACCGACCTCTTCCTCTGCGAAGCGGCCTTCACCCACGGCAAGGAGGACATTCCCGGCCTCCACCTCAACGGCCGGGAGGCGGGTGCCCACGCCGCCCGCGCGGGGGTGGGCCGTCTGGTGCTGACCCACATCCCGCCGTGGACGGACGCCGAGCGGAATCTCGCGGACGCGCGGGCCGTCTTCGAAGGTCCGGTCGAGCTGGCGGCACCCGGCGCGGTCTACGAGCTGTAGGGGCGCCGCGTGCCCCGGCCGCCGCGACCGGTCGCCACCCGCCCGGTGCCCGGCCGCTCCAACCCCGACCCGGCCCCAGCCCCAGCCCAGGCGCCGGACACCCTCGGCCCCGCCCCGTAACCGTCCGTGCCCCGGCACCGTCCGTACGCCATAGCCCCGGGGCTCGGACGGTCACGGGGTATGGACGGTGCCGGGCACGCCCCGGACCGCACCGCGCCCTTCCCCCGTCGCGCCCTTCCCACGCCCTCCCCGGGCGCCTCGCGACGCGGGAGATCCACTCCGCGGGCCAGGAGCGGCGCGTCCGGCTACACTCGCATAAAACCGACACATCGTCCTGATCTGCGAGGAAACATGGCCGATGACGTCAAGGACACCCTCCCTCCGCCGCCCAGCTCGCACAGCCGGGAAGGGCCCGGAGAGCTGAAGCACAACGCGATCGGCTTCCTCGACGCGCTCGTCATCGGCATCAACTCCACCTCCCCCGCGTACTCACTGGCCGCCGTCATCGGCGCGGTCGTGGCACTCGTCGGCGTCTACGCGCCCGGAGTGGTGCTCGCCTCCTTCGTGCCGATGCTGCTCATCGCATCGGCCTTCTTCTACCTCAACCGGGTCGACCAGGACTGCGGCACGACCTTCTCCTGGGTCACCCGCGCCATGGGCCCCTGGGCCGGCTGGTTCGGCGGCTGGGCGATCATGATGACCGGTGTGCTCGTCGTCGGATCGCTCGCCGATGTGGCCGTCGGCTTCGGGCTGCTCACCGTGGGCCTCGACGGCTGGGCCTCCAACGACCTCGTACGCCAGCTGCTCGCCGTGCTGGTCATCCTCGTCATGACCGCCATCTGCGTCATCGGCACCGAGGCCTCGGCGCACGTCCAGAACGTGCTCATCCTTGCCCAGGTCGCGTCGCTCCTCGCGTTCGCCGTCGTGGCCATCCAGCGCGTGTACGCGGGCACCAGCTCGCTGGGCGCCGTCGACCCGCAGATCTCCTGGCTGAACCCCTTCGGCGCGGGCGGTGCCGCCCTGACCGGCGGCCTGCTGCTCGGCGTCTTCATGTACTGGGGCTGGGAGTCCGCGGTCAACCTCACCGAGGAGGTCAAGAACTCCGCCAGCGCCCCCGGACGGGCCGGCATCTGGTCGACGGTCATCCTGCTGGGCACGTACCTCTCGGTCACGATCGCCGTCGTCGCCTTCGCCGGACCGGCCTACCTCGCCGAGAACGCGTCCGAGGAGGAGTTCATCTTCGCCTCCCTCGCCGGGCAGGTCCTCGGCGGCTGGGACTGGCTCGTCCTGCTGGCCGTCTCCACGTCGGCCCTCGCCTCGACCCAGACGACGATCATTCCCGCGTCCCGGACGGGGCTCTCCATGGCCCGGCGCGGCGCGCTGCCCGCCGCCTTCGCCAGGATCCACCCGCGCTTCCGTACGCCCCACGTCAGCACCTGGGCCGTCGCGGTCGTCGCCATCGTCTGGTACCTCGTCGTCAGCCAGATCAGCGAGAACGCCCTGCTCGACTCGCTCACCGCACTCTCGCTGCTCATCGCGTTCTACTACGCGCTCACCGGCATCGCCTGCGCGGTCTACTACCGCCGCCATCTCACCGAGAACGTCCGCAACTTCCTGCTCATCGGTGCGGGACCGGTGATCGGCGCCGTGCTGCTGCTGTGGCTGCTGGTGGAATCCGTCATCGACATGTCCGACCCGGCCAACTCCTACAGCGGTGCCTCCTGGTTCGGGCTCGGCCCGCCGCTCGTCATCGGCATCCTCATCGCGGTGGCAGGGTTGCTGATCATGGTCGCGCGACGGCTGTCGAGCGACCGCTTCTGGCACGAGCGCCCGGGTGTCTGCGACCCCGACGCCGCGCGCGGCACGGGCACCGGCCGGAGCGGATCCGGAGGGCCGTGAGATGCCCGTCGTCCTCGGATACGACGAGTCGCCCGGCTCGGTGCGTGCCCTGCGGGTGGCCATCGAGGTGGCCGCGGCCTTCCGCGAGCCGCTCGTGCTGGTCTTCGGCGCGGCGCCCCCGGGCACGCTCGGCGAGGAGTACCAGACCCATCTGGAGGCCATCCGCCAGTCCGCCAGGGTGGTCCTCGCGCACGCGGTCGCGGCGGCCGACGACGCGGGCGTGCCCACGGCGGTCGAGATCCTCGACCAGAAGCCGGCGGAGGCCCTGCTCGACGCCGCCGACCGCCACGACGCCCGCGTGATCGTCGTCGGCAGCTACGGCGAGAGCCCACTGCGCGGCGCCCTGCTGGGCTCGACCCCGCACAAACTGCTCCACATCTCGCGGATCCCGGTGCTGTGCGTACCGGCGGCGGAGGCCTGAGCCGGCCACCGGCGACGCCCTCGGGGCGGGTGGCGAGGCCCGCGGGGACGGGCGAGGGCACCTGTCGTCGAACGGCGCAGATGCCCGGGGGTGAACGGCGCAGGCCCCCGCGCTCCGGAGCGCGGAGTCTCCGGGGGGAAGGGCGGGGGCCTGCGGGTACCTCGGGTCGACGGCAGCTGCCGGTCGCGGCTGTTGCCGGCCGCAGCTGCCGTCGGCCGATGCCGCTCCCGGGCCTCGGGTGCCTGGCCTCGGGTGCCTGGCCGAGGGCGCCGCCCGGCAGCGCCCTCGGCCCGGCGCGACCGCTACCTGGCCTCGGCCTTCTCGAGTTCGGCCAGCTCCTCGTCGGACTCACGGCCCGGCGTCGGCAGATTGAACCTGGTGATGGCGAAGCGGAAGACCACGTAGTAGACGACGGCGAAGCACAGACCGATGGGGATGATCAGCCATGGGCTCGTCGCCTTGTTCCAGCCGAGCCCCAGGTCGATCAGACCGGCGGAGAAGGTGAAGCCGGCGTGCACGCCGAGCGCCCAGGTCAAGGCCATCGAGACGGCGGTGAGGAGGGCGTGGATCGCGTACAGGAGCGGCGCGATGAACATGAACGAGAACTCGATCGGCTCGGTCACGCCGGTGACGAACGACGTCAGGGCGAGCGACAGCATCATGCCGGTGACGGCCTTGCGGCGCTCGGGGCGGGCCGAGTGAGCGATGGCCAGCGCCGCGGCCGGAAGGCCGAACATCATGATCGGGAAGAAGCCCGTCATGAACAGACCGGCCTCCGGGTCACCGGCGAAGAAGCGGTGCAGGTCGCCGTGGACGACCTCGCCTGCGGCATTGGTGAAGTCACCGATCTGGAACCAGGCGACGGTGTTCACGAACTGGTGCATACCGATCGGGATCAGTGCGCGGTTGATGAGGCCGAACAACCCCGCGCCGCCCGCGCCCAGTCCGGTCATCCACTCACCGAAGTTGGAGATGACGCTGCCGACCGGCTCCCACACGAGGCCGAAGAAGACGCCGGCGACGACACCGACGAAGGCCATGATGATCGGCACCAGCCTGCGGCCGTTGAAGAAGCCGAGCCAGTCCACCAGCTTCGTGCGGTGGAAGCGCTGCCAGAGGACCGCGGAGAGCAGGCCCATCACGATGCCGCCGAGGACACCGGGGTTGTTGTAGGTCGCGGCGACGTCGACGCCGTCGTTGGCGGTGGTGTTGACCACCGCCTCGGTCACCGGGAACGCGGTGAGGACGTTGTCGTAGACGAGGAAGCCGACGAGCGCCGCGAGCGCGGTGGACCCGTCCGACTTCTTGGCGAAGCCGATCGCGACGCCTATGCAGAACAGCAGGGGCAGGTTGGCGAAGACGGCGTCGCCGGCAGTGGCGAACACCGAGGCGACCTTGTTCCAACCGAGGCCGTCCTTGCCGAAGACATCGGGCTGGCCGAGGCGCAGCAGGATGCCGGCCGCCGGCAGCACGGCGATGGGCAACTGCAGGCTGCGGCCCACCTTCTGCAGGCCCTGGAACAGGCCGGAGCCCCATTTCTTGGCGGGTGGCGCCGTGTCGACGGTGGCCGTGGTCACAACTTCCTCCAGTGGGCGAAGGCGCCGCCCGGCACCGGGGGAGAGGGGGACGGCGGCGTCTCGGGGAACGCGGTGGTATGACCGCATGGTCTACACCAGTCAGAGGTGTAGACCAGTTGTAGCACGTGAGGGAAAGATAAGGAACCTTCGAATTTCGAGGGCTCGGCCATGCACCGGAAGCCTTCCGAGAGGGCGCCGCGACACACCGTCGCCGCGGCCGCCGACACGTCTCGGCCCCGGGCGGGGAAGCCCCGCCGCCCGGCGGCCTCGTGCCGCGAAACCGGTGTGTGGTCGGTGGTTTCGCGCCGCCCGCGGCTCCGTGCCCTCCGGTGGCTTCGCACCGCCCGGCGGCTCCGTGTCTCCGGTGGCTCCCCGCCGCCCGGCGCCCCGCGCTACTTGGTGACCTCGCGCTCCAGCTCGTCGCCGATCTCGTCCGGCTCCCGCCCCGGCGTCCTGATGTCGAACCTGATGATCGCGAAACGGAAGACCGCGTAGTACACCGCCGCGAAGCCCAGGCCGATCGGGACGATCAGCCAGGGTTTCGTCGCCAGGCCCCAGTTGATCACGTAGTCGATGAAGCCCGCCGAGAAGGAGAAGCCGTCCTTGACGCCCAGCGCCCAGGTCACCGCCATCGAGACGCCGGTGAGCAGGGCATGGACCGCGTACAGCGCCGGGGCGACGAACATGAACGAGTACTCCAGCGGCTCCGTGATGCCCGTGACGAACGACGTCAGCGCCGCCGACATCATCAGCCCGCCCACCTCGGCGCGCCGGTGCGGCTTCGCGCAGTGCGTGATCGCCAGCGCCGCGGCCGGCAGGGCGAACATCATGATCGGGAAGAAGCCCGTCAGGAACAGGCCCGCGTTCGGATCCCCGCTCAGGAACATGTTGATGTCGCCGTGCACCACCGTGCCGTCGGGCTTGGTGTACGAGCCGAACTGGAACCACAGCGGCACGTTCAGGAACTGGTGCAGCCCCACCACCAGCAGCGCCCGGTTCGCCACGCCGAAGATGCCGGCGCCCCACGCCCCCAGGTCCTGCAGCCAGTCGCTGAAACCCTCCAGCGCCCCGCCGACCGGCGGCCAGACCCACAGGCACAGCGCCGCGAACGCGATCCCGACGAAGGCCATGATGATCGGCACGAGCCTGCGGCCGTTGAAGAAGCCCAGCCAGTCCACCAGCCTGGTGCGGTGGTAGCGCTGCCACACATAGGCCGTCATCAGGCCCATCACGATCCCGCCGAAGACCCCCGGGTTCTGGTACGTGAAGGCGGTGACCGAACCGTCCAGGGCCCGGCAGCCGGTGTCCACCGGCGTCGCCGGGTCCACGCACTCCTCCGGGAACTCCCGGATCACGCCGTAGTACACGAGGAACCCCGCCACCGCGGCGAGCGCCGTCGAGCCGTCCGCCTTCTTCGCCATCCCGATCGCGACACCCACGCAGAACAGCAGCGGCAGCCCCAGGCCCGAGTCCAGCAGCGCACCGCCGGCCCCGTCCATCACCCTGGCGACGTCCGTCCATCCCAGCCCCTGGTCGCCGAAGACGTCCGGCTGGCCGAGGCGGTTGAGGATGCCGGCCGCGGGAAGCACCGCGATGGGGAGCTGGAGGCTGCGTCCCATCTTCTGGAGCCCCTGGAACGACCTGTGCCGCCAGGTCCGCCCCGGTACTGCCGCGCTCTCGGTACTCATCGGCGTCCTCCCGGAAAGTCGCCTGGTTTGGCAGGTGCCGCAGACTGGTGTAGACCAGTTGTGGTACGGCCCGGCCGGACCCCGGTGCACCCGGGGCCCGGCCGGGGTCCGTCGCGGAAGCGGGCCGCCGGTGATCGTCATCATTCGACAACCGGCGATCACCCGCTCATGAAGATGGGCCAACCGTGCACTACCGTGACGCAACGGACCGGTGGTGGCCGAGGCAGTGCTGAGCGCCCCGAACGGGCCTCTCGAACGCAGGGAGAAGGACATGGCCAGCAAGGCTGAGAAGATCGTCGCCGGGCTCGGCGGCATCGACAACATCGAAGAGGTCGAGGGCTGCATCACCCGGCTCCGCACCGAGGTCGTCGACCCGGGCAAGGTCGACGAGGCCGCGCTGAAGGCCGCCGGAGCCCACGGCGTCGTCAAGATGGGCAACGCCATCCAGGTCGTCATCGGCACCGACGCCGACCCCATCGCCGCGGACATCGAAGACATGATGTGACCCACCCGCGAGCCACCTCCCCGCTCACCCGCGGGAGACCGCACCGCTGACGACGGGCCCGAACCCCGCGGCACGTCCCCCGTGAGGGGCCCGCTCCCGGGCGGCTCCGCGAGCCGCCCACCGGAACGGGCCCGTCACCCGCGTACGGATAGGCTCACCACATGTCTCGTATCGACGGCCGCACCCCCGAACAGCTCCGCCCCGTCACCATCGAACGCGGGTGGAGCAAGCACGCAGAGGGCTCCGTCCTCATCGCCTTCGGCGACACCAGGGTCTTCTGCACCGCCTCCGTCACCGAAGGCGTCCCCCGCTGGCGCAAGGGCAGCGGCGAAGGCTGGGTCACCGCCGAGTACTCCATGCTGCCGCGCTCCACCAACACCCGCGGCGACCGGGAGTCCGTCCGCGGCAGGATCGGCGGCCGCACCCACGAGATCTCCCGCCTCATCGGCCGGTCCCTGCGCGCCGTCATCGACTACAAGGCCCTCGGCGAGAACACCGTCGTCCTCGACTGCGACGTCCTCCAGGCCGACGGCGGCACCCGGACCGCCGCCATCACCGGCGCCTACGTCGCCCTCGCCGACGCCGTCGCCTGGGCCCAGGCCAACAAGCTCGTCAAGGCCGGCCGCAAACCCCTCACCGGCACCGTCGCCGCCGTCTCCGTCGGCATCGTCGACGGCACGCCGCTCCTCGACCTCTGCTACGAGGAGGACGTCCGCGCCGAGACCGACATGAACGTCGTCTGCACCGGCGACGGCCGCTTCGTCGAGGTCCAGGGCACCGCGGAGGCCGAGCCCTTCGACCGCAAGGAGCTCAACGCGCTCCTCGACCTCGCCACCGGCGGCTGCGCCGACCTCGCGGCGCTCCAGACCGCCGCGCTCGCCACACCCCTGGGCGGATGACCCGGGGGCGTCGGCGTCGACCGGGGTGACGAGGGGGCGTCCCCCCGGCCGGTCTCCCCGGCCGCGGCCCCCTGCGGGAGTAGAGAAGCAACCGAGAACGCCACCGCCGGCGTCACAGCAGGTACGGGCGTGCGGGCCGAACCGTACGCCCGTCCGAGAACCCGGGAGGGACCGTCCCATGCGCAGCCGCCGCATCGCACTCGCCGTCGTCACCGCCGTCGCGCTCACCGGAGCCGTCGGCTGCGGTGCCGTCGACAAGGCCCTGGACTGCGTCAAGACCGCCGACGCCATAGCCACCAGCGTCGACGGGCTCTCCCGGGCCGTCGCCACCGCCTCCGAGGACCCGACACAGCTGGTCGAAGCCCTCAACGACATCGACAGGGAACTCGGCAACCTCAAGGACACCACCGACAACGCCGACCTCTCCAAGGCCGTCGACGACCTCTCCAAGGGAGTCGACAACGTCCGTACGTCCGTCGAGAACGGCGACGCCACCCCGGACATCACACCGGTCACCGACGCCGCCGCCGAACTCGGCAAGGTCTGCACCTCCTGAGCGCGCGCCGGACTCCGCTGGACGCAGGACTCCGCGGACGCCGGACTGCGTGAGGCACCGGATCCCACGGGGCGCCGGATCCTACGGCGCATCGGATCCCACGGGGCGCCGCGGGCACCACGGGGCGCCGGGAGCATCGCCGGGCGCATCGGATCCCGCCGGGCGCCGGAGGCATCGCCGGGTGCCGCGGGTACCACCCGCGGCACCCGCCCCGCCACCGGCGCGGAGATACTGGGCGCATGACCCGCCTGATCCTCGCCACCCGCAATCCCGGAAAGATCACCGAACTCCGCGCGATCCTCGCCGACGCCGGACTCGGCCACGAACTCGTCGGCACCGACGCCTACCCCGAGATCCCCGACGTCAAGGAAACCGGCGTCACCTTCGCCGAGAACGCCCTGCTCAAGGCACACACCCTGGCCCGGGCCACCGGTCTGCCGGCCGTCGCCGACGACTCCGGCCTCTGCGTCGACGTCCTCGGCGGCGCCCCGGGCATCTTCTCCGCCCGCTGGTCAGGCACCCACGGCGACGACACGGCCAACCTCGAACTGCTGCTCGCCCAGCTCTCCGACATCTCCGAGAACCACCGCGCCGCCCACTTCGCCTGCGCGGCCGCCCTGGCCCTTCCCGACGGCACGGAACGCGTGGTCGAGGGCCACCTGAGCGGCACCCTTCGCCACGTCCCGGCCGGGACGAACGGCTTCGGCTACGACCCGATCCTCCAGCCGGACGGCGAGACGCGGACGTGCGCACAGCTGAGCCCCGAGGAGAAGAACGCGATCAGCCACCGGGGGCAGGCGTTCCGGGCGCTGGTGCCGGTGGTGCGGGAGCTGCTCGGCTGAGGCACGGAAGGAAAGGCTCGGCTCGCGGGATGCGAGTCGAGCCTTCGGCCATGGTGCGCCCGGTCGGATTCGAACCGACAAACACGACCACCTAAAGATCGCCGCTCAGCCCTTGGCGTACGGGCGCCCGTACCGCGCCCACTGTACTGGGCGCGGTCGGCATCCGGTGCGGCAAGGCCCTCAGACTCCCGGTCGGCGGCCGCCCCGACACCATGTGACGGTGGTCGCGTGGCAGTTGGGGCAGAGGAGGCGCAGGTTCTCGGCGCGGTCGTCCAGCCGGTCGCCGTTGATGTGGTCGACCTCGAGGGTCATGGGCCGCCCCAGCCACTCGGGGCCGGTACCGCATTCGGCGCACTCCTCGGGTACGCCGATCTCCCGGAGCGCGCGCCGCAGGTGCGTCGTTCTGGTGCGCCGCCCCGTCTCCCTCTTCACCAGCAGGTCGGCGGCGGGCCGTGCCGGTACCGTTCCGGGCCTGCCCCTCATGTGCGCCTGACCGAGGAAGTGGGTGGTGCGGAGACCGTCCTCGGCGATCCAGCGCTTCAGGTTGCCGCGCTGACGGGTGTTGTCGGGCCGCAGCAGCCGGCGCAGCACCTCGGCCAGCGAGTGCGAGGCGCTGACGGCTGCGGCCAGCTCCGCCGCCTCAGGCCGGTCGCCCCTCTTTCGGCAGGCGCGTCGCGGTGGTTCCGCCGCGTCGGCGCGGCGGGTTCCCCGGCTCATGAGGACCCCCCGCGCCGGGCCTTGGCACGACCCCGGTAGGTGTCCGTGGCCGAGTGGCAGTTGGGGCAGAGGAGGCGCAGGTTCTCGGGCCGGTTGTCGCGCCAGTTGCCGTCGATGTGATCGACTTCCAGCGGCAGGGGGCGGCCACGCCACTCGGGGCCCGTCCCGCAGAGTGCGCATGCCTCGGATACGCCCGACCCGACCAGAGCGCGTCGCAAACGGCGTCCGGAGATCCGCCGGGATTCGCCCGGTGGCTGCTCCATGAGCAGCCCTCCGGGTGCCGCAGGGCGCCGTCCTGCGCCCGCCCTTGACATCGTCCTGAAGTGGGAGGTGTCGATTCCGTAGGCGCGGATGCGCCGGCTGATGTTCGTGTGGTGGCCGCCGACCACGTCCAGGCCGAGCCGGCGCAGCACCTCGGTCACGCTGGTCGACGCCGCGACCACCGGCTCGAGCACGTCCTTCGTCCACCGTGCCCCCTCCCGTTCGAAGTGCGAGGTGTCGACGCCCAGCCGCTTCATCCGCTCGTGGACGTAGCGCCGTGAAGCGCCCCTCGCCTCGACCCCCAGCTTCCCCAGCGTCTCCGACAGCGTCCGCGACGTCCCCGCCGCCTCCGCCAGGCGCTCGCGCGTGTACGGGCTCATCGGCATGCCCTGCGCCCCCTCCGTACCGTCCGTGTGTTCGCCCCCTCGCACGGAGTAACGAGGCGACTAACGGATGGTCACGTTGCCGGGGGCGCCTGTCCGGCGAGGCGAAGCGCTACGGCCGCACCTCCGGTGCCCCGCCGTCGTCGCCCTTCTCCAGGCGTCCCCGTCTGCGAGCCTCCTTGAGGCGCTGCTTGTCGGTCTTGCGGAGCTTGCGCTCGACGCCGACGCCGCCCATGAGGGCGAAGCCGGTGACGGTGACACGGGGCGAGCCGGGGGCGATGTCGTCAGGGTCGCCGCCGGAGCCCGCCTCGCCGAAGCCGCCCATGAAGCCGAAGCCCCGGACGTCGACGTGCATGTCCGGGGGGACGGTGACCTGGATGCCGCCCATGAGGGTGAAGCAGCGGATGACGGTGTCGCGGTCCTCGAAGTCGGCGTCCCGCAGGTCGATCTCGCCGCCTCCCTGAAGGGCGACGGCGGTGAACCTGCGGGCGACGGTCCAGGTGCCCTTGCGGCCGAAGCCGCTCCAGAACGCGAACGCACCCTTGGACGTGGCCGGTTGGCCGATGCGTCGGCCGTAGTCGACGGTCCCGGAGGCAACTGCGGCGGCGAGCGGCGCCGGGCCGCCGTCGGGTGCCGGGAGGTCCCGTACGAGGGGCTCCAGTTCTCCGCGTGTGCGCGCCTTGTAGGCGGCGTCGAGGCGCTCCCCGAACTCGTCCATGTCGAGGCGGCCCTCGGCGACGGCGTCCCGCAGCCGCTCGGCGATCCGCTCCCGCTCAGCGTCGGAGGCCCGCATGTCCGGAAGGTCGCTCGTCATGCGATCAGCCTAGTGCCTCGGACGTAAGGGTTACCGGGAAGGCCGCGGCATCGTGCACCCTGCGGCCCATCGGCGCTGGTCAACCGGTCGACCCGGGATGCGGCCCCGGCCGGCCGGTCGGCCAGGCGTTCGGCCAGGTGATCGGCCGGTCGGCCGGTCGGCCGGGGCCGCACGGGGACGGGGTCACGGGGGCGTCGGGCGCTCCGCGTACATCCTGGCGATCACCGACTCGATGTCGGGCTCCCGCACCGACAGGTCCACCAGCGGGTAGTCGGCGGCGATGGCGGCCACGATCGGCGCCGCCGAGGCCGAGGCCGGGAAGGCCAGCCACTGGCGCGGGCCTTCGACCCGTACCGGCCGTGCGCCCGCGACCTCGATGGGCGGGTGCCGGTGTTCGAGGTCCACGACGAGGATGCGCTCGCCCGGCGCGATTGCGTGGAGTCCGGCGAGGGTGCCGTCGTAGACGAGCCGCCCGTGGTCGATGACCATGACCCGGTTGCACAGGTGCTCGATGTCGGTGAGGTCGTGGGTGGTGAGCAGGACGGTCGTGGCACGTTCGGCGTTGAGGTCGCGGAGGAACTCGCGCACCTTGGCCTTGGAGACGACGTCCAGGCCGATGGTGGGTTCGTCGAGGTAGAGCACCTCGGGGTCGTGCAGCAGGGCGGCGGCGATGTCGCCGCGCATGCGCTGTCCGAGGGAGAGTTGCCGTACGGGGACGTCCAGCAGGGCGCCGAGGTCGAGCAGTTCGACGCAGCGCTCCAGGTTCCGCCGGTAGCGGTCGTCCGGGATCCGGTACATCCGGTGCACCAGCCGGTAGGAGTCGATGAGCGGCAGGTCCCACCAGAGTGTCGTGCGCTGCCCGAAGACCACGCCGATGCGCCGGGCGAGCCGGGTGCGTTCCCGTGACGGGTCGATCCCGGCGACGCGCAGCCGTCCCGCGCTGGGGGTCAGGATGCCCGTCAGCATCTTGATGGTGGTGGACTTCCCGGCGCCGTTGGGGCCGATGTACCCGACCATCTCGCCGCGCGAGACGGTGAAACCGATGCCGTCGACGGCCCGTACCCGTGCCTTCTCGCGGCGCAGCGGTCCCGTTCTGCGGCGTACGTCGAAGACCTTCTCCACGTCGGCCAGTTCGATCAGGGCGGCGGTCCGGACGGGGTCCGCGGTGCGGGTGGCTTCCTCGGCCACGGTTCAGCTCCCGGTGCTGCGGTAGGTACGGAGGCCCGCCCGCCAGGCGGCTCCCGCGAGCGCGCAGCACAGGGCGGCGACGAGCGGAGGGGTGAAGGCGAGCCAGCGGGGCAGGTCGAGCGGGTAGGGCTGCCCGAGGACGTGGAGCGCGGGCAGCCAGTTGACGAAGGCGAGCGGCACGACGAAGGTGACGCCTCGCACGAGGTCCTTCGCGAAGACGGTGGGCGGGTACTGGAGGAGGGTGTTGCCGCCGTAGGTGAACGAGTTCTGCACTTCGGCGGCGTCCTGGGCGATGAACTGGAAGGCCGCGCCGGCCACGAACAGGGCGGCGAAGATCACGGCGCCGCTGAGCGGCATCATCGCCACCATGGCGGCCTTGAGCGGGGTCCAGGCGATGTCGAGGGTGACGAGCGCGTAGCCGAGGACCAGCAGGCCCTGGGTGATGCGGCCGAGGCGGCGGAGGGCGAAGCGGTCGGCGGCGACCTGGGCGAGTACGGGGGCGGGCCGTACGAGGAGGGTGTCGAGGGTGCCGTCGCGTACCCGTCGTCCGAGCCGGTCCATGGAGCCCATCGTGAGGTCGGCGAGCCCGAACGCGGTCGCGGCCGCTCCGTAGAGCAGGGCGATCTCCGGCAGGCGGTATCCGGCGAGCGTGTCGACGTGCGTGAACATCAACAGGATGACGGCGAAGTCGAAGGACGTGGCGGCGAGGTTCGCGAGCGCGGTCATGGCGAAGGACGCGCGGTAGGTCATGGTGGAGCGCATCCACATGGTGGCGATGAGACCGTAGACGCGCAGTCCGGTCCGCAGCGTGCGCAGGCGTCCGGCGAGCCGGGTGGGCTCGGTGAACCCGGTGGGCTCGGCGGGCCGGGTGTGGGCGGCGGGCCGGGGCCGTTCGGCCGGGCCGGGGCCTTCGTCGCTGTCGGTGCCTTCGGTGCGCGGTGGGGTGCCTTCGACGCGCGGTGGTGTGGCGGGGCCGGGGATCCGGCCGGCCGGGGGCGGTTCAGCCACCCTGGACCACCACCCTTCGGGTGGCGGCCGACTGCAGGAGCCGGCCGGCGCCGAGGAGGGTGGCCGCCCACCCCAGTTGGAAGGCGTAGGCGTGGACGAGCGCCCAGCCGGTGCGCTTGCCGAGCAGGACGTCGACGGGGATCTGGAGCAGCGAGGACCAGGGCAGCATCCGGGCGAGTTCGCCGAGGGCGCCGGGGAAGAGGGTGAGGGGCAGCAGCATGCCGGAGAAGAACATCCCGGCCAGCCAGGTGAAGTGGAGGACTCCGGCGCCGTCCATCAGCCAGAACGCGGACAGGGCCGCGAGGTACCGGAGGGCGAAGCCGACGGTGATGCCCAGCGCGACGGAGACGAGGAAGGCGAGCCAGGGGAGGGGGGACGCCGGCAGCGCGAGGTCGAAGGCGAGGGCCCCGAGCAGCAGGGGGACGGCGCCGCGACCGAGGAGGTGGAAGGCGGCGCGTCCCAGGTCCCCGGCGAGCCACCAGAGCTGCAGGTCGGCCGGGCGGTGGAGGTCGATGGCGATGTCGCCGGTGCGGATGCGTTCGACGAGTTCGTCCTCGAAGCCGCCGCCCATCATGGCGCAGGTCATGAGCAGGGCCTGACACAGCCACACATAGGTGACGGCCTGGGAGAGGTCGTAGCCGCCGAGCCGTGGGCGTTCGTCCCAGAGGGCCATATAGGTGTGGGCCAGGATGAAGCCGAAGACGGTGTTGGTGAAGACACCGGCTGCCGTCGCCACCCGGTACGTCGCATAGCGCCGAAAGCTACCTGCCGCGACGGCCGCGTAGAGCCGCACCACATCCTCCTTCGGCGGGGATCGTCGCCCGGAGGTGTCCGAGGTATCCGAGGTATCCGGGGTGTCCGGGGTGTCCGGGCCGGACGGGGCGAAGCGCATGACCCTAGCCCAGGGGCATGGCCGCCGCGACCGCATTTCTGGCGGGGGTCCGGAGGTCCGGGGGGTGGGAAGTGCACTATGGGCACACCAAGCGATTCGCCCGAATTGTCACCACCGAACCGGTGGATGTTCCTCCGGGCAGGGGCCGAGGAGTCTGCACGGACATGAGCCACGAGCCACAGCAGCCGCGCCGGGATCCGAGGGCTCCGAAGCGCCCGGGGGGCGCCCGCCGCCCGGCGCTCGGCCCGGTGCACGAGGAAGGCCGGGAGCTGGGGGCGTTCGGGGAGCCCGGGGCGGGAGGGGCCGGCGGGCCCGGTGGGTCCGATAGGTCCAGCGGGGCGGGCGGGTCCGATGGGCAGGGGCGCGGGGACTCCGGGGGCTGCGGGGAGCCGCCTGCCGCGAAGTCCCGTCCGGGCCGCGGTCGTACCCGGCCCCGGCCCCGCCCCCGGCGTACCGGCCTGCGGCGTGCCCTCCCCACCTGGCGGATGGTGCTCGGCGCGTGCCTGCTGTTCGCCCTCGTGCTGCTCGGCTGCTTCGCCGCCGGATATCTGCTGGTCGACATCCCGCCCGCCAACTCCGCGGCCACGGCCCAGTCGAACGTGTACCTGTACCGGGACGGCACGCAGATCGCCCGGGACGGTGAGGTCAACCGGCAGAGCGTCCGGCTCTCCCGGGTCCCCCTGTCCGTCCGGCACGCGGTGCTCGCGGCGGAGGACCGCGACTTCTACTCCGAACGGGCCGTCGACCCCAGCGCGATGGTCCGTGCCGCGTGGAACACCGTCACCGGCAAGGGGAAGCAGTCCGGCTCCACCATCACCCAGCAGTACGTGAAGAACTACTACCTGGGCCAGGAGCGGACGGTCACCCGAAAGGTGAAGGAGTTCTTCATCGCGATCAAGCTCGACCGGGAGCAGAGCAAGGCCGACATCCTGGAGGGCTATCTCAACACCAGCTACTTCGGCCGCAACGCGTACGGCGTCCAGGCCGCGGCGCACGCCTACTACGGCAAGGACGTCGGCGCGCTCGACACCGCGGAGGGCGCCTACCTCGCCTCGCTGCTCAACGCGCCCAGCGCGTACGACGTCGCCGCGCACCCGGAGAACCGGCCCAGGGCGCTCGCCCGGTGGAACTACACCCTCGACGGCATGGTGACGGAGAACTGGCTGACGCTCTCCGACCGGGCCGCCATGATCTTCCCGATGCCGCAGACGGCGGGCCCGGCCGCGGGACTGTCCGGACAGCGCGGCTACATCGTCCAGGCCGTCGAGGACTGGCTCACCGGCAACGGGGTCGTCGACGAGAGGACCCTGGCGCGCGGCGGCTACCGGATCACGACCACCCTGGAGCGCAAGAAGCAGCACGCCTTCGCCGCCGCCGTCGACCGGCATGTGACGTCCCGACGCGATCCCGGCCGCGCGGCCGACCGGAACGTCCGCGTCGGCGGGGCGTCGATCGACCCGGCGAGCGGCCGGGTCGTCGCCATGTACGGCGGCATCGACTACACCCGGCAGTACGTGAACAACGCCACCCGCCGCGACTACCAGGTCGGCTCGACGTTCAAGCCGTTCGTCCTCGCCGCCGCCGTCGAGAACGGCTCCGTGACCCAGGACGGCCGCCGGATCACCCCCGACACGCTCTACGACGGCACGGACCGGCGCCAGGTGCAGGGCAGTCACGGTCCGACCGGTTACGCACCGGAGAACGAGGACAACGTCTCCTACGGCCCGCTGAGTCTGCGGCTGGCCACGGACCACTCGGTCAACTCGGTGTACGCGCAGCTCGCCCAGGACGTCGGGCCGCGCCGGGTGCGGGAGACCGCCGTCGCCCTCGGTGTCCCGGAGAGCACTCCGGACCTGACCGCGACACCGTCCATCGCCCTGGGCGTGGCGACCGCGAGCGTCCTGGACATGGCCGAGGCGTACGCGACGCTCGCCAACCACGGCCGGCGCGGCACGTACTCGCTGGTCGAACGCGTCACCAAGGACGGCATGGAACTCGGACTGCCGGCCGCGCCGGTCCGGCAGGCCGTCAGCCGGGAGGCCGCGGACACCACCACGTCCGTGCTGATGGGCGTGGTGCGGCAGGGGTCGGGCATGGCGGCGCTGTCCGCCGGGCGGCCGGCGGCGGGCAAGACGGGGACGGCGGAGGGTGACAGGGCCGCCTGGTTCGCCGGCTACACGCCCGATCTCGCGACCGTCGTCGCCGTCATGGGCCAGGACCCCGACACCGGGGCTCAGAAGTCGCTGTACGGGGCGCTGGGCCTGCCGAGGATCAACGGGGGCGGGGCCCCCGCGGCGATCTGGGGCGAGTTCACGGCGACCGCGCTGGCCGGCAGCGAGGTGCGGGACTTCGAACTGACGGTCGCCGAGGGCGCGCAGGAGGACTTCCACCCGTCCGGCGATCCGTACGAGGAGGTGTCCGCCGGCCCGTCCGGCGATCAGTTCGGCGACCGGCCCGGTGACCGGTTCGGCGATCAGTTCGGCGACCGTACCGTAGACCGGTTCGGCGACCGGGGCGGGACCGGTGACCGCTCGACGGCGCCGGGTGAGGGTGAGGAAGGTCCCGGAGACGGCCGCTCCGCCGGCGCCGCGCCGCCGTCGAGCGGTACGGGCACCATCGGTGCGACGCAGGGCGGTGTTCCCGCCGACGGCGGTGCTCCGCCCGCGGACGGAACCACGGGTGGAACCACCGGCGGAACCTCGGGTGGAACCACGGGCGGCCGCCCGTCCACGGCGGGCCGGGCCGGCGGCGGGCCGGTGAGCGGCGGGCCGGGCGGGGGCACCGGCCGGGACGGCTGGACGCCGGGCGGTGCCACCGGCGCCGGGGGCACCGGTGGCGGGCCGCAGGGGACGGGCGGCCCGGACGGCGGGGGAGGGTTCCCCGGCCGGCCGTGACCAGGGCGGCGAGGGGGTGGAACGGCGAGGGGGCGGGGTCAGTGGCCCGAGGTCGCCTTCAGGCCGACCACGGCGACCAGGAGCAGGGCCACGAAGAAGATCCGGGCGGCGGTCGCGGGCTCACCGAGGACGGCCATGCCCACGATCGCGGCCCCCGCCGCTCCGATGCCGACCCAGACGCCGTACGCGGTGCCGATGGGCAGCGTCCTGGCGGCCTGGGACAGCAACAGCATGCTGGCGACGATCCCGGCGGCCGTGAACACGCTCGGCCAGAGCCGGGTGAACCCCTCCGTGAACTTCATGCCGATCGACCAGCCGACCTCGAGCAGGCCGGCGAGAACGAGCAGGACCCAGGCCATGACAGGCACCTCCGGGACGCGGACTTCGGGCGGGGTGCGTCGTCTTTTCCTGCCCGGTACGGCGCGTCTCGTCGGGTCGGTTCCACCGTAGCAAAGGGCATGAGAACGGCCTGGTGACCGCTGTCACCAGGCCGTTTCCCCGCCGTGTAGGCCGTTGCGCGTGTCTGCAGGGGGTTGCCCGTTGCCCGTGGCGCGTTTTGCCCGTTGCCCTTCGCGCGTTGCCCGCTGTCTGCCTGTTGCCCTAGAGGTACAGCCCCGTCGAGTCCTCGGCGCCCTCGAAGCGGTCCGCCGCGACGGCGTGCAGATCGCGCTCCCGCATCAGGACGTACGCCACGCCGCGTACCTCGACCTCCGCGCGGTCCTCCGGGTCGTACAGCACCCGGTCCCCGGCCTCGACCGTACGGACGTTCTGCCCGACGGCGACCACCTCCGCCCAGGCCAGACGCCGGCCGACCGCCGCGGTCGCCGGGATCAGGATGCCGCCGCCCGACCGCCGCTCGCCCTCGGGGGCGTCCGACCGGACCAGCACCCGGTCGTGCAGCATCTTGATGGGCAGCTTGTCGTGCTTGTCGAGGGTGTTGTCGCTCACGACACCGAACCTACCTGCCGAACGCGGGTCCGGCCGCCGCCGGGGTGGAGCGGAGTCACGCCTTCCGCTTCCTGGCGGCCAGGGCGACCAGACCCACCACGCCCACCACGGCGAGCGCCACCGGCACCGCGCGCTCCAGCCGCGGCGCACCGTCCGGGCGCACGAAGCGGTTCTTCACATCGGTCACCACGCGGTTCGCGGCCACGAACGCCCGCCCGGCGGTGTGGTCCACGGCCGAGGCGACCTTGGCCTTCGCATCCCCGATGATCGTCTTCGGGTGCATCCGCGTCCCGATCTCGTCGAGCGTCTCGGCGAGCTGCTCGCGCCGGCGGACGATGTCCGCCTCGATCTGCGCAGGGGTCCTGGTGTCCGACACCGCGCCGCCTCCGTCGTCGTATCCGGTAGTTCTTCCTGGACAGTCTGTCAGCTCCACGCCGACCGCACCCCGCGGCACCCCCTATTACGCTCGGTCCCGTACGCCCACTTTCCCCGAGGAGAACCGAGAATGAGCGAGCGACTCCAGCCCGGCGACACCGCCCCGGACTTCACCCTGCCCGACGCGGACGGCAACGAGGTCTCGCTCGCCGACCACAAGGGCCGCAAGGTCATCGTGTACTTCTACCCGGCGGCCCTGACCCCGGGCTGCACCAAGCAGGCCTGCGACTTCACCGACAACCTGGACCTGCTGGCGGGCGCCGGCTACGACGTCATCGGGGTGTCCCCGGACAAGCCCGAGAAGCTGGCGAAGTTCCGCCAGAAGGAGAACCTCAAGGTCACGCTCCTCGGCGACCCGTCGAAGGCGGTCCTGGAGGCGTACGGTGCGTTCGGCGAGAAGAAGCTCTACGGCAAGACGGTGACCGGCGTCATCCGCTCGACGGTCGTCGTGGACGAGGACGGCAGGGTCGAGCGGGCGCTGTACAACGTGAAGGCCACCGGTCACGTCGCGAAGATCATCAAGGACCTGGGTCTCTGACATCCGCGGCCGGCCGGGACCCCGTCGACTCGCGGGCCAGTGGCACTCCCCGGCCAGTGGCGCTTCGCGACCTCGCGGGCCCCGGGCCAGTGGCGCTCCGCGACCCCGCGGGCTCCGGGGCCCGTGGCACTGCGGGGCCCGTCATGCTCCGGGCCCCGGTCGGCAACGGGCGGGTTCGGTCGGCCGCGCGCGGGTTCGGTCGGCCGCGCGCGGGTTCGGTCGGCGGCGCGCGGGTTCGGTCGGCGGCGGGACGGGTTCGGCCTCGGGGGACACGGAGGCCCCGGCCGCAGGGCCCGCCCGCCTTCAGAGGCGGGCCGGCGCCCCTTCGCCGGTCAGCGCGGAGAGGTCCACGCTGCGCGCCATCCGCTCGTACCCCGCGTCGTTCGGGTGCAGATGGTCCCCGGAGTCGTACGCCGGGTGGAGCCGCTCCGGGGCGTAGGGATCGCGCAGGGCGCGGTCGAAGTCGACGACGGCGTCGAAGACCGTTCCCGCGCGGATGGCCGTGTTGATCTGCCCGCGGGCGGCGTCCAGCGCCGGGCTGTAGCGGGGGTGCCCCCGGAACGGCATCAGCGTCGCGCCGACCACCCTCAGTCCGCGGGCCCTCGCACGCTCCGCGAGGCTCCGGAGTCCGGCCGTGACCTCGGCTGTGACCTCGGCCGGGTCCGCCGTGCCCGCGGAGCGGAGGAGGTCGTTGACGCCGAGGGCGATGACGACGACCCGGGCGCCCGGCCGGCCCGCCACGTCGCGGTCGAGGCGGGAGAGCCCACTCGGGCCGACGCCGTCCCGGAGGAGCCGGTTGCCGCTGATGCCCTGGTTGACGACGCCGTAGCCCCAGCGGCCCGAGCGCAGCCGGTCGGCCAGATGGTCGGGCCACCGGCGGTCGGCGTCGGGAGTGGAGCCCGCGCCGTCGGTGAGCGAGTCGCCGAGGGCGACCACCGTGCCGCGCGCGGCCGGGGCGCGGACGTCCACCGCCGTCAGATGGTGCCAGGAGGAGGTGCGCCGGGTGTACGCGGAAGCGCCCGCGTCCCGGGTGCGGTCTCCGATGGCCAGGTACGAGGTCTGGCGTGCCCGCGCGTGCAGGGTGACCGTGCCCCCGCCGGGCGGCGGGACGAACACCGAGACGAGCAGATGCCCGTCCGCGGGCACGGTGAGCGGGACGGGGTCGCCGACGACGTGCCCGCCCGCCGGCACCGTGGCGTACGGCCGCCCGTCGAAGAGCACCCGCCGCAGGCTGCCGGGTACGGCGGCGGCGCCCCCGGCGGCCACGGCTATGGAGGCGCCGCCTATCCGCAGTGGCTCGGTCCCGTAGAGGTTCGACAGGGTGATCCTGGCCTCGCTGCCGCCGATGCTGGTGTGGACGACGTTCCGTACGGAGTGCCCGCCGGCGGGCGCGACTCCGGCCCTCCCGGGGGCGGCGGACCAGGACCCGGCCCAGCCTCCGGTGCCCACGGCCCGTGCCGTCGTGTTGCCGGACCTGGCGCCGGCGCCGGCCTCGGAGGCCGCCTGCCGCCGGTCGTCGGAGCCGAGGGCGGTCAAGGTGGTGAAGGTGGTGACGATCGCGCCGCTGATCAGCAGGGTGAGGGCGACGAGTGCGGCGAACAGGCCGTACCCGGCCCGCTGGGTTTTCATGAGCACATCATCCGATATGGCCGTGGGAACTCGACGTGCGCCCCGGGAGTACCAGAGGTAGGGAGAAGGCGTACGGCCCCCGGGCAGGAGGGGTGGGTACGCGGACGGGTGGAGTCGATGAAGCGAACAGAACGAACCGAGCGCGAGGATCCGGCCGCCGGCCGCCCCGGACCCACCGCGGGTGCGCCTGAGGAGAACGGCCAGGCCACCGGCGCCTCCGCGCTGCCGCCGGCGGAGGGGGTGGGCTCCGTGGACGGGCCGGCCGACCCGGCGGCGGGCAGCGGCCCTGACGACGCCGCCGGCGGCGCCGGGCGCGGTCCCGTCCGCCCTGGGGACGGCGGATCGGGGCACGAGGGGGCGCTGGGCCGAGCGGGTGACCGCGGGCGCACCACCGGTCCTTCTCCTACGCGCCCGGCGCCGCTCGCCTCGTTCGGGTACACCGCCGCCGACGAGGAGAAGCGCCGCGGTGTGCGCCGGATGAAGGCCACCGCCACCGGTCTGCTCGTCTTCGTGGCGCTGGTCTTCGCGCTCGCCACCTGGGCCAAGAACTCCGGTGTCGAGGGCTGGCCCGGCTATGTGGCCGCGGCCGCCGAGGCCGGGATGGTGGGAGCCCTGGCCGACTGGTTCGCTGTCACCGCGCTGTTCCGGCACCCTCTCGGCATCCCCATCCCGCACACCGCGATCATCCCCAACAAGAAGGACCAGCTCGGCGCCTCCCTCGGGCACTTCGTCGGCGAGAACTTCCTCTCCGAGGACGTCGTACGGGCCCGGCTGCGCGGGCTCTCCCTCGGCGGCCGGCTCGGCTCGTGGCTCGCCGAGCCCGCGCACGCCGACCGCGTCACCGCGGAACTGTCCACCGCCCTGCGCGGTGCGCTGGCCGTGCTGCGGGACTCCGACGTCCAGGCCGTCGTCGGCGAGGCCATCACCCGCCGTGCGGAGACCGCCGAGATCGCGCCGGGCATCGGCAAGACCCTCGACAAGGTCGTCGCCGACGGCGCCCACCACCGTGCCGTCGATCTGATCTGTGCCCGCGCCCACGACTGGCTCGTCACCCACGGCGATTCCGTCATGGACGCCGTCCAGGGCGGGGCGCCGGGCTGGACGCCGCGCTTCGTCGACCGGAAGGTCGGCGAGCGGGTCTACAAGGAACTGGTCCGCTTCGTCACCGAGATGCGCGACGCCCCCAACCACCCGGCGCGCGGCGCGATCGACCGGTTCCTCGCCGACTTCGCCTCCGACCTCCAGGCCGACACGGACACCCGGGCGCGGGTGGAGCGCATGAAGTCCGACATGCTGTCCCGCCCCGAGGTGCAGGACATCATCGCGTCGGCGTGGTCTTCGGTGCGCGCCATGATCATCTCCGCCGCGGAGGACGAGCGCAGCGAGCTGCGGCTCCGGGCCCGCGCCTCGCTGATGTCCCTCGGCGCGCGGCTGGCGACGGACGGCAGGCTCCAGCACAAGCTGGAGGGCTGGATCGAGAACGCCGCGGTGTACGTGGTGACGACGTACCGCGAGGAGATCACGTCCCTGATCAGCGACACGGTCGCGGGCTGGGACGCCGAGCACACCTCACGGAAGATCGAGGCGCACATCGGGCGCGACCTGCAGTTCATCCGGATCAACGGCACGGTCGTCGGTGCGCTCGCCGGGCTCGCCATCTACACGGTGGTGCACGCGCTCGGCGGATGACACCCGCGGCGGACGGGCGGCCCGCGACCGGCGACCCGCGGCGAAGGGGGCGGCGGGCGGCCCGCGACCGGTGACCCGCGGAGTAGGAGGCGGGGGCGGGGGCGGCGGCAGCGGCGAAGAGGGGCGGCAGCGGCGAAGCGCTGGGTGCGCGACCGGAACCTGTCTTCCGGTCGCGCACCCAGCCACCATGGGGGAGTTGCCCTTGAGTACGGACGGGCCGCCGTCCCCGTTCAACGGCCCCCGGACGGTTTTCGGGCGGCCCGTCGTACGGGCGGGGGATCGGGCGGGGGATCGGGCGGTGGGTCGCGGGCCGACGCGGTGGCTGTGCTTCGGCGGGCCGGACGCACCGGCGGTGGTGAAGACCCCCTGCGTCAGCGGCCGGTTGGCCGTCACGGCCCGGGCCCGGCCGGGCGGCTCTCGCGGCCGGCCCGCGTGGTGTGTGCCGGAACCGCCGGGGCGAGGCGGATCCGTTGCGGTGCGGCGTCGCGGACCGCACCCTGGAGGGAGAGGCAGGGAGACCGTCATGCCCACTCTCGAGGAACAGATCGACATCACGGCGCCCGGTGACGTGGTCTGGAACCACCTGCACCAGGTCGAGAACTATCCGCAGTTCGTCGAAGGCGTACGGGAGGCCCGGCGCGAGGGCACCTCCGGCGTCCACATGGACGTGGAGACCGCGGCGGGGCGGGCCCTCGGGCTCGACGCCGCCACGGACGACGTCCGTCCCCAGCGGACGATGACCTGGAGGACCACGGAGACCCCGCACCTCAGCGGCTCCGTCTCGCTCCTCCCGATCGACGCGACCCACACGAGGATGCAGCTACGCATGGAGTACGACCCCGCGGAGGCGCACGACGCCTTCGGGGGCCCCAAGGGATTTGCCCAGTCGTCCGCGATCGAGAGGACCGTCCGGGCGGACCTCCACCAGTTCAAGGACCTGGTGGAACGGGCACACCCCGGCACCTGACCACGCAGTGCCCCGCGGTGGACGGGGCCGACGGAACCGTACGGCGAAGGTGACCCGTCATGACGACGCAGCACTGGAACATCGACTTGTCGTTCGAGGAGGACGGGACGCGGACGGCCTGCAAGGCCTCCCTGAGCGGCCCCAACGCCCCCGGTGTCGAGGGCAGAGGGGTGGCCCGGCGCAATCCGGACGACACCCCGGACGCGAAGATCGGCGAGGAGCTGGCAGCGGCCCGCGCCTGCTCCGAACTGGCCCATGAACTCGTCGGCCGCGCGGCGGCCGACGTCGAGAGCCACACCCACCGGCCGGCGAACATCGGTATGTGAACCGCACGGGCGCATCCGTACCCGTGCATCCGCATCCGCACCGGCACCAGTGACCGGCGGACCAGGGACCGGCGGCCGGGGACGTCGTTCCCCGGCCGCCGGCCGGTCGCGCCGCCGGCCACGCCGGGCGGTCAGGCGCCGCCGCCGGTGCTGTGCCGTACCTCGAACCCCGTCAGCCCCTCGGGCTCCTCGTCCCGCACCTCCACGGCGCGCACATCGGCGGACGGCGGACCCAGCCGCGCCCACCGGACGAGAGTCTCGACACCGTCGGGATCGCCCTCGAACACCGCCTCGACCCGGCCGTCGGCCCGGTTCCGCACCCACCCGGACACCCCGTGCTCCTCGGCGACCCTCCGGCAGGTGTCCCGGTAGAACACGCCCTGGACCGTCCCGGAGACCACTACCCGCTTCCGCACCATGTCTCCGGATCGTACGAGCAGGCGTGGCCGGCCCGGCGGCGACGCGTCGCACCGCGCCTAGCCCACGCCCCCGGCAGCCCGACCGCGCACCGTCGGTGGCGGGCGGCCGTACCGCACATCAGTCCCACAGCTTGTACGTCACCTCGGGCGGCAGGTGCTCGGGCCTGCTGCCGGGGAAGCTGAGGTGGAGCTGCCCGTACCGCTGCCGGCCCGGGTCCTTCTCCCACGCCTCCGGACGCTCGAGCCTTACGTTCACGGGGTACGAGCGGAACGTGCCCGCGGCGCAGTAGGGCTTGCAGTCGTTGACCACGTTGGTCCCGGAGGCCACGGCGGACCTCGGCCCCCACGACGACCACTCGAGCTCGGTCAGTCCGCTGTTGCCGTCCCCGCAGGCGATCAGGAACTCGCTGGGCCGCACCTGCGCCTTCATGAAGCAGTCCACGACGACGACCTGGTCATCGGGCTGGGCCGCCATGGAGGGGGACGCGGACGCGGTCGCCGGCACGAGGCCCGCCGCGAGCACCGTCGCGGCAAAGATCATGGCCCCGGTCCTCAGCTTGTGTCTCTGCATGTCAGCTCCCAGCCGTCTCTCCCCGAGCCACCCGGCCCACACCATGCCCACGCGCCCCTGCCGACCGCTGCGCGGCCCGGCACCCGCATGGCGTCCCGGCACCCACATCGCACATCCCGGCCTGCGCTCCCTCCCACCCCCTCGAACGGTTCCTCCTGTATCGACGCTACGACCGCACCGGGGGACCCACCACTTACGCCGGGGGGCGTCCAGCCACCGGCCACCCCGGCCACCCCGGCCCACCCGGCCACCCCGGCCCACCCGGGCGGACCTCGCCGGTGATCAGTGCGCGGCGGACGAGTAGGTCCGGACGTCCGCGGGCATCCGGTGCCTCAGCCTCCAGGTGATCGCCATCGGCCTGCTCCCCTCGTGCGTCACGTAGTCCGCGGGGCCGAGCAGCATCCAGGGCTGGGGACCGCCGATGTCCGTCTTCTTGTAGCGGCGGACGAAGAGCAGCACATGGCTGCCCAGCTTCTCGTGTGTCCGGTAGCGGATTCCGGTCGGGGAGGTGTGCGACGTCTGGTTCTGCGACTCCCAGTGGAAGAGGGAGTCGCTCAGGGCGTAGTCCCGGTAGCGGGTCTGCGGGGAGAAGTCCTTCTCGTCCTTTTCCAGGGTGATGAGCAGGGCGTCGGTACGCACGTTCTCGCACCATCTGACGCCTTCGCGGAAGTGGCCTGGCATAAGGCCCCCGATACGGGACTGCCCCAGAGCCGGGAGTATCTCCTCACGGCTGTACGAGGCGTGCACCGTGAGGGGCAGCCCGCCGAGGTCGCCGGCGAGGGGGACGGGGACGTGTTCCGCCCGGTCGAGCACATGGGCCAGGACCTGGCGGAGTTCGCTGCGGACGTCGTGGAGGGGCCGCAGCGAGCCGAGGGCCTCCTGGTAGGTGCGGAAGCCTCCGAGAGGCCAGAGGGAGAAGAAGAGCATGCGCGCGTAGGCCTGGCCGAGGCCGTCGAGATCGTCGTAGCGGGGTGCGTCGTCCTCGAGGAGTCGCAGGTAGGCGGCGACACGTTCCGGGTCATCGGCGTGGAGGAACGCGGGCACCCTTCTGAGAAGCGCCGCTTCTGCGTCGGGTGCGGAGGAGGTGAGCAGCCCGGCGCGGCGCAGCAGACCCGTCCAGGAGTTCCCGTTTCCCCGGTAGAGCTCACTGATGTCGCGGCCGCTCTCCTTGAGGTAGGTGGACAGGCGGGGCTCGGCGTACTGTCGCACCTCACGTGCCAGTTGGGTGACGTTGACCCCGAGCCGGGCCCGGATGTTGTCGACGATCAGTTCCCTGGCCTTGGGCTCGAGGATGATCTGGCAGCCGGAGGGGAGCACCGGGAAGTCCCGCTCGATGCCGGTGAGCAGGCGGTTGCGCGTCAGATTGGTCAGTGCCTGGAAGCGCGCTTCGAAGCGGAACTCCCTGCGGTGCCGTCCGACGAGGTCGAGGACGGTGAGCACGGCCTTGCCTTCGGTTCGGCGGAGTCCCCGCCCGAGCTGCTGCAGGAACACCGTCGCGCTCGACGTGGGGCGCAGCAGGAGAAGCGTGTCGACATCCGGGATGTCGAGTCCTTCGTTGAGGAGGTCGACCGAGAAGACGGCCTGCAGTTCCCCGGACCGCAGCGCGTCCAGCGACGCCTTGCGGTCATCCCGTGACGTCCCGCCTGAGAGTGCCACGGATCTGATGCCGGCGCGGGAGAAGAAGTCGGCCATGAAATTGGCGTGTGACACCGATACGCAGAAGCCCAGAGCGCGCATGGAGGTCGGGTCCGGGACCTTGTCCAGGACGGCCTGGACCACGAGGCGCGCCCGGGTCTCGTTGCCCGTGAGGAGACTGCTCAGCTCTGATGCGTCGTATGCGCCGCGCTTCCATGTGACGGCACTCATATCGGTGCTGTCGGTGATGCCGAAGTAGTGGAAGGGGCTGAGCAGTTCGTTCTCCAGCGCTTCCCACAGCCTCAGTTCCGCCGCGATGCGGCCGTCGAAGAACTCGTCCTGGACGTTGCGTCCGTCCATCCGCTCCGGGGTCGCGGTCAGGCCGAGCAGTTCCCGGGGGGTGAAGTGGTCGATGATCTTGCGGTAGGTCGGAGAGACCCCGTGGTGGAACTCGTCGATGACGATGACGTCGAAGTGGCCCGGGGCAAGGCGGTCGAGAGACCGGGTGCCGAGGGACTGAACGCTGGCGAAGACATGGTTCCAGTGGCGGGGCACGAGGCTGCTGTGCAGTTCCTCCCCGAAGTTCGCGTCGACGAGTACGTCCTGGTACGTGCGGAGCGACTGCCTGAGGATCTCCTGGCGATGGGCGACGAAGAGGAGCCGCAGACCGGGGCCGTGCTTCTGCCGGAGGTGCTTGAAGTCAAGCGCCGCCATGACCGTCTTCCCGGTGCCGGTCGCGGCGACCAGGAGGTTGCGGTGGCGTCCGTGGACTTCGCGCTCCGCCTCGAGGCGTTCCAGCATGTCGCGCTGGTGCGGGTACGGACGTACCTCCAGCCCGGAGAGGGTGATGCGCCGATCGCCGGCGTCGCGGGTCCCCTGGCCGGCCCGCAGCAGCGCCTCGTCGAGCCTTGTGGCGTCGCGATCGGGGTCGTACGGCTCGAACGCCGGGTCGCTCCAGTAGGAGTCGAAGGTCGCCTCGAACTTGCGCAGCACATCGGGAGTGGCGACGGAGGAGAGTCGGACGTTCCACTCCAGTCCGTCGAGGAGCGCCGCCTTCGACAGATTTGAACTCCCCACGTAGGCCGTGTCGTAGCCGCTGCTGCGGCGGAAGAGCCAGGCCTTGGCGTGGAGGCGGGTGGAGCGCAGCTCGTAGTTGACCTTGATCTCGGCGTTGAATCTCTGAACCAGCCTGTCCAGGGCGCGGCGCTCGGTGGCTCCGATGTACGTGGTCGTGATGACGCGGATGGGCACGTGGCGGGCGTGGGCGGCCTCGAGGGACTGCTCGATGACACGGAGTCCGTGCCACTTCACGAAGGCGCAGAGCAGGTCGACGCGGTCGGCGGTCGCGAGCTCGGCGCGCAGCTCGAAACCGAGACTCGGGTCGTCCGGGGAGTTGGTGATGAGCGCCGTGTCGGACAGCGGCGTCGCCGGGCGGATCGCGTAGACGCCCCTGGCTTCCTCCTCGGCGACGGCGAGCAGTTGCCGCGGGCCGTCGGCGACGAGGTCCACCCACTCACGGGCACCCTCCACCGTGCTCAGCGACTCGAGGATGTGGTTGGCCGCGTGCACCCGGTCCGCCGCCGGCAGCCGTTCCAGCACCCGCCTGGTGGTCTCCGCCACGTGACGGGCGATGACGTGGGGCGAGGACTCGGGTCCCACGGCGCCGTCGACCGTGTGCCAGCGGCCATCGGCGTTCAGCTCCCGGAGCTGTTTCTCCAGCCGCAAGGTGATCAGCTGCTCGTAGAGCCCGGCGACCGGGTTCCCGGCGTCAACGGACCTCGTCACCCGTTCCCCTCCCTGCCGGCCCCTTCCCCGGGGCGCCGGCGTCCGTCGGCGGAGATCAGCCCCGCCCCACCCCGTGGCACTCCCCGTACGCCGTCCTCGAACCGCACCAGCACAGCGCGCCCTTCGCCGGGGGCCACGGCGTCGCCTTGCCGCGGGCCGCGAGCGTCGTGGCGTACTGGGGGAGGAGGGTGGCGTCCGCGGGGGAGGCGGCCTCCGAGGCGGCGAAGGCCTCGTACGAGGGGACCGTGCCCGTGACGATGCCGAGGTTGCCGGTGCCCGTCGCCGAGAGGTCGCGCAGGGCGGACTCGATGGCGGTGAGATGGGCGTCGTGGGTCGGGTACTCGGCGGCCAGCGGCGGGTACGTGCCGAGGAGTTCGGTGAGTTCGTGGGCCGGCCAGTGGAGGACCGCGACCGGGAAGGGGCGGGACAGGGCCGCGCGGTAGGTGCCCAGTTCGGAGCGGAGCCGGTCGATCTCGGCGCGGAGTTCGACGGGGTCCGAGGAGCCGAGAGCCCACAGGCGCCTGGGGTCGTGGAGTTCGTCCAGCGGGACGGCCGAGGTGTGGAGGCGGTCGGCGAGGGTGTCCCAGTCGTCGTGCGGCAGCGCCAGCAGACGGCGCACACGGTGGCGGCCGGTGAGGAGGGACTGGGTCGCGTAGGACGTCTCCTCACCCGGGGAGATGAGACGGGTGACGGCCTCGGTGAAGGTGGAGTGGGCCGCGTCGAGTTCGTCGTGGGCCTCCAGCGTCTCGGCGACGATCTCCCACGGTGCCGCGTCGTCCGGAGCCGCCGCGCGGACGCCGTCGATGAGCGTGCGGGCCTCCGCCTCGTGGCCGTACTCCCACAGATTGGCCGCCTGGAGTGCCTTGATCAGCTGGGTGTTGTCCGGATCGCCGGCGAGGAGGTTGTCGTACAGACCGCTCGCGCGGGCCCGGTCGCCCGAGAGCTCCAGATGGGCCGCGGCCTGGAGCAGCAGCGGTTCGCGGTCCTCCGGGTACTGCTCCGCGGTGCGCAGCAGACGCTCGGCTTCGGCGGTGTGGTCGGCAGACGTGTCGGGGCGCATGCAGCACACCGTACTGCTGTACGGGGCTGCGCAGGGGCCTGGTCAGGTGAAGGCCGCGGCTGTCGGCCGGTGCGCGCGGCGCAGCGGGCCGGACGGGAGATGGGCCGCCCGGGTTTTCCACAGGGAACCCGGAGGACTCCGCGCTCGTGTATAACCGATGACGGGTCGTATCACCCGTACAGAGCTGCACAGCCGCCGCGCACGGAGCGGGGCGCAGCGCGGAAGAGAGGGAGGGGTACGCATGGCCGGTCAGACCTGGCGCGTGCTGCGGCCGCTCGCGCTTCTGCTCTTCATCCTGGTCGAGGTCTTCGTCGCCGAGGGGATCGGCCTGCCGACGGCCGTGGCCCTCGCCGCCACGGCGGCGGCCGGTGCCGCGCTCGTCGCCTGCGCGCTGATCCTCTCCCGGTCGGTGCCTCGGGTGCCGCCCGCGCGGATACGCACCGCGCTGCGCGACCGTGACCAGCGCACGGCGTTCCTGCCGCAGCGTGATCCCGACGCGGCGGGCCGCTGCCGCCCCAGGGCTCCAGGCCGTCCTTCGACGACGGCCGCGTAGGGGCGCCGGCTCCTTCTGCCCTTCCCGTGTGTGCCCTGAGCGGGCCACGCGCCCCCTCGCGGGCCGTCATGCCGACATATCCGTTCTTTCCCGGCACGACGAGTCCCGGAGGGCCTCCATGTCCCCAGTCCTGTCCCTGTTCGCTTCGCTGGTCGGTCGGCTCGCCGATCTGCTCCAGCCGCTGTTCCACACCTCCGCCACCGCGGCGGCGATCGTCCTGTTCACCGCGCTGGTACGGCTGGCGGTCCATCCGCTGTCCCGGGCGGCGGCCCGGGGGCAGCAGGCGCGCGCCCGCCTCGCGCCGCAGCTGTCCGAGCTGCGCGGCAGGCACGGCGGGGACCCGGAGAGGTTGCGGCGGGCGGTCCTGGAGCTGCACGCGAAGGAGAAGGTGCCGCCGCTGGCGGGCTGCCTGCCCGGCCTGCTGCAGCTGCCCGCGTTCTTCCTGATGTACCACCTGTTCTCCGGCTCCCGGATCGGCGGGGAGGCCAACGAACTGCTCGGGCACAGCCTGTTCGCGGCCGGGCTGGGCGGCCGGTGGGCCGACGCGCTGGAGGCGGGCGGGGTGTTCGGGCCGGCCGGGGCGGTGTACCTCGTGCTGTTCGGGGTCGTCGCCGTCGTGGCCGCGTTCACCTGTGTGCGCACCAGGCGGCAGCTCGCGGCCACGGGCCCGGCCCGGCCGGAGCAGACGCTGCCGGGGATGGGCGCGATGGCGAGGGTGCTGCCGCTGATGTCCTTCGCGACGCTGGTCACCGTCGCCGTGGTGCCGCTGGCGGCGGCCCTCTACGTCGTGACCAGCACGACGTGGAGCGCGGTGGAGAGGATGCTCCTCCACCGGGACGCGTCTGCCGCGGGCTCCCCGGCTACCGCGGGGTAACGGTCCAGGTGGTGAACAGGGGCTTGTGGGCCGTCCTGCTCTCTTGGAGGATCGACCAATCCTCCGATGGGCCGCACCCTCCCTCCGCCGCACGCGGGGACTCCTCAAGCGGGGCTCACCTCGACCACAGGGAGAACTGAGATGAAGTTGCTGCGTGTCGGTACGGCGGGTTCGGAGCGGCCTGCGCTGCTCGACCGGGACGGGACGACCCTCCGGGACCTGTCCGGGCTGGTTCCGGACATCGACGGAGCGCTGCTCGCGGACGAGGACGCGCTCGAGCGGATCCGGTCGGCGGCCGAGGCCGGCGGCCTCCCGGTGCTCGACGCCGCCGGGGAGCGGATCGGCGCGCCGCTCGCCCGTGTCGGCAAGGTCGTGTGCATCGGGCTGAACTACCACGACCACGCGGCGGAGACCGGTGCCGCCACCCCGGCCGAGCCCGTCGTCTTCCTCAAGGCGGCGGACACGGTCGTCGGCCCCGATGACACCGTCCTCGTGCCCCGCGGCAGCGAGAAGACGGACTGGGAGGTCGAGCTCGCGGTGGTCATCGGGCGCACCGCGCGCTGTCTGGAGTCCCCCGAGGAGGCCCTGGCGCACATCGCCGGTTACGCGGTCGCGCACGACGTGTCGGAGCGGGAGTTCCAGATCGAGCGCGGCGGCACCTGGGACAAGGGAAAGAACTGCGAGACGTTCAACCCGCTGGGGCCCTGGCTGGTGACCCGGGACGAGGTGCCGGACCCGCAGGCGCTGTCCCTGAGGCTCTGGGTCAACGGCGAGCTGAAGCAGAACGGCTCGACCGCCGACCAGATCTTCCCGGTCGCCGAAGTGGTCCGGTACGTCAGCCACTTCATGACCCTGTACCCGGGAGACGTCGTCAACACCGGGACGCCCGCGGGGGTGGCGCTGGGGCAGCCGGAGCCGAAGCCGTACCTGCGGGCCGGTGATGTGGTCGAGCTGGAGATCGAAGGGCTCGGACGCCAGCGGCAGGTGCTGAAGAGCGCGTAGGGACGGACGGCCGGGGCCGGCGGCCCGGGGCCGTACGGCGCGCGTTGCGCGGCACGGGCCGTACGGCCGGGCGGGGGTATGGCCGGGCGGGCTCGAACGGCGCGGGTCGCAGGGCGGTGGCCGGACGGCCCGGCGGGGCCGAACGGCGCGGGTCGCCCGGCGGGGCCGCGGGGCCGGGGCGTACGGCGGGCGTCGCACGAGCCGGGGCGAAGAGGAGGACGGCAACGGAGGGAAGGGCCGCGGAGGGGGTGCGGGGGATTCACTCCCTCCGCGGGGCCTTCAGATGGCGAGGATGCGCTCCAGCGCTTCCACCACCATCGCATGGTCCTCGGCCTGCGGGAGGCCGGAGACCGTGACCGTGCCGATGACGCCGGCGCCGTCGACGCGGACCGGGAAGGATCCGCCGTGCGCCGCGTACCGGTCGGGGTCGAGCCGGGACGACTCCTCGAACGTCGTTCCCTTGGCGCGGAAGCGGCTGCCGACGAGGAGCGAGCTCTCGCCGTAGCGCTCGACGACCCGCCGCTTGCGGTCGATCCACGCGTCGTTGTCCGCCGACGACCCGGCGAGGGCGCAGTGGAAGAGCTGCTGCCCGCCGCGCCGGATGTCGATGGCGACCGGGGCCTGCCGTTCGCGCGCCAGCTCGACCAGCGCCGAGCCGAGCGCCCAGGCGTCCTCGTGGGTGAACCGGCTGAACGTCAGGCGCGCTTCCTGTGCCTCGAGCGCGGCTATGCCGGGGAAGCCGGGTGCCGTGCCGCCGCGGCTCATGTGCCGAGCTCCACGGTGACGCCCTCGCGGGCGGAGCGGCGGGCCGCCTCCAGGACGTCGAGGGCGTCGGCCGCCTCGTACGCGCCGACCGGCGGGGCGGTGCCGTCCCGCAGGGCGGTGGCGATCCCGGCGTAGTACGCGGGGTAGTCGCCGGGCCGCGTCCCGACCGGGTGCCCGCCGCCCGTCAGCGGCGACTCGCCGGAGCCCAGGCGCCCCCACAGCTCCTGCGGCTCCTCACCCCACGGCCGCCCCGGCTCCGGGCGCCTGCCCTCGCGCAGCGCGGCCTCCTGCGGGTCGAGGCCGTACTTCACATAGCCCGCGGCGGAGCCCAGGACCCTGAAGCGCGGACCGAGCTGGGCGGCCGTCGCGCTCATGTAGAGGTGTGAGCGGACGCCGCCGGCGTGCGTGACGGCGATGAAGGTGTCGTCGTCGGTCTCGGCGCCCGGGCGGCGCACATCGGATTCCGCGTACACCCGCACGGCGGGCCCGAAGAGGACGAGGGCCTGGTCCACGACATGGCTCCCCAGGTCGTACAGGAGGCCGCCGATCTCCTCCGGGTCGCCCGACTCGCGCCAGCCGCCCTTGGGCTGGGGGCGCCAGCGCTCGAAGCGGGACTCGAAGCGCTGCACCTCGCCGAGCGCGCCGTCCTCGAGCAGGCGGCGGAGGGTGAGGAAGTCGTTGTCCCAGCGGCGGTTCTGGAAGACGGAGAGCAGCAGCCCCCGCTTCTCGGCGAGGCCGGCGAGCGCGCGGGCCTCGGCGGCGGTCCCGGCGATCGGCTTGTCGACGACGACGGGCAGACCGGCCTCGAGGGCGGCGGTGGCGACCGGGACGTGGGTCCTGTTAGGCGAGGCGACGACGACGAGATCGAGCTCGTCGGCGCGCTCCCACAGCTCGTCGGCCGCGGCCGCGAAGCGCACGTCCGGGAACTCGGCCCGCGCCTGCTCCCGGCGCTCCTCGTTCGAGGTCACGACGGTGTCCAGGACGAGGCCCTCGGTGGCCGCGATCAGCGGCGCGTGGAAGACGGAACCCGCGAGGCCGTAGCCGACGAGTCCGACGCGGAAAGGGGGCCCGGCCGGGGCGGAGGTCCCGGACGCGGCGCCGGTGCCGGTGGTGCCAGTCATGGGGCCACTTAAGCAACACTGTTGCCAAAGCGTCAAGCGCCCGCACAATAGCGGGGTGAAGTGGAGTAACGCGGGTGCCAACCTTCCTGTGCTGCGCAGCCACAACGCGGCCCTGGTGCTGGATCTGCTGCGGGCGGCCGGCGGCGACGGGATCAGCCGCCTGGAGCTGGCCGAGCGCACCGGTCTCACGCCCCAGGCCGTCAGCAAGATCACCGGAAGGCTGCGGAAGGACGGGATGGCGACTGAGGCGGGCCGCCGCGCGTCCACCGGCGGCAAGCCCCGTACGGTCCTGCGCCTCGTCCCCTCCGCCGCGCACGCCGTGGGTCTCCACCTGGACCGCGACGAGCTGACGGCCGTCCTCGTCGACCTCGCCGGCACGGTCGTCGCGTCCCGCAGCCGGGCTCTGGACCTGGGCGGTCCGGTACCGCACGCCATCTCCGCGGCGGCCGGCGAGGTGCGGGCGCTGCTGGCGGTCGGACCGGAGCGGGTGCTCGGCGTCGGGGTGGGCATGCCCGGACCGCTGGACCACCGGACCGGTGTACCGGGCCGGGTGACCGGCGCGCCGGGCTGGGCGGGCGTCCCGCTCCGCGACGAGCTCGCGGAGCGGCTCGGTGTGCCGGTCGTGCTGGACAAGGACACGAACGCGGCGGTGCTGGGGCTCGCGCTGAGGGGCCTGCCCCGGACGGGGCCCGGGGCGGAGAGCGCGGCAGACCCCGGGCACGGCGTCGCCGGTCCGGCGGGCGGGCGCGCCGACGGTGACCCCGCCTCCCCGGCCGCCCCCGCCTGCCCTGGCTCTCTCACCTCTCCTGCCTCTCCTGGCTCTCTCACCTCCCTTGCCTCCCCCGCTCACTCCGCCGCGGCCGCGGCCGCGCCCGGGTCGTTCGCGTACCTCCACCTCGGTACGGGACTGGGCGCGGGGCTCGTGATCGGCGGGGTGGTGCACCGGGGGGCGCGCACCGGCGCGGGCGAGTTCGGCCACCAGGTCGTACAACTCGACGGCCCCGTCTGCCCCTGCGGCAACCGCGGTTGCATCGAGGCGCTGTGCCTCGCGGCCGTCGCCCGCGGTGAGTTCGGGGAGGCGGCCCGGGTGCTGGGTACCGGCGCGGCGAACCTGGTACGGCTGCTCGACGTCGAGCAGGTGCTGCTCGGCGGGCGCACGGTGCTCGCCGCCGCCGAGACGTTCGTTCGCGGGGTCGGCGAGGTGATCGGCGACGATGCCGTGCACGTCGCGCTGGCGGAGAGCGGTGCGTACCCGGTCGCGGAGGGCGCGGCCCAGCTCGTCCTCGCCCCGCTGTTCGGCCGCATGGAGGCGATGGACTCCGCCAACCGGGCGTAATGATGTGATTTTCAGGTCGGAGGGTGGCGTCGGTGCACCACCGGCGGGCCCCCGCGTGGCAGCGTCGCAGCCGACGCCGCCCACGCCCGCGATCTGCTGAGGTTCCCCCATGCGTCTGCGCACCGCCCTCGCCGCCGGAGCCGCCACGGCCGCGCTCGTCCCCGTCGTCCTGGCGGGGCCGGCTCTCGCGCGGACCCCGGAAACCCCGCGGCCCGTGCCGGCGCAACCCGGTTCGCCCCCTGAGCGTCCCGCGCCGTCCCGCACGGACGCCGCTCAGCCGGCGCCGCCGCCCCTGACAGGCGGGTCGTGGTCCGCCCCGCCGCGGTCCGCTCCCGCCGCCCGGCAGACCCCGCCTCGGCGACTCCCCGCCCCGCCCGTTCCGCCCGCGTCCGCCGTGCCCCGCCCCCTCGCGCCGCAGCCCCCGGCCCCGGTCCAGCCCCCGGCCCCGGTGCAGGCGGTGCCCTCCGCCGTCCTGCCGCCCTCGGTGCCGCAGCCTCCCCGTCCGGGCGCCGCATCGCCCGCGGCACCCGGTGCGGTGCCCGCCGAGCAGCAGCCGGCCTGCGGCGATCCGAACGCGGTCGAGTTCCCGATCGTCACCCGCATCGTCCGGGGCCCCGGCGAGTACCGGGCCGGTGGGGAGGCCCACGAGTTCTCCGTCGAACTGTCCAACACCACCGCCCGGCCGTGTCTGAACATCCACCCCGTGGTCGTGCTCGCCGGCCAGGCGAGGGCGATCCGGCCGGACCGGGTCCGGCTGGAGTTCTTCGACGGAGCCTCGCGGATCTGGCGGCACGTCACCGTCGAGAAGACGGACCAGGGGGAGGCCGTCGGCGCGTTCGGAGCCGGCTCGGGCGGCTTCGCGGGCCTGTCGCTGCCCGCCGGCGGCACGTTCTCGGTACGGGTCAGGCTCGCCTTCCCCGACCGCACCACGGCTCCCGACACCGTCGTCGCCAACGCCGCGGTCGTCCAGCGCCGGGGGGCGGACGGAGACTGGGTGGGGGAGTCCGACGACTACCGCTTCGACGTCCTCGCCGCCGAGCCCACCGGCCGTCCCTCGGGGCCCCTCGGCGAACCGGAGGCCAGCGGGCCCGCCGTCCCCGGTGACGGGTCCGGCAAGGACGGCACCGCCCGGCAGAACGCACACGAACTCGCCGCGACCGGCGCCCGCCCCTGGCACTCGGTGGGCCTCGCCACCGCGGGCGGTGTGCTCCTCGCCGGGGCGGTGGTACTGCTCCTGATGAGGCGCCGGGTCAGATAGCGCCCACACCGTCACGGGCTGGACGGCGCCCATACGTGCTCATGTCCACGCACGACGTCGCCGACCTGGCCGACGAAGCCGACGCGGTCACCCTCATGGACGGGGGCCGGGTGCGCCACCACGGCGGGACACGGAGCTTCCTGGAGCACGCCGACCCCGAAGCCGTACCGGCTCGCCGGGCCGAGTCGGCGTACTCCGTCCTGCTGCGGCTGGACGGCGCACGGTGACGCCACGCCGTCTCTGACGGCTGCGTGATCCGGGTGAGCCCGCCCGGTTCCCGCCGAACGCCCCGCCCCGGAAAGCGAGTCCATGGCGGTGCCCAGGGCCGAGTCCAGGGCCGGGGCGCGGGCTGGGGCGCGGGCTGGGCTCGGCCGGGAGTGGGGCGGCCGTACGCCCGCGCCCGCAGGCCGGAGCGCCTGCCCCGGTGACCCGTACGGCACGCTCCGCCCCACGGTCACCGGGACCGCCGTCCCCCCTGCTGCCGGTGCAGCGCGTCAGACGTAGTCGATCACGTCCGCGATCGAGTCCACGACCTTCGAGGGCCCGTACGGGAACCTGTCCACCTCGTGCGGCCTGGTGACCCCCGTCATGACGAGGAACGTCCGCATGCCGGCCTCCAGACCGGCGAGCACGTCCGTGTCCATCCGGTCGCCGATCATGGCCGATGTCTCGGAGTGGGCCCCGATGGCATTCAGCCCGGCGCGCATCATCAGCGGGTTCGGCTTGCCGACGAAGTACGGCTTCTTGCCGGTGGCCGCGGTGATCAGCGCCGCGACGGCCCCTGTGGCGGGCAGAGCGCCCTCGGTGGAGGGTCCCGTCTCGTCGGGGTTCGTCGCGATGAACCGGGCGCCGTCGTTGATGAGCCGTACCGCCTTCGTCATGGCCTCGAAGGAGTACGTCCGGGTCTCCCCCAGGATGACGAAGTCGGGATCGGTGTCGGTGAGGACGTACCCGATCTCGTGCAGGGCGGTCGTCAGACCGGCCTCGCCGATCACGTACGCGGTGCCGTTCGGCCGCTGGTCGTCGAGGAACTGCGCGGTGGCCAGGGCCGAGGTCCAGATGTTCTCGGTCGGCACGTCGAGGCCCATCCGGGCCAGCCGCGCGTGCAGGTCACGCGGGGTGTAGATCGAGTTGTTGGTCAGTACCAGGAAGGGCTTACCGGACTCCTTGAGCCGCTTGAGGAACTCCTCGGCGCCGGGGATCGGGATGCCCTCGTGGATCAGCACTCCGTCCATGTCGGTGAGCCATGATTCGATCGGCTTGCGCTCTCCCATGGGGTGTTTCTCCTGCCGGACGCAGTTGTACGAGGCGGCTTGCGCTCGACGTAGACACTACCTTCGGCGCCTGTTCGATTCCGGTGCGGGGGAATGTCTCCGATGCGCGGTGGAGCCCGTCCGTGTGCGAGTGAGGGTGAGGGGACGTGTGGGCCGCGGGACCCTTCGGAGGCCGCGACCCGCTCGGCGCGCTGACCCGTACGGGTCTGCTGGGGATGCGGAACTGGGCGGAACGCGTGAATCTCGTTACACCAGGAGGTTCACAATGCGTTCAGTCACGATTGCTCTCCGTGTCGTAGGGGCGGCCACCGGCTTCCTGATCCTGGCCCCCGTCCCGGCGACCGCGTTCGCGGAGGAAAACGCCCAGCTCACGGACACCGTCCAGGCTCTCGGAGCCGAATCCGGGAGCGAGGTGCGCGACGGCGGCCAGAGCGGCGTCGTGGACCGGCTCCAGATCGTCACGCTCACGCCGCCCTCCCGCTCCGACGCCGATGACAAGCAGGGCGAGGAGGAGAACGCCGAGCGGGGGCGTGAGGGGCGGGACGGGAAGAAGGACGAAGGGTCCCAGGACGGGAAGAAGGACCGCGAAGGGCAGGACGGGAAGAAGGACCGCGAGGGGCAGGACGGGAAGAAGGACCGTGACGGCCAAGGCCGCGACGGCCGCGAGGACGGCTCCGACGAGGATCACGGCCACGATGGCGACCACGACGACGGCTCCGACGACGGCTCCGACGACGACCACGACGACCACGACGGCGAGGACGGCGAGGACGGCTCCGACGAGGACGATGCCGGGGCCCCCGACCCGGCGGAGAGCCCCGTGGCCCCCGTCCGTGCCGGTGGCGGCGGCGCTGCCGACCGGCTGGCCTCGCAGGAGGCCAAGTCCGCCGACACCCAGGGGCCCGGCACCCCGCACACCGTGATCGGGCTGCTCCTGGCCGGAGCGGCGGCCGTCGCCGTCGCCTGCCGCAGTGCCCGCCGCCGTCGCCTCGGCTCCCCGGACCGGGACTGACCGCCGTGTCCTCCGGCGAGGAGACGCCCCCCGGCAGCGGCAGACTGCTCACGGGAGTGGCCTGGGCGATCCTGCTGATGGGCCTGTGGCTCTGGGGCCGTGAGGCGAGCGACGGTGGCGGGGGCACCTCGGCCCCCACGACCGGGGACGTGGCCGCGGTGGGCCGTCCACTCGGGGTACCGCTGCCGCCGGCCCGCGAGCCGCTGGCGCCGGCGGGACCCACCAGGGTGGACATCCCCTCGATCGGTGTCTCGGCCCCGGTCGTCGCCCGCGGTCTGGACACGACGGGAGCGGTCGAACCTCCGCCGTTCGCGACGCCGGACGCAGTCGGCTGGTTCGGCACGGGCACCCGGCCCGGTGCCGCGGGCGCGGCGCTGTTCGTCGGCCACGTCGACACCAAAACCGAGCCGGCGGTCTTCTACGGCCTGAGCGCGGCCCGGCCCGGCCAGACGGTCAGGGTGACCCGTACCGACGGCTCGGTCGCCGTGTTCACCATCGACGACGTCCAGGTCGTGAGCCGGGACCGGTTCGACGCCCGGAAGGTGTACGGGGCACACCTCCCGGGCCGGGCCGAGCTCCGGCTCATCACCTGCGGTGGCACCTACGACAGGAAGACCGCTTCCTACACGGCCAACGTCGTGGTGTCCGCCTACCTCACGGACGCGCGCGGCGTCTGAGGGCCCGGACGGCCGAAGCCTCGTCGCCTCGTGGCCCGCGGACGCCGTGTGTCAGGATGGGTCCGGCCGGACCCGGTCCGGCAGCGGGGGCGCCTGGGGGGTGGCCCGGCGCGTACCACGGTGCACCAAGGGGGAGCGGATGTACGGCAGTCGAGTCGGGCGCGCCCGATGGACGGCGGCCGCGGTGGGGGTCGTCCTGCTCGTCGCGGGGTGTTCCTCCGCGGACGGCGAAGGCGACAGGCCCGCGGCCCAGCAGCCCAAGGCGACGGACCCCTACTGGGTCAACCCCGAGGGCAACGCCGCGAAGCAGGTGGCGTCGTACCTCGACGACGGCGACACCACAAGGGCCGAACTGATCAAGAAGATCGCGGCCCAGCCGGTGGGGGAGTGGATCGGGCCCGAGGACCCCGAGGGCGAGGCGAAGCGCTACACGGAGGCCGCCGAGAAGGCCGACCGCGACGCCCTGCTGGTCCTCTACAACATCCCGCACCGGGACTGCGGGCAGTTCTCCAAGGGCGGCGCGTCCGACGGCGACGCCTATCGCGCCTGGGTCGACAAGGTGGCCGAGGGCATCGGCGACCGCCGGGCCACGGTCGTGCTGGAACCCGACGCCGTGCTGCACCTGGTCGACGGCTGCACCCCGCAGCAGTACCACCAGGAGCGGTACGACCTGCTGAAGGGGGCCATCGAGCGGCTGAAGCGACTTCCCGCCACCAAGGTCTACCTGGACGCGGGCAACGCGGGCTGGGCGAACCCGGACTCCCTGCCCGGCCCGCTGCGGAGGGCCGGTATCGACGGGGCGGACGGCTTCGCGGTCAACGTCTCCAACTTCCAGACGACCGAGGCCAGCAAGGACTTCGGCCACGCGCTCTCCGCCAAGGTCGGCGGGAAGCACTATGTGATCGACACCAGCCGCAACGGCAACGGGCCCTACACCGGCGGCGATCCCAAGGAGAACTGGTGCAACCCGCCCGGTCGCGCCCTCGGCGAGGAACCCACGACCAAGACCGGCGACCCCCTCGTCGACGCCTATCTGTGGGTGAAGCGGCCGGGGGAGTCCGACGGTGACTGCAAGGGCGGCCCCAAGGCCGGCGACTGGTACCCGGAGTACGCGCTCGAACTGGCCCGCAACACCGAGTAGCGCTCCAGCCGGCGCGCGTCAGCGCGAGGCGCTCGATCCGGCCCGCGGCACCGCGCGGCGTTCGAGCCGGTCCGCAGCACCGCGGCGCTTGATCCGGTCCGCGGCACCGCGCGGCGTGCCGCCTCGCCCGCGACCCCGAGCAGCCGAGCTCGCGAAGAAGGACGAGCGACGAGCGACGAGGGACGAAGGACGAAGGGGGCTCCCGCCGCGGGAGCCCCCTTCATCTGCAGTCCGGCTGTCCGATGTCCGGCTGGCCGGCCGCTGTCCGGTCGGCCGCCCCGGACGGTCTACGGGACCTCGACCCAGACCGCCTCGGACGGGGTGCCCTTGTCGTCCGTCACGAACAGCATGTACCAGCCGGACGGGACCAGGGACCGGTTCTCGGGCACGGTGACCGTGAAACCGTCCGCCGTCTTCCTCATCTCCAGCGCGATGGAGCGCTGGTCGACATCGGTCACATGCGTCACGGCGCTGGGCCGCATCAGCTTCGCCGAGGCCAGCTTCGCCGCGTCCGGGCTCTTGAACGTCGCCGAACCGCCGCGCTCGATCTTCTTGGGTCCGGCGCCGATCTCCGGTCGCGAGTCCCGGTAGAGGTAGGGCGGGGTGTAGATCTCGATGCGCTGCTCGAAGACACCGGGCTTGGTGTTGGCGTCGTCACCGAAGAGCGAGTCCGAGCCGAAGATCATCACACGGCCGTCGGGCAGCAGCACGGACCCCGAGTGGTAGTTGCGGCCGACCCGGGGGTCGGCGACCCGCGTGTACTTCCCCGTCTTCGGGTCGTAGGTGCGCGCCTCCAGGACGTTGGACCCGCTGCGGCCCCGGTAGTCCTCGGAGCCGCCGGTGACCAGCACGCTGTCGTCCGGCAGGAGCGAGGCGCTCGGATAGCGGGTGCCCTTGTCGAGCGAGGCGCCGTCCTTGAAGCGCGGCTTCGGGTCCTTCAGGTCGACCAGCCGGGACTTCTCGCTGGACTTCTCGGACTCGCCGACCCCGCCGCCGCCGATGACCATGAACCGCTGGTCCTGGGCGGGCGGCAGCATCACCGTCGCCGAGGTCTCCATCAGGTCCGGGTCGCTCAGCCCGGGGACCTTGGTGAACGTGTTGGTGTCCAGGTCCCAGACCCCGGGGTCGCGGCCCACGTCCGCGGGGCCGTACCCGGCGTTGGAGCCGGAGTAGAAGAGCTTCCCGTTGTCCATCAGGAAGATCGCGGGGTAGGTCGGGAAGCGCCGCTCGAAGCCGGTGTACTCCCACTTCTTCGTCTTCGGGTCGTAGATCTCGTCCTTGCCGGGGACGATCTGGCCGATCTCGTCCAGTCCGGACAGGGACAGGACCTTGCCGTCCTCGAGCGTGGTGAGCGTGGGGTACCAGCGGGCCTCGTTCATGGGGTCGACGGTGATGTACTTCTCCGCGACCGGGTCGAACTCGTAGGCCTCCTTGATGCCCTGGAAGTCCTTCTTGTCGAGGGCGAGCTTCTGCGCGATGCCGTAGACGTTCTGGTTGTCCGTGCCCTGCAGGCCGTGCACCCGGTAGTTGTCCTCGGTGCCGGTCTCGTACCGCTTGCCGGACTTCTCGGCCTCGACGTAGATCCGGCCGAGGCCCGCCTCGGTCCGCAGGAAGCGGCCCGTCTTCTTGTCGAAGACCTTCTTCGCCTTCTCGACGAGGACCGGGTCCTTGGAGACGAAGGTCTTGCCGTTCTCCTTGCCGGTGAACCTGGTGCCCGCGGGCAGGGTGATCGGCTTGTCGGGGTCCTCGTTGTGGACGATCATCAGGCCGCCGGCCTTGGTGACGTCGCCCTCGAGCTTCTCGTAGCGCTTGGTGCCGCCCGCGACCAGCAGCTTGCCGTCGGGCAGCTGGGTGTGCCCGGCGCAGAACATGTCCTTGGGCGTGGGTATGTGCGTGAACTCGTTCGTCTCCGGGTCCCACAGCACCGACTCGAACTTCTTGGCGTCGAAGTTCTTCTGGTTGTTGCCGGAGCCCGCGATCAGCAGCACCTTGCCGGTGTGCAGCAGGGCCGCGTGGATCGTGTTGATCTTGTACTCGGCGGGGACGTCGAGGAGGTCCCAGCGGCCGTTCGCCGCCTTGTACTCGGGCCGGTCGATCTTGTACTCGTGGTACTGCTCCGAGCCGTACCGGTACATCGCGGGTCCGTTGAACCCGGCGATCGCCGCCACGACCGCCGCGCCGATCAGGATCCGTCGGGCCCGGTTCTTGCGGTGGTTCGGCCGGACGGGAAGTGCGCTCATTTCTTACGTCCCCCAAGGGCGATCTGCATGGTCTGGTCCGCGGGGGCCCACTGCTGCGGCTGCTGCTCATGGGCGGCCGGCGGCACGGCCTCGGAGGCCCCGCCGCCCGTCCCCGGCTTCGCACGGCGCCGCCCCCGCCGCTTCTTCTTCTCCTCGCGGATGCCGTGTCGCCAGGCGAAGATGGGCGCCGCGGTGATCAGCAGGGCCAGACCGGCCCAGGTGATCATCGCCGGATGGTCGTGCCCGAACCAGAACGAGGAGGCGAGCGAGCCGCCGAAGATCAGGATGAAGAAGAGGTGGATGCGGAACGTGCCGAAGAGCGTGTCCGGGCTGGAGGAGTCGCCCTTGGGCGTCACCACGAACTTGCTCTTGCGGCGCAGTACGGCGTCCATCAGGGAGCGTGCGTAGATCGGTGCGGAGAGCGCGGACATCACCATGCCGGCCAGGCCGCCGGAGCCCTCGGGCTCGTGGGGCGACACGTTGTGGCGGCGGTTCCAGATGTAGAGGCCGATCTGAAGGGCTGAGGCGTTGCCGTACAGCATCATCCAGACGGCCGGGTCGATCTGCACACCCGAGGCGCCCATGCCCAGGAACAGCGCGCAACTGAGCGCCGCCAGGATCCAGTTGAGGGCCGACATCGGGTAGAAGATGATCATCATGGTGTAGTTGAAGAGCTTGCCGGCCGGCAGGGTGCCGAAGCCCTTCCAGTACTGCTTGAGGATCGTCTCGTAGGTGCCGCGGGACCAGCGCAGCTGCTGGGTGAAGAAGTCGGTCCAGGCGGACGGGCCCTCACCGACGGCCAGCACGTCCGGGGTGTAGACGGACCGCCACTTGTTGCCGGTGGCCGGGTTCTTGGCCCGGTGCATCTCGAAGCCGGTCGCCATGTCCTCGGTGATCGAGTCGTACAGGCCGCCGATCTGCTTGATGGCGCTGATGCGCACGGCGTTGGAGGTGCCGACGAACATGGGGGCGCCGTAGCGGTTGCCGGCGCGCTGGATCAGGGCGTGGAAGAGGAACTGCTGGGACTCGGCGGCCTTGGTGACGAAGGTGTCGTAGTTGCCGTAGACCTGCGGGCCGATCACGAAGCCGACGTCCGGGTCGCGGAAGTACCCGAGCATCCGCTCCAGGTAGTTCGGCAGCGGTACGTGGTCGGTGTCGACGGACGCGAAGAAGTCGTAGTCGCCGCCGTGCGCCTCGAGCCAGGCGTTGTAGTTGCCGTGCTTGGTCTTGGCCCGGTGGGCGCCCTTCTCCTGGTTCCACTTGGCTATGCCCTTGCGGGAGAAGTGGTGGACGCCGAGCCGTGCGCAGACCTCCTTGACGGCCGGGTCGTCGCCCTCGTCGAGCAGCCACACGTGCATCAGTCCGCGGTGGCGGATCTTCACGGCCGCCTCGAGCGTCTTCGTCACCATCTCCAGGGGCTCCTTGCCCGGCACGAAGGAGGTGAGGAAGGCGACGCGGGTGCCGGACTCCGGCACCACGGGTATCGGGTCGCGCGCGACGAGGGTCGCGTGCGCGTTCGACAGGACGTTCATCGTGCGGAAGAGCTCGATCAGGCCGATCGACACCAGCATGACGACGTCGAGCCAGAGCAGCAGCTCGTTGTCGAGGTTGGGGTCGCGCTCGGTCCAGTGCTGCGGCTGCATCAGCCAGGCGAACAGGCCCAGCGAGACCAGCGGCGCGGCGCCGAGGAGCAGCGCGGCCCGGACGCGGTGCGGCTCCTGCGACAGCAGCGAGCGGTACTGCACCCGGTACGGTCTCGACGGGTCCGGCTGGGTCAGGGGACCGGCCAGCCGGCTGTAGTGCTCGTAGTCGTACCTCGGCAGCGCCTTCTTGGGGCGCAACCGGTGGCCTCCGGTCCTGAGCTGCGGGGGAACCCGAAGCTGCGTGGTCCGGGAAGGGTCGTCGTCCTGCGGCCGGGCGCCGGTCGGCGTCGACGTCATACGTTTCATTCCCCCCGCACGCCTGCTGGCTGCGTGATCGTTCGGTCGTGTCCGGACCGCGGCTCCCCTTGGCCAGCCGGTACCGGACGCATCAATGGCAGACCACCGTATCCGTAGACATAAGACGATGGTCTTCCGGTTGCATGATGCCCGTCTCCGCGTTCGTTCATGAACGGGACCCCCATCACGGGCCAGCCGCGGCCGGAGAATCTGCTCGAATCACCCCAAGTCGCAACTGTTTGAGCCCGCTGCCCCTTTGGGGCCGCGGACTCACAGCACAGGGTCCCGGAGCGGGGGGCGTGATCGCAAGGGCATCCGCGGTCGCCCCCGTGGTGCCGGGCGGGGGTGGCGGGCGTTCGGGCCGGGCGTTGCGGCCGGGCCGGGAGGGGGTGCCGGGCCGGGAGGGGGTGCCGGCCGCCGGCTCCGTGCCGGGCGTGACCCGACGGGGTGCGCGGCGTTGAACCGGTGTGCCGTGCCCGAAGTGCCGGGCGCCCGGGCGGATGGCCAAGGCTGTTCGAGGGGCGTTCGGGAGGGCTCGGGCGAGTGTCGTACGGAGGGGCCCGGCAAGCGGCCTGTCCAATGACTGTGGGCGAATCGTCCGACGTGATTGGACGCCAAGCGTTTCCGGTGCCTCTCCGCAACTTCGTTCACCGGGTTTGGTCATCCGGCGTCTCGGCAGGGAGAATCCCTCGCGTGGCCAACGCACTGCGGGAATTGGTGAAGAGCCGGCTGGAGCAGCGGGGCTGGTCCTACGGCGAGGTTGCCCGGCGCGGCGGTGTCCCGCGCTCCACCGTGCACCATCTGGCCACCGCCGAACGGGTCACCCGGATGCCGCAGCAGACCACCCTGGAGGGCCTCGCCCGCGGACTGGAACTCCCCCTGGAGACCGTACGCAGGGCGGCGGCCGAGGCCTGCGGCATCCACCTCTACTTCGAGGAGCCCCCCGGCGCCACCGCCGACCCCGAGGTCGCCACCCTCATCGCCAGCGTCCGGCGACTCTCCCCCGCCGACCGCCGGCACGTCACCGCACTCGTCGAATCCCTCCTGCGCAACACCCACGGACCCGGCACCGGCACCGGCACGGACATCGACGCCACCGACACCGGCACCGGCACGGACATCGACGCCGGTGCCACCGACACCGACACCGACCCCGGCACCCGCGCGGACACCACCCCCCGCCCCGTCTCCGGATCCGACCCCGGCACCGCCGCCGGAACGAACCCCCGCACCGGCACCGGCTGAACCGGGACCCTGCGGGTACCTCCGGCCGCAGGCTGCCGGGCGGGGCCCGGACGCGGTCGGACGAACGCGCGGTCGGACCGGCGCGCGGTCGGACCGGCGCGTGGTCGGACAGATTGGACGAGGCCGGACGAGGGCATCCGGTGTGCGGCCGGCGAAGTACCGGATCGCGCGGAAACGGGGTCGACCGGGGGTCTATTCTCGCCCCGTCGGGTGGGTGAACCGCCCGAAACCTCCGCGAGAGGGGTGCCCGTGCTTGTCGTCCCAGGAGCGCTCGCGACCGCCGTGGTCCGTGACAGGACCGGGGAGCCGGTGGTGCTGCTGTCCGGCGAACTCCCCTCCGCCCTCACCCCTTCCGGCGTCGACGAACTGCTCAACCTGGCCGCCGCCGTACTCGAGGCGGAGGAGCTGGAACTCTTCCGGCGCTGCCTCGCGGCACTGCGCTGCGGCGAGAAACTCCGGGAAACCCGTATCGAGGTGAGCGGAGCCGTACTGACCATCTACCGTGACGGGCAGTCCGGTTGACCGTCGAACGGCAGCGGGCCCCCGGGACGTGTCTCCGGGGACCCACGCCGACCGCCCGTTCCGATCGGGCGGCGCACTCGGGCCGGCTCAGTAGCGGTGTCCGCAGTCCCCGGCGTATCCGGCGTGGCTGCGGTACCTCCCGTAGGCGTCGTACCAGTGCGACCGGTGCACCAGACGGCGCTCCCAGCGGTGGCGGCAGTCGCGGTCCCACCGGGCGCGGTGGCGGTCCCAGGTGTGGAGTGCGACGTACCGCCGGCCGAGGTCGGCGCACCGGTCCACGCCGTGGAACTGGTATGCGCCGACGGCCGAATGGGCCGGTGCGGCGGCCATGGCGGTGCCCGTCATGGGAATGACGCCGGCGGTCACGGCCAGCGCGGCCGTGGCAAAGACGCGTGCGAGTTTTCTCACCGTTCTTCTCCTGGCTAGAGGGTTTTCTGGTGGCCCTCCGGACCATACGTGGATTCCGTACCGGATTCATTCGCGCATATGCGGTCCGGGGTCTTGTCGGCGCACAGCGATCCTCCGTTGCGAAACCTCGTCAAACCGATGCTGAGCTCTGCTTGGCGGGCATTTCGGGAAAGGGTGCGGTGCGTCCGGAGAACACTCGGGAGGGTGATTCAACTACGGCGTTTCGCGGCCTGGTTGGGTGTGTGGCGGAATATGCGGAAAACGCGGCCGGAGTGCACCGGATTCCGAGTTGCGGAAAGTCCCGATTGCAGAAGACTCTGCAGCCGCGCGAATCCGTCATCGTGGACTGCCGGGAAATCCTGCCCTGCTGCGGACGGTGTTCCACCCCGTGTTCCGCCCCTGTTCCGCCCCTGTTCCGCCCCGCGGTCGGCTCTGTGTTCCGCCCCGTGATCCTGGCGGTGTTCCGCACCGTGTTCCGTGCAGTCGGATCGTGATTCAGCTCCGGTAGATGGTCAGTACGGCTCCGCTCACCTCGATACGGGTTTCCCGGAGTTTCTCGCCGCAGCGCAGTGCCGCGAGGCAGCGCCGGAAGAGTTCCAGCTCCTCCGCCTCGAGTACGGCGGCGGCCAGGTTGAGCAGTTCGTCGACGCCGGAAGGGGTGAGGGCGGAGGGGAGTTCGCCGGACAGCAGCACCACCGGCTCCCCGGTCCTGTCGCGGACCACGGCGGTCGCGAGCGCTCCTGGGACGACAAGCACGGGCACCCCTCTCGCGGAGGTTTCGGGCGGTTCACCCGCCTTGAGGCACGAGAGGATAGCCATCGGGAGACCTGCCGTTGCCGGCCGGACGGCCCCGAGTTGGGCCGATCGGGTGAGGTTCCACGGGGGTCCGCGTCGGTTGCGGTCTCCGTCGCCGCTTCTCCCACCTGCGGTTTCCGTGGGTGCTGGGCGTCTTCGCGGCGGCGCGTCGGATGTTCCGGTCCCTTGTCGGTGGCTACCCGGAGTCCTACTGTCCAATCTCGTCAGACAGATCGTCCGGCATGGATGGACGCGCTCGGCATGGGCGCGGTCCGCCCATGCCCTTCGTGCAAAGGACCCACCCATGCTTGGCATGCGAGAACTGGACGCCGAGGCCGCCGCGGAGCTGCTGCCCGGGCGGGAGGCCCTGGGCCGGCTCCGGTTCAACTTCGTCAGGACCACCAGCGTGAGCGAGCGCATCGCCTACGTCGACGCCCACAACGAGTCGCTCGCGGCCAACGTCTGCTCGCCGGACGCCATCGCGGCCTCCGAGGCCAACCAGTCCATCAGCGTCCGCCAGTAGCCGGCGCTTCCTTCCGAGAGGGATCCCCCATGAACGTCGAAGAACTCGAGACCGAGGCCGCCGCGGAGCTGCTGCCCGGGCGGGAGGCCCTGGGCCGGCTCCGGTTCGGCCTCGTCAGGACCTCGAACGTGAGCGAGCGCATCGCCTACGTCAGCGCCCACAACGAGTCGCTCGCGACCAACATCCACTCCCCGTACGCCGTGGCGGCCTCGTCCGCCGCCCAGTCCATCAGCGTCAGCCAGTAGCCGGCGCTGCCAACCGAGAGGGGTTCCACCATGAACAACGACCAGCTCAACGCCGAGGCCGCCGCGGAGCTGCTGCCCGGGCGGGAGGCCCTGGGCCGGCTCCGGTTCAACTTCGTCAGGACCTCGAACGTGAGCGAGCGCATCGCCTACGTCGACGCCCACAACGAGTCGCTCGCGGCCAACGTCGACTCCCCGGACGCCATCGCGGTCTCCGAGGCCAACCAGACCATCACGATCAGCCAGTAACAACGCCCGGACCTGTGCGGGCCGCGTCCTCGGGGGCGCGGCCCGCTCCGGGAGGAAGTGCAGGACGGTGACCAAGAGCCAGAAGGTCCACCCCGGTCCCGTGGGGGCGGCGGCCTGCGACACGGGCGACACGCCATACCCGTACGAACACACGGAGACGCTGTTCCCCGTCCCGCGCCTCGGCGCGGGACTCCAGTTCCTCGGCGAGTACCAGGGATCCGGCTTCACGGAGCGCAAGTACCTGGTCCGCCGCGGGGACGGACAGGTGGTGCAACTCTCCCGGCTGCTCTACCTGGTGGCCGAGGCCATCGACGGCGCACGGAACACCGAGACCGTCTCGCACCGGGTGAGCGGACGCTACGGCCGCGAGGTCAGTGCCGACAACGTCGAGTACCTCATCGAGCAGAAGCTCGAACCGCTCGGCATCACCGTCCCCTTCGGGCAGGAGGACGACCGGGTCGCCGGCCCCACCACCGACCTCCTGCTGGTCCTCAAGGGCCATCGGGTGATCTTCCATGAGCGGCAGGTGGCCCGTATCGCGAAGGCGCTCGCCTGGCTGCACCGGCCTCCGGTCGTGGTCCTGGTGCTCATCGCCGCGCTCGGCGTGGACATCTGGCTCTTCGCCGTGCACGGAGCGATCGGCCCGGTGCTCCAGGTGCTGGAGCAACCGGTGCTGATGCTCGCCGTCTTCGTGCTCATCGTGGCCTCGCTGGTCTTCCACGAGTTCGGGCACGCGTCGGCGTGCCGGTACGGCGGCGCGCGACCGGGAAGCATCGGATGCGGCCTCTTCCTGATCTGGCCTTCGATGTACACCGAGGTCACCGACGTCTACCGCATCGGGCGGGCCGGCCGGATCCGGACCGACCTGGGCGGCATCTACTTCAACATCGTCTTCGTGCTGGGTCTCGCCCTGGGGTACGTCCTCACGGGCCAGCCGCTCTTCCTCGCCGCGATCTACCTCGTGCACTTCGAGATCCTCGAACAACTGCTGCCGGTGGTACGGCTGGACGGCTACTACATCCTCGGAGACCTCGCGGGGATCCCCGACCTCTTCGGGAAGATCAAGCCCATCCTGCGATCCATGCTGCCGGGCCGTCCGCTGCCGCCGGAGGTGGCCGGGCTCAGGCGCCCCGCGCGGATCATGGTCACCGGCTGGGTCGTGACCATGGTGCCGCTGATCGCCGCCGAGCTCGGCTACGTCCTGTGGAACCTGCCCCGCCTGCTCGGCACCAGCCTGCGCTCACTGGCGGAGCAGGTGGCGGGTACCTGGTCGGCCTTCGCCGAGGGCGAGATCACCGCCGGCCTGGTCGGGGTCGTCGGGAGCTTCATGCTCGTCTGCCCCCTGGCCGGCGCCGCGTACCTCGCCGTACGCGTGGTGGGGCGGCTGATGAAGGCCACCGCCCGTGCCACCGAGGGCAACACCCGGCTGCGGGTGGCCGTATGCGGCGGGGTGCTGGCCGCAGCGGGCGCGCTGTGTGCGGCCTGGCTCACCGGCATGACCCCGCAACCGCTGCCGCGGCAGCCGCCCATCGCCCCGATCCTCCAGCCCGGCGTTCCCACGGTCCGCCCCACGGCGGCGGCCCCGGCGGAGGAGCCCCCCACCCGCGCCACGCCGGACCCGGTCGCCCTGGACAGCCCGCCGCCGAAGACCACCGCACCCACGGCGGTTCCCGGCGCCGGAGCTCTCGCCACGCCCACCGCCGGTGCCCCGCCCTCCGCGACCCCCGCGGGGAACGTGCCGACGACCGGCGCACCGAGCCCGGCACCGAGCCCGACACCGAGCCCGAGCAGGACCTCGGGGTCACCGTCGGCCGGTCCCGGCCCCAGCGCATCACCGACGCCGACCCCGACACCGTCCGGATCCCCCTCGCCCTCGCAGACGCCCTCGGAGTCGCAGAGCGCGACGGAGGACCCGTAGGCCCCGCCCGCCCCGACCCCCGATTCCCGTACTCAGCAAAGGAGCACACAGTGACGCACCGCAAACCACGCCAGGGCCACAGCGGCCGCAGAGTCGCACGGCTCGGCATGCTCGTCGCCGCCTGTACGGCCGGCTTCGCCACGGCGAGCCCTGCGGGAGCGGCATCGTCCGCGTCCACCGGCAACCGCTACGTCGGCATCGTGGTGGACGAGGCGCGCGCGACCGCCGGCCCACGCCATCGCGTCGACCACGACGCCGAGTTCGCGGTCCGTGAACTCGGGGCACGCCTCGGCGTCGGTGCGCGCAACAGGGCGTTCGCCCGGTCCGCGGGCTGCTCGCTCGACAGGCCGTGCCGCTCGGTCGCCCTCTCCTTCCAGGTCGTCACCGTCACCGGCACGGTCGCCCGCCTCAACGCCGCGAACTCCAGCCGCGCGGTCAACGACCACTGCGAGGGCTGCCAGACCTTCGCCGGCGCCTACCAGTTCATCGTCTCCACCCCGTACTCGTTCACGCTGAGCCGCCCCGTCAGGGACGAACTCGCGCGACTCGAAAGGCGGCTGGGCGAACTGGAGCGCAGCCGGGAGCCGATCAGCACCGTCAGGGCCCGCACCGACTCCCTCGCCGCCGAGGTGGTGACCCTGCTGAGGGAAGCGGTCGCCACCGCGCCGCGCGGCGAGTCCGTCGACCCGCTGCGGGACTTCCGGCCCACCGTCACCCTGCGGCGCCACATCGACTAGCTCGTGTGGGGCGCGGTTCGCCCGTCGGGGAGCGGCGTCCGGTGCGGGCGCCGCGACCGGGCCGTGGCCGACGCCGCACCGCACCGCACCCGAACCACCGCCTGCCGGCCCGGGCAGCCGCCCCGGGGCCGGCGGGCGGGCCCGTCCCCAGTCCTCCGGAGGACCACCACCGATGAGTCACCCACCCGAGGTGCGCCGTCAGGCGCTCGACCTGCTGGCCGAGGGCGAGCCCGTGAAGAAGGTCGCGGTCGACCTCGGCCTCAGTGAGCGGACGCTCTACCAGTGGCGGCGCAGGTACCTGCCGCCGGCGCGGCACCAGCGGTACCTGCCCGACGCCGGGACCGAACTCGGTTCCGCACGCAGACGCATCGCGGAACTGGAGGCCGAAGTCGCCGTCCTCCGGCGCGCGAGCGAGTTGCTCCGGGACGGCCTGTCCCCAAAAGACGGTTCGCGGCAGTACGCGTGATGGCCCAGGAGGGCCTGCCCGTGCGGATCGCCGCGAGCGTCCTGGGGGTGACCGAGTCCGGGTACTTCGCCTGGCGCTCCCGGCCGCCCTCCGCGCGGTCCGTCCGCCACTCCTGGCTCACCGACGTCATCACCGCCGTCCATGCCGCGTCGAACGGCACCTATGGATACCGCCGCATCCACGAGGAACTGACCTCGCGCCACGGCATCGCGGTCAGCCGCGGGACGGTGCAGCTGCTGATGCGGCGGGCGGGCATCCGGGGGTCTCTCCGCGGGCAGGCGGCGCCGCACCCGGTCCCCACCACCGGGGCTCCGGACCCGAACGAGAGGGCCATCCGACCATGAGCGTGGATCATCCGCTGTTCCCGACACCGCCGCTGCCCATCTCCGCCTGTCTGAGCCCCGGCCTGCGGGTGGAGGAGGACCTGCCGGCGACACAGGCGCACCAGGTGATGCTGCACTGTGCGCTGGACGCGGCTTGCCTCCCCGTGCGGCTGACCGACATCCGTGCCGTGGCCCGGATCGCCGAGCTCGACTACCAGACGGTGAACGCCGTCATCGGGTGGCTGCGGACCCTGAGCGAGCGGTGACCGCGGGTTCCGCCGTTCGGCCGGTGCCGGTACGCGGGTTCGCTCCGGTGCCGGTGCCGGTACGCGGGTCCGCTCCGGTGCCGGTGCCGGTACGCGGGTTCGCTCCGGTGCCGGTGCCGGTGCCGGTGCCGGTGCCACTGGCGGTGCTCCGGTGCTGGTACCAGCGGCTGTGGCGGTGAGCTCGCCGGGTGCGTCCGCGCCTGCCCTGCCCTGCCTGTGCCGGGGGTCCATGCCGCGGCCGGACGTGCCCCTCCCGTCCGCACGCCGTGGGCCGTCCCCGCCCCTCGGGCGCTCGCGGGCCGGTGCTTCCCGAGGGTTCCGCGCGCATGCGAAAGGGCGTCCTCGGAAACCGAGGACGCCCAGGTCAGCGGACTGATCGCTGGTGCGCCGCCAGGGACTCGAACCCCGGACCCGCTGATTAAGAGTCAGCTGCTCTAACCAACTGAGCTAGCGGCGCCTGCTGACCCGGAGAACTCTACCGGACCCCGGGGAATGCTCCCGACCATTTCCTTGCGCGTTCCGGCCTGTCGGATGGTCGTTTTTTCTCTTTGTTCCGTCAAAATGCGATTTGTCATGACGGAAGAGAGCGGCGGATCTGGAGGGGTACGGGATGACCGTTCCGGTCTTCGAGGAGTACGAGCCGGCCGGTGACTGCGTCTGCCCCGGCTGTGCCCGGCAGCGGCGGGAACGGGCCCGGGCCCTGCCGGTACGCGCCGGGGGCCACCCGGCCGCGCGGGGTGCCCGCCGCGCGCTCGTGCTGGTCACCGCCGCGGGAGCGGTACTGAGCGGCGGGGGCTCGGGGGCCCTTGCCGCTCCCGGAGCAGGGCACTCCCCGCCACCCGACCCGGAGGCGGCGGCACCCCGGGCCGCGCCGCCGCGCGCCCGGCCGTCCGGCACGGCGGGCGGGGCGCACGCCCGTGCGCAGGACCGGCCGCCGTCGGCCCGGGCGGGCGCCCGGCCGGGAAGCAGGACCGGCCCGAGCAGGCCCGGGCATCCACCGCGGCGCGGGCGCGGACGGTACCTGCCCGTACGGACCGCGCACGAGTGCGCCCCGCCGGGGCGGACCGCCCTGCTGCGGTCCGTCTCCGGACCGGCGGTCCGGCCGTCTCCCGGCGTACGCCGGGACCCGATCCGGAGACCCCGCAGGGCGGCCAGGGACCGCTGCACGGCGGGCCCGTCGCCGGGCCCGCCGGAACCGCCGGTCTGCGCACGATGGCCCGTGCCGACATCATGAACCGGGCGAAGCGCTGGGTGAACGCCAAGGTCCCGTACTCCATGAGCAGGTACTGGGCGGACGGCTACCGGCAGGACTGCTCGGGCTACGTCTCCATGGCCTGGCACCTCCCGGGCAACGAATGGACCGGCAGCCTGGCCGAGTTCGGGACGCGCATCGAGCGCAAGGACCTGAAACCCGGCGACATCCTGCTCTTCCACAACCCGGACGACCCGTCCCAGGGCTCCCATGTGACGATCTTCGGAGGCTGGGCGGACGGCACGCACACCAAGTACGTCGCGTACGAGCAGGCCAAACCGCACACCCGCAGGCAGACCACGCCCATGGCCTACTGGAACAACTCCAGCCAGTACCAGGCCTACCGCTACAAGGCGCTGAAGGGCGTGGACACCGCGGGCGGGCAGCTCGGCGGAGACGAGGGGAACGGGTTCCCGGGCGCCGGGGTCTTCGGGCCCGGTGAGGACAACGCGTACGTCGCCCTGCTCGGCAGACTGCTGGCGGGCTACGGATTCGACATCGGCGGCACCGCCGGTCCGGGGTCGCGCTGGGGGGAGGCGCACCGGCAGGCGACCCAGGCGTTCCAGCGCGCCCAGGGCTGGGCGGGCGCCGAGGCGGACGGTGTGCCCGGCCCGGACACCTGGAGCCTCCTGGTGAACGGCACGGGCAGGAAGGCGGTCCCGGCCCCTCCGGCCGGGACCGCTCATGGTGCCGCACCTCCGGCAGGAACCGGTCCCGCGGCGCAACCGGTTCCGACCGGGCCCCGGAAGGCGGCGCCGCCGGCGGGCGTTCCCGCCCGGCCCGGTACCGCACCCCCGGCAACGGCCGCTGCGCGGAAGGCGGCACCCCCGGCAACGGCCGCTGCGCGGAAGGCGGCACCCCCGGCAACAACCGCTCCGCGGAAGGCGGCACCCCCGGCCGTTGCCGCCACCGCACCGGCCTTCCCGGGCCACGGCCACTTCCGTCCCGGCAGCTCCGGCGGTCATGTGGACACGCTCCGCCGTCAGCTGGTGAAGCGGGGCTTCGGCCGGCACTACTCCCCCCGCCCCGGTCCGCGCTGGGGCGACGCGGACCGCCGCAGCGTCGAGGCGTTCCAGCGCGCCCAGGGCTGGCGCGGCGCGGGCGCCGACGGCTACCCCGGCCCCGAGACCTGGCGGCGGCTCTTCTCATGATCCACCAGTCCGATGTGCACCGACCCCGCGAGGAGGCGACCGCGGTGACCCCGACAACCCCCTACTCCGAGGACCCACCGGGTTCTCCCCTCCCGCTCGGCCGGCTGACCTCCGCTCCGGCCGCGGTCCACAGCGCGGGCCTCCCGGTCGCGGGCAGTACGGCCGCCGGTACGCCCGGGCCCGAGGTGCCCCCGGACCCGCAGGTGTCCGCCACGTCCGGCGCCGCCCTCGACCCGCCGGCCACCCGCGATACGCACGGCGCTCGTGATCCGCACGGCGTCCTCAGCGCGTTCGGCGCTCCCGACCGGCCCGGCACCGGCGACGCGCCCGGCGTTCCCGACCGGCCCGGCACCGGCGACGCGCCCGGCACCTCCGGCCCGCACACCGCCCGTGACGCGCACGCCCGCTCCGGCCCGTACGGCGGCACCGGGCGCGGCGCGACCGCGGAAGGCGGACTGCCCGCCCCTTCCCAGGAGGCCCCTGCCGACAGCGGGTCCGGGACGGATTCCGGGACTGGCGACTCGTCCGGGCCCCTCCACTCGTCCGGGTCCCTCCACTCGTCTGGGTCCCGCCACTCGGCCGTGCCCGTCGTCACAGCCGGGGCTGCCGACTCAGCCGGGCCCGCTCCCACCGCGAGCGTTCCCGACGGGGCCGTTCCCACCGCGGCAGCTCCCGCTTCGCCCGGCCTCACCGCCGCCGGCGCCCAGCCCGGCGCCCCGTCCGCTGCCGGCGGGGCGAAGGGGGGCGGCGTACCCGGCAGCGCACCCGCGCCGGAGCCCGCACCCGCGCCGGAGCCCGCACCCGCACCCGCACCCGCACCCGAGGCCGAGGCCGAGCGTTTCGAGCGGCAGTTCAGCGGCGCGGGCGGTCGCCGTACGGTCGTCATCGGCACCGAGACCACCGGAGCCATTCCCGTCCATCTGCTCTACCGGGACGCCGTCGCGTCCTCCGGTGCGGGCACCGGGGGCCCGGGGGAGAAGTCCGACGCGGGCAGGCGGAAGGACGCGGCCGAGGGCACGGGCGCCGCCCGCCCGTCGCACGGGACGTCCGCTCCCGAGGGCCCCGAGGGTGCCGCGTGGCCCAAGGACGGCCGGAGCGGCTCGGGCGTGGCCCGGCTGACCAAGGACGCCGACCGTGACGGAGGCCCGGACACCATCGCCATGCCCCCGCTGGCACTCCCCGCCGGACGCCGCTCCACGCCGAACGCCGGCCCGTCCGGCCGAAGGGCCGCGCCCCCGCCCGACCCCAAGCTGACGGAGCGGCCCGGCCCGGTTCTGCCCGGCTGGGCGGCCCTGCTCGCCGGGGCTCTCTCCCTTGTCGGCTGCGCGGCCGTGCTGCACTGGGCGGGGGCCTTCCCGCCCGAGGTGACGGCGTTCTTCGGCCTGGGCGAACGGCCCTACGCGGGACTCGGGTTCGTGCACTGGGCCCTGCTGGCGGTGTCCCTCACCGTCGCGCTGTTCACGCTCGGCGGGCTCGCCCGCGGCCGGGTGGGCCACGCCTGGGTGCTGACGCTGTACGGCGAGTACCGCGGCACCGTCCGCCGCAGCGGTCTGCTGTGGGTGAGTCCGCTGCTGCTGCGCCGACGGGTGGACGTGCGGCTTCGGCACTGGCGCAGCGACCCCATGCCGTCGGTCGACGCCGACGGGACCGCGCTCGAGGCGGTGGTCCTCGTGGTGTGGCGGGTCAGGGACACCGCCCGGGCCGTGCTCGGCCTCGCGAACCACGAGTCGTATCTGAGGGAGCAGGTGGAGGCGGCCCTGGCCCGTGTGCTGTCCCGGCTTCCGGCCGACGCCTCGGCTCCGCCCGCGGGCGGCGGCCCCGCGCTCGAACTGCGTCCGACGCTCCGCAATGCCGAGGCCGTCGGCGACGCCCTGACCAAGACGCTCGCGGCGGAGTGCGCACCGCTCGGGATCGACGTCTTCTCGGCACAGCCGACGCGGATCGAGTATGCACCCGAGGTGGCCGCGGCGATGCGGCGCCGCCGGGTCGCGGCCCTGGAGGCCGAGCGCCGCGACACCGTGCTCGGCTCGGTGGTCGACGCCGTGGACGACACGGTGCAACGGCTCACGATGCGCGGGCTGGTGGAGTTCGACGACTACGAGCGCAAGGCCCTCGTCCGGGATCTGACCGTGGCGTTCTGCACGGCGAGGACGGGCGGTGCGGAGACCCCCTGATTGGTCTGGACATGTTCATGTTGCGTCCATACTCTGTGACTTGGTCTAGACCGGAATCCGCACTACCGCACAAGCGCAGCACGGCTCACAGAACTCCCCCACGTTCTCCAGGAGCGACAGCATGCGACATCGAATAGGCGCGGCCCTGACCGGGCTCGCGGTGGCGGGGACCGCCCTGCTCGCCACCGCGGGTACCGCCGGGAGCCACGGGTACACCGACTCCCCGATCAGCCGTCAGAGACTCTGTGCCGACGGCACCGTGGCCGACTGCGGTGAGATCCGGTGGGAGCCCCAGAGCGTCGAGGGGCCCAAGGGCTTCCCCGCCGCTGGTCCCGCGGACGGGAGGATCTGCGCAGGCGGCAACAGCCGCTTCGCGCAGCTCGACGACCCGCGCGGCGGGGCCTGGCCCACCACCAGGCTCTCCTCGGGACAGAACCACACCTTCCGGTGGCGGTTCACCGCCCCTCACGCCACCACCGACTTCACGTACTACATCACCAGGGACGGCTGGAACCCCGGCCGGCCGCTCACCCGGGCCGCGCTCGATGCGCAGCCCTTCCTGACCGTGCCCTACCACGGCCAGCGGCCCCCGGGGACGCTCAGCCACTCGGGAACCCTGCCGTCGAAGACGGGCCGCCATCTGATCCTGGCGGTGTGGACGATCGCCGACACCCCGAACGCCTTCTACGCCTGCTCGGACGTCCACTTCTGACGCCCGGCGAATGTGATGAAGGTCACGGCGGCAAGGCTCTTCCTGCTCCCGGCACCCCGGGGGAGCCGTCACCGGGCCGCAGATCGGGGTGGGGATCGGGGCGCAGACGGGTAGCGGGCGGCCGCCTCGCATCCGCCCGGCGTGCCCCGGCCGGGCGTACGTCGTGACCGCTCCATGCCGACTCCGTGCCGGCCGCCGAAGCCGAGGTGCGCAGCGCGTGCCAGGCCGGGAAACGGCCGGAACGGGCCGGAACGAGCCGAGGGGCCCTCGCAGTTGCGAGGGCCCCTCGGGGGTGGTGCGCCGCCAGGGACTCGAACCCCGGACCCGCTGATTAAGAGTCAGCTGCTCTAACCAACTGAGCTAGCGGCGCGGGCTGCCGTTCCCGCCGCTCTCGGCGGCTGACGACGGAGTTAATACTACCTGGTCCCAGGGGGTGCTCCCGACAGTGCTCCCGACCGCCCGGCGCCGGTGGTCGCCGGCTCTCCCCGGCCCGCGGGGCCGCCGACTCGGCCGGTCACAGGGCCAGCGACAGCACCACCGGGGCCGCCCGGCGGTTCAGGGTGTCCGCCGCGGCGCGCAGCCGGTGGGCATGCTCGATGGGCAGCGAGAGCGCCAGGCATCCCACGGCGGAGCCGGCCGTCAGCGGTACGGCCGCGCAGACCGTGCCCACCGCGTACTCCTGGAGGTCCAGCACCGGGACCGTGGGCGGCTGGGCGTCCAGTTTCGAGAAGAGGATCTTCTCGTTGGTGATCGTCCGGGAGGTGAGCCGGGCGATCTTGTGCCGGGCGAGGTGGTCGCGGCGGCCGTTCTGGTCGAGCTGGGTCAGCAGGCACTTGCCGACCGCGCTGGCGTGCGCCGCCGAGCGGAAGTCGACCCACTCGTTGACCTTGGGGGTGCGGGGGCCGTCCGCGAACTGGGTGATCTTGACCTCGCCGTCGATGTAGCGGCTGATGTAGACGGCCGCGCCGACCGAGTCGCGCAGCTCGCCGAGGGTGTCCTGGAGCTTGCGCTCCAGGGCCTCGCGCCGGGTGGCGCCGGAACCCAGCAGGACCAGGGAGTCGCCGGTCACATACGCCCCGTCGGCCACCTGCTCCACATAGCCCTCGCGACGCAGCATCAGCAGCAGGGACGCCAGATGGGCGGTCGGCAGCCCGGTCTCGCGGGCGATCTGGACGTCGGTCACCCCTCTGCCGTGCCGGGAGACCGTCTCCAGGACACGCAGGGCGTACTGCACCGAGTGGAACGGCGCGGTCGGCTCGGGCTTCAGCGCCACGGTTTCCCCCTACCAGGTTGTGACCGCAAGCTTCCGTACCACGATAGCCGCCAAGAACCGTTCAGTGGGCGGCCGTTGGCGAGAAATGTGTGCGCCCCAGGCTCATATCCTGGGGCGCACGACATCGGCATATGCCGTTGTCATAGGTGGGGCCTGGAACGAGAGGTCAGAGCACCGCCCCGAGGAACTCGCGAGTACGGTCGTGCTCGGGCTCGGAGAACATCTTCTCCGGCGGCCCGGACTCGATGACCTTCCCGGAGTCGAACATCAGGACCTCGTCGGAGATGTCCCGGGCGAAGTTCATCTCGTGCGTCACACAGAGCATCGTGATGTCGGTGGTGCGGGCGATGTCCCGGAGGACGTCGAGCACTCCCGCGACCAGCTCCGGGTCGAGCGCCGAGGTCACCTCGTCCAGCAGCAGCACCTGCGGCCGCATGGCGAGCGCCCGTGCGATGGCCACCCGCTGCTGCTGGCCGCCCGACAGCTGGGAGGGCCGCGCGCCGGCGCGGTCGGCGAGGCCGACCAGGTCCAGCAGCCCGCGGGCGCGCTCCTCCGCCTCGTCCTTGGACAGCCCGAGCACCCGCACCGGAGCCTCGGTGATGTTCCGCAGCACGGTCATGTTGGGGAAGAGGTTGAACTGCTGGAAGACCATGCCGATCTTCTTGCGGACCTCTCTGCGCTGTCTCTCGTCGGCCGGGAACAGCCGGGCGCCGTCGACGTCGATCGTGCCCGAGTCGGGCCGCGTCAGCGTCATCAGCAGCCGCAGGATGGTCGTCTTCCCGGACCCGGAGGGCCCGATCAGCGTGACGTGCTTGCCCGGGCTGACCGAGAAGCACAGGTCGTCCAGGACGGTGTTGTCCCCGAAGCGCTTGGTGACGTTCGTGAAGCGGATGAGCTCGTCGTTCTGCGGGGCGGGGTCGGTTTCAGCGGGCAAGGCGGCGCTCCAGGGTCCGTACGAGCAGGGAAGCCGGGTAGGCGATGAGGATGAAGGCGATGCCGACGACCGTCAGCGGCTCCGTGTACTGGAAGGTCGCCGCGCTCTCCAGCCGGGACTGCTGGAGCATCTCCAGCACGCCGATACCGGCCAGCAGCGGGGTGTCCTTGAGCATCGCGATGACGTAGTTGCCGAGGGCGGGGGCGATCCGGCGGACCGCCTGCGGCAGGATCACGGCGGTCCAGGTCCGGTGGGCGGGCAGGCTCAGAGCCGTCGCCGCCTCCCACTGCCCGGCGGGCACGGCGTCGATGCCGGCCCGGTAGACCTGCGCGGTGTAGGTCGAGTAGTGCAGCCCGATGGCGATGGTGCCGGTGGTGAGGGCGGAGAACTGCACCCCCCACTCCGGCAGCACGAAGAACAGGAAGAACAGCTGCACCAGCAGCGGGGTGTTGCGGATGAACTCGGTGACGAGTCCCACGGGCCAGCGCACGTAGCGCAGGCCGGAGCGCAGCCCCAGCGCCCAGACCAGGCCGAGCGTGAAGGACAGCAGCGAGCCCAGCACCAGGATCTGCAGCGTGACGAGCACGCCGTCCCAGAAGCGCGGCATGAAGTCCGCGACCGCGGACCAGTCCCAGGTCACTTGACCACCACCCCCAGGTTCGCCTTGGTCTTCCGTTCCAGGGCCTTCATCGAGCGGGTGATGAGGAACGCGAGCACGAAGTAGATCACCAGCGTGACGGTGTAGATCTGGGCGCTCTCCTGGGTCGCCAGCCGCACCAGGTACGCCGCGAACGACACGTCGCCCACACCGAGCAGCGACACCAGCGCGGTGCCCTTCAGCAGCTCGACCGCCAGGTTGCAGAAGGACGGGATCGTCTCGGGCACGGCCTGCGGCAGCAGGATCAGCCGCATCCGCTGCCAGGGCGTGAAGCTGAGCGCGACACCGGCCTCCCGCTGGGCCGGCGCGACGGCGTTCAGCGCGCCGCGCACGATCTCCGCGCCGTACGCGCCGTAGGACAGGCCGAGCGCGAGTACCGCCGCCCACATGGGCACCAGCTGCCAGCCCAGCAGCGGCGGCAGGACGAAGAACAGCCAGAACATCAGCACCAGCGCCGACGTCCCGCGGAACACCTCGGTGTAGAAGGCCGCGAGGAAGCGGACGGCCTTCGAGCGATGCGTTCTGGCCATGCCGACGCCGAACGCCACGGCGGTGGCCAGCGCGGCGCTGTACAGGGTGAGCTGGACGGTGATCCAGATGCCCGGGAGCACCCAGTTCTGCCAGAGTCCGGACGTCATCGGCACAGCTCCTTCGCCGTGAGCTCGGTCATCTCGGACTCGGTGAAGCCGAACCGGCTCAGGATGCGGAAGAGCTCGCCGCTCCTCTTCATCTTGTGGATCTCGGCGTTGAAGGCGTCCCGCAGCTCGGCGTCGGTCCGCCGGAAGGCGAACCCTCCGCCGGCGATCTCCTCCTCGCCGTCGACGATCGCCGCGAACGGCTTCGTCGCCTCGGCCTTCCTGCTCTTGCGGACCACTTCCCGGGTGGTCAGGGCGGTCCCGGCGAAGACGTCGACCCGCCCGGACTCGACCGCGTTCAGCCCCGCCACCTGGTCCTGGAGGATGACGATGTCCTTCTCGGGGTATCCGGCCGCCACGGCGTAGCCGATCTCTGCGTAGCCCGAGCCGGTGGCGAACCTCGCCCTGGCCCTTACGACGTCCTGCAGACTGCGCAGATCCTTCGGGTTGCCCTTGGGCACGATGAAGGAAACCAGCATCTGGTATTCGGGATCGGAGAAGAGGACCTGCGCGCAGCGCTCCTTGTTGATGTACATTCCGGCGGAAACGACGTCGAACTGCTGCGAGTTGAGGCCGGGTATGAGGGAGGCGAAGTCCGTCGCCACGGGCTGCACGTTCGCTATCCCGAGCCGCTTGAAGACCACCTTGGCCAGCTCCGGGGCCTCCCCGGTGAACTCGCCCTGCTCGTCGATGTAGCCGTACGGCACCTCGCCCGCGATGCCGAGGCGCACCGTGCCCTGGGATCTCAGCCGGGCCAGGCTGTCGCCGGAGGGGACCCGTGCGCAGCCCGCCGCGCCCGCGACGCCGGCCGCACCGAGTGCGCCGGCCGTCCCCAGCAGCAGGCTTCGTCTGCGTACCGCGTGTCTGGTGTGTGGTGCCGTGTGTGGAGCCATGGCGGCGCGGCTACCCGGGCCCAGGCGGGGTATGCGTGGGCAATGGCCGATCGATACATCGAAGTCTCGCTCACCAAGCGCGGCGTGCGCTGCACCGCACGGCTCCTGGACGACCGGGCGCCCCTGACCTGCCAGTCCGTCTGGGACGCGCTGCCGCTCGGCGGCGACGTGTACCACGCGAAGTACGCCCGCAACGAGATCTACGCCCTGTTCCCCGCGTTCGCCGACCGGGAGCCGCCGCTGGAGAACCCGACGGTGACCCCGATCCCGGGCGACCTCTGCTACTTCACCTTCAGCGGCACCGAGCTGGGCACCGCCGCCTACGGCTACGACCGGGACCTGTCCCGGCCGGTGACGGTGGACCTCGCGCTCTTCTACGAGCGCAACAACCTGCTGCTCAACGGCGACACGGGCTGGGTGCCGGGCATCGTGTGGGGGCAGGTGGTCGACGGTCTCGACCGGATGGCCGACGCCTGCCAGGACCTGTGGCGCGCGGGAGCGCTCGGCGAGACGCTGTCGTTCCGCCGCGCCTGAGCGGGCCGCGCCCGGCCCGCTCCGGCCGCCCGCCCCTGCCGCCCGTACCGGGCCCGGCGCCGGCCGTCACCCGGGTCGCCCCTCGTCCCCGGGCCGGGGCGCCGGGCGTCACCCGGCGGCCCGTACCCGGCCGTTCGTCACCCGGCGGCCGGGGGCGGCACCGCCGCCGCGCCCGACGCGTAGAGCGCGTGCGCCGCGCGCAGCACCAGGGCGTCCGCGTGGCGGGGGCCGACCAGCTGGACCCCCACCGGCAGCCCGTCCTCGTCCACCCCGCAGGGCACCGTCGCCGCCGGCTGCTGGGTGAGGTTGAACGGGTAGGTGAACGGGGTCCAGCCCGTCCAGCGGCGGTGGCCGGAGCCCTTCGGCACCTCCGCGCCCGCCTCGAAGGCGGTGACCGGCAGCGTCGGCGTGACCAGCAGGTCGTACGCGGTGTGGAACCGTCCCAGCCGGCGTCCGAGGTCCATCCGGGCGTCCACGGCGGCGAGGTAGTCGAGCGCCGAGGCCCGCTCGCCCTCCGCGCAGACCTCCCGCAGCCCCGGGTCCAGCAGCTCCCGCTGCTCCCTGCCGAAGTGCTGCACCAGGCGCGCCGCCCCGGTGAACCACAGGGTGTGGAACGCGTCCACCGGGTCGGTGATGTCCGGATCGGCCTCCTCGATGTACGCGCCCAGCTCGGCCAGCCGGCCCACGGCGCCGCGTACCGCCGACGCCACCGCCGGGCGGACCGCCACCTGGCCGCCGAAGGACGCGGAGAACGCGATCCGCAGCCCCTTGACACCGTCCGCCAGGCCGTCGCCCGCGGCCGGTGCGGGCGCCGCCTGCGACCAGTCCCGCCAGTCCGGCCCGCTGATCGCGTCCAGCAGCAGGGCCGCGTCGGCGGCGTCCCGGGTCATCGGCCCCGCGTGGGCCAGCGTGCCGAACGGGCTCGACGGGTAGAGCGGGATCCGGCCGTACGTCGGCTTCAGCCCGAAGATCCCGCAGAACGACGCCGGGATGCGCACCGACCCTCCGCCGTCGGTCCCGATGGACAGCGGGGCCGCGCCCAGTGCCACCGCCGCCGCGCTCCCGCCGCTGGACCCGCCCGCCGTGCGGGAGACGTCGTACGGATTGCGGGTCACCCCGGTCAGCGGGGAGTCCGTGACGCCCTTCCAGCCGAACTCCGGCGTCGTCGTCTTCCCGACGAGGACCGCGCCCTGCTCCCGCAGCCGCGCCACGACCGGGGCGTCCTCGTCCCAGGCGGAGGCGTCCGCACGCACCGTCCTGGAGCCCCGCAGCGTGGGCCCTCCCGCCTGCAGGAAGATGTCCTTGACCGTGACCGGTACGCCGTCGAGCGGCCCGAGCGGCTCCCTTCTGCGGCGGCGCTCGGTGGCCGCCTCCGCCTGCTCGATCGCCTGCTCGGCGTCGATCCGGACGAACGCGTTGGTGAGGCGCTGCGCCGCCTCGGCCCGGTCGAGGACCGCGCGGACCGCCTCCAGCGGGGAGAAGTCGCCGCGCTGGTAGCCGGCGATGAGCTGACGTGCGGTCAGGGCACTCGGGTCGTTCGGCTCAGGAGTCATGGGAGGGGACGTACCCACGATTCTTGTCGACCACGTTCGGCAGCGGCTTCCCGGCCGACCAGAGGTCGAACAGCTCGACGAACTGCTCGCCCAGCCGATCGCGCCAGCCGACGGTGTCCCCGCTCATGTGCGGCGAGACGATCAGGCCGGGAACGTCCCACAGCGGGCTGCCCGGCCCCAGCGGCTCCTCCTCGAAGACGTCCAGGGCGGCGCCCGCGATCCGCCGTCCGGTGAGCGCCGAGACCAGCTCCTCCTCGACCACCAGCGCGCCCCGCCCGACGTTGACGAAGCGGGCCGACGGGCGCATCAGGGAGAACCTCCGGCCGTCGAACATGCCCCGGGTGGCCTCCGTCAGCGGGGCCGCGCACACGATCCAGTCGGCGCGGGCGAGCAGCCCGTCCAGCTCGTCGGAGCCGTGCACCCCGGGGCGGGCGGTGCGCCCGGTGACGGCGACCTCCAGGCCCAGTGCCCGCAGCGTGCGGGCGATCGCCAGCCCGATCGGCCCGGCGCCGGCCACGACCGCCCGGCCGCCCGCCACCGGCAGGGACTCGCGGTGCCGCCAGCGCCGCTGCCGCTGGAGTTCCAGGGTGCCCGGCAGGTCCTTGGCCATCGTGAGGACCAGGGCGGCAACGTACTCGGCGATGGGCTGCTCGAAGATCCCCCGGGCGTTGGTCAGGACAGTGTCGGAGGCCGCGAACTCCGGGCAGAGCAGCCGGTCGACGCCCGCGCTCGGGGTGTGCACCCAGCGGGGCCGGGGGCCGCCCCCCGGCCAGGCCAGCCGCACCGCGTCGGAGGTGAAGTCCCACACCAGCAGGGCGTCCGCCCCGGGAAGTTCCGAGGCGAGCGAGCCGGCGTCGGCGTAGCGGACGTCGGCGCGTCCGGTGAGGCTGCCGAGCCGCGGCGGAGGGTCTGCTTCCAGTACAAGGAGAACCGGTAGGGACATCGTGCGGAAACCGTTTCTGAACGTCTGACATGTACGGATTGACCCACGCTCGCACCCGAACCTACCGTCGTCAACAAGACGTAAATGAGGGGGCCTGTGATGGACGTGTCCCTCGAAGTTTCGCTTCTGGGCGGCCCCGACCCGCAGCGCGGGATCGGGGTGGTCGCCCCGTTCGACTTCGCACTCGACCGGGAGCTGTGGCGCTGGGTGCCCGACGGCGTCTCACTGCGTCTGACCCGGACCCCGTTCGTGCCCGTCGAGGTCTCGCTCGACCTGGCCCGGCTCGTCAGCGAGCACGAGACCCTCGGTGAGGCGGTCCGCGCGCTGGCCGCCTCCGAGCCGGAGGTCGTCGCCTACGCCTGCACCAGCGGCAGCTTCGTCGGCGGTGTGGCGGGCGAGCGGGCGATGTGCGAGGCGATGACCACGGCGGGGGAGGTCGCCTCGGTGACCACCTCGGGCGCTCTGCTGGAAGCCCTGGAGGAGCTGGGCGCCCGCAGGATCGCGATCGTCACGCCGTACACGGAGTCGGTCACCAGGTCGCTGGAGGAGTATCTGGCCGAGGCCGGGGTATCGGTCACGGGCCGCGCCTTCCTCGGACTGACCCGGCACATCTGGAAGGTGCCGTACCGGTCGGTGGTGGACATGGCCCGCCAGGCCGTGGTGGGCGCGGCGGACGCCCTCTTCATCAGCTGCACCAACCTGCCGACGTACGACGCGATACCCCAGCTGGAGGCGGAACTGCGCATGCCGGTGCTCTCCGCGAACCAGGTCACGATGTGGGCGGCACTGCGCAGAATGGGCGTGTACGCGGTCGGTCCCTACCAGGCCCTGCTGATCCGGACCGCCGGTCCGCACGAGGAGCCGCCGCCCCCGCCCCCGCCGGCCCCGCCCGTGCCGCCGGCCGTGCCGCCCGTCGCGCAGCCGGAGGAACAGGAAGGATGGACATGACGACCGTCGGACTCCTCTACCCGGGGCACTCGGCCGAGGACGACTACCCCAGGATCGAGGTCCTGCTCGACAGCGACATCAGGCTTCCCGTCTTCCACACCGACATCGGCGAGGACGCGCACCGGGAGGACGCGCTGATCGAGATGGGCGCCGCGGACCGGCTGGCGGCGGGCGTGGAGGAACTGCGGCTGGCCGGGGCCGAGTCCGTCGTGTGGGCCTGTACCAGCGGCAGCTTCGTCCGGGGCCGGGACGGGGCCCGGAGCCAGGTCCGCGAGCTGGCGCGGGCCGCCGGGCTGCCGGCGTCGAGCACCTCCTTCGCCTTCGTCCACGCCGCCGAGGCGCTGGGCGTGAGCCGGGTGGCGGTCGCGGCCACCTACCCCGGTGAGGTGACCGTCCTCTTCGAGAAGTTCCTGGAGGCGTCGGGCATCGAGGTAGTGGCGGCCCGGGCGAGCGGGATCGTCACGGCAGCCGAGGTCGGCACCTGGGAGCGCGAGGAGGTGCTGGAGCTCGCCGCGGCGGGGGACGACCCGCGGGCGGAGGCGGTACTCATGCCGGACACCGCCCTGCACACGGCCGCCCATCTCCCCGAGCTGGAGGCGGACCTCGGCAAGCCCGTCCTCACGGCGAACCAGGTGACCGTGTGGGAGGGCCTCCGGCTGGCCGGGCGGCGGGCGTGGGCGGACGGCCTGGGAACCCTGTTCGCCCGCCCCGGCCGGGCCCCGGAAGGCGGGCGGACACCTCCTCCCGGCCTCCTCGCGGAATAACCGGAGACTGCCTCCTGTTGCTGCCCTGGGACACGCACCACAACGCAGGAGGCACCCTTCGTGGACACACCGGACGCAGCACGCCCCGCCGACGGGATCCGGGGAACGGCGCCGGGCGGCGCGCCCGTACCGCTGTCGGTACTGGACCTGGTCACCGTCGGCAGCGGCAGTACCGCCGGCCGGGCGCTGCGCACCAGCGTGGAGCTCGCCCGACTCGCCGAGCGGCGCGGCTACCACCGGCACTGGGTCGCCGAGCACCACTCGATGCCCGGTGTCGCCTCGTCGTCCCCGGCCGTGATCCTCGCCCACCTCGCCGCCCACACCGAGCGCATCCGCCTCGGCTCCGGCGGCGTCATGCTGCCCAACCACGCCCCGCTGGTGATCGCCGAGCAGTTCGGCACCCTGGAGGCCCTGGCGCCGGGGCGGGTCGACCTCGGCCTCGGCCGCGCCCCCGGGACCGACGGCGCCACCGCGGCCGCACTGCGCCGCACCGACCGGCTGACCGACGGCGCCGACGACTTCCCCGAGCAGCTCGCCGAACTGACCCGCTTCCTCGACGACGACTTCCCGGACGGCCACCCCTACGCGCGGATCCACGCCGTCCCCGGCCCGGTGCAGGCCACCGCCCCCGGCGGGGTCCGGTCCTCCGCCCGGCCGCCCGTCTGGCTGCTCGGCTCCTCCGGCTTCAGCGCCCGGCTCGCCGGGACGCTCGGTCTGCCGTTCGCCTTCGCCCACCACTTCTCGGCACGCAACACCGTTCCCGCGCTCGACCTCTACCGGGACTCCTTCCGCCCCTCGCCGGTCCTGGACGCGCCCTACGCCCTGATCGGCGTCGCCGCGCTCGCCTCGGACGACCCCCGCGAGGCACGCCGCCAGGCGATGACCGGCGCGCTGGCGATGCTGCGGCTGACCACGGGGCGGCCGGGGCTGATCCCCACGCCGGAGGAGGCCGAGGCGTACGACTTCCGGCCGATGGAACGGGAGTTCGTGGACGGCCGGCTGGCCGACATCGTCCACGGCACGCCCGGCGAGGTGCGCGCAGGCCTCGACGAGCTCCAGAAGCGCACGGGGGCCGACGAGTTGATGATCACGGCCAGCACCCACGGCGGCGAGTTCCGGCTGCGCTCCTACGAGCTGATCGCGGACGCGTACGGGCTGCCCGGGTAGCAGCGCGGAGCCCGCCGGTGTGGCGTCAGACCGCGAGCGGACTGGCCCCGATCATCCCGGCGATCCGGTCCGGTGCCACCGCGCGCGAGTACAGCCAGCCCTGCCCCGTGTCGCAGCCGATGCGGCGCAGCCGCTCGGCCTGGCCCGAGGTCTCGACGCACTCGGCGGTGACCGTCAGGCCGAGCCGGTGGGCGAGCTCGACCATGGCCTCGACGATCGTCTCGTCGGCGGGGTTCGGGTGTGTGCCGTCGTCGTAGCGGAAGCCACGGACGAACGATCCGTCGAGCTTCAGCACGGACACCGGAAGGCGGCTGAGATAGGCCAGGTTGGAGTAGCCCGTCCCGAAGTCGTCGATCGCGATGCGGACACCCATCTCGCTCAGCGCCCGGAGCACCTGCAGCGGGCGCCCAGCCGAGCCCATCACCGCGGACTCGGTGAGTTCCAGCTGCAGCAGGTGCGGCGCGAGGCCGGTCTCGTCGAGGATCCCGGCCACGTCGGCGACCAGGTCGGAGTCCCACAGCTGGCGCACGGCGACGTTGACGCTGACGAACAGGGGCGGAGCCGCCGGGTGCCCGAGCTCCCACGTGCGGGCCTGCCGGCAGGCGGTGCGCAGGATCCAGCGGCCGAGCTGGACGATCGACCCGTCCTCCTCGGCGATGCCGATGAACCGATTCGGCGCGAGCGTGCCGAACTGGGGGTGCTGCCAGCGCACCAGCGCCTCCACGCCCCGGACCGCGCCGTCCGCCATGCACACCAGCGGCTGGTACTCGAGCGTGAACTCCCCGCGCTCCACCGCCGGTCTGAGCGTGGACGAGAGCGCCTGACGGGTCATCCGGTGGGCGTTGCGCTCCGGGTCGAAGAACGTCCAGCGGGCCTTGCCGTCCGCCTTCGCCCAGTACAGCGTCGTGTCCGCGTCCTGCATCAGGCCGGTCGCGGTGGTGCCCTCCGCCGCGCGCTCCACCACCCCGATGGACGCGGAGACCGACAGCCGCTGCCCCGACAGGTCGAACGGCTGCTGGAGCGCGGCCAGTACGGACCTGGCCAGATCGGCGAGCTGCTCCGTACCGGTGGAGTCCTCGACCAGGACGGCGAACTCGTCGCCGCCGAGCCGGGCCACGAGATGGGTGCCGCCGCGGGCCTGGCCGTCCCGGTCCGCGCACTCGGTCAGCCGGGACGCCACCGCGGTGAGCAGCCGGTCGCCCATACGGTGGCCGAGGGTGTCGTTGACCGCCTTGAAGCCGTCGAGGTCGAGGTAGCACAACCCGATCCGGCCGGTGCCGCCGTGCTCGTACGAGGAGGGGTCGAGGGCGCTGCTGAGCCGCTCGAAAAACAGGGCGCGGTTGGGCAGCCGGGTCACCGGGTCGTGCATCTGGAGATGGCGCAGCCGCGACTGGAGTTCGCGGCGGTCGCTGATGTCGGCGACCGAGAGCAGCAGCCGCCGGCTGCCGGGGACGGGAACGACGGTCACCTCGGCCCAGACGGGGTGCCCGTCCGCGTGCTTGAGGCGGCGGGTGCAGCGGAGCCGTGGGCTCCGCCCGTTCAGCACCTCACCGTAGGCCAGCAGGGAGCGTCCGTCCGGGGCCAGATCGACGAGGTCGGCGGCGGGCCGGGAGCGCAGGGCGTCCGGTTCGGTGCCGAGGAGCGCGGCGAGCGCGTCGTTCGCGGATACGACGAGGCCCTCGTGGTCGACGAGGGCCATGGCGAGCTCTGAGGCGTTGAACGCGGCGCGATAGTCGCCGAGTTGCTTACCGGCCGACCGGCCGTGGCGGGACCGGGCGGACCCCGCGGTGCCGGAGGGAGCCGCCGGTTGTTGACTCTCCGTGACCAGTGGATGGGCGCCCCCGGGTGCCGCGACGGTCGCGGGGCCCCGTCCTTCCGTGTGTGCGCTCACCGCTCGCTCCCGCAGTGCAGTCGTGTCGTTCAGGCCGGGCCGGGCCCGGAAACTCGGGAAAGTGTGCCGATCATAGAGGCTGGCCGGGTGGGCGTTCCAGCTTCCGGGTGCCGATCAGGGGCACCGGAAGGCCCAGGGCGATCGTTTCTGCGCGGGTGGAGACCGGGCCGGGACTCTCATGACCGGTTGTGACTTTCTGTCGATCGCCGGGGTGTCGGGGACTGCTCACCCGACCGGTGCAGCGGAACAGTGCGAATCATCATAAAAGCCCACAAGCTGGGTTGGATGTCCCGCATTCCGTAGCCGGAGGTCCACGTGGAGGGTCAGCAGACGCTGGAGGATTCACCCAAAGGAGTGGAGCGGCCGACCCTGCGCGCCGGCGCGGCGGTCTTCACCTCCCTGGTGGCCCTGGCTGCGACCACCCTCGCCGCGGGCCCCGCCTCGGCCGACACCTCCCCGCGCCGCTGCGCCCTGCCCCGGACCGCCGCACACCACTCGCTGGGACTGGACAGCTGGAACTCCGCGTACCCGCGGCCCGACCGCACCGTCGACGCCGTCATGGTCTTCCTGTCCTTCCCGGACTCCGCCCCCCTGACGACGCCGGACGACCTGGTCGCCGACCACTTCCCCGCGACCAGCGACTTCTTCCGCAACGCCTCGTACGGGAGGTTCCTGCTGCGCCCGCACCCCGTGCGCCGGTGGATCCGGATGCCCAGGGCGTCGACGGAGTACCGCATGAAGCGGGACTGGGACGCCGAGCGCCGGGCCGCGTACCTGCGGGACGCGGTCTCCGTCGCGGACCCGCACGTGGACTTCTCCCGCTACGACGTCGTCTATCTGGTCGCCGACCCGGACGCCCCCGGGGTGGACTCCGACGCGACCAAGGTGGTCAATTTCGAGCGGGCGACGAAGGCCGACGGTACCGAGCTGAAGCGGGCCGTCACGGTGTTCGAGCGCCATCCGCCCGACCGCCATGTCCTGGCGCACGAGACCGGGCACGTCTTCGACCTGCCGGACCTCTACCACCGGCCCACGGACGGCAAGGGCGACTGGGACACCCATGTGGGGGACTGGGACGTGATGGGCAGCCAGTTCGGGCTGGCCCCGGAGTTCCTCGGCTGGCACAAGTGGAAGCTGGGATGGCTGGACGAGAGCCAGGTCCGGTGCGTCACCGGTCCCGCCGACCGGGTGCTCGCGCTGGAGCCGCTGGCGGCCGCACCCGTGCCGGGGCGCCCCGGCGGAACCAGGCTCGCGGTGGTCAGGACCGGGCAGAACACCGCGCTGGCCATCGAGGCGCGCGGGGCGACGGGCAATGACCGGGACACCTGCAAGGAGGGTGTGCTGCTCTACCGGGTGCGGAACGAGGAGGCGTCCGGCGCCGGCCCCGTCGAGGTGATCGACACCCATCCGAGGAGCGGGGCGTGCTGGGACCGCTCGGTCTACCCGCAGCTGGCGGACGCGCCGCTCGGTGTGGGGGAGTCCTTCACCGTCCCGGGCGAGCGGGTGCGGGTGGAGGTGGCGGACCGCACCCGTACCGGAGCATGGACAGTCAAGATCACGACTGTGCGCTGAGCGGAGGTGTCCGCACCCGGGAAGCAGCCCGGGCCCGTGGCAGAGCCCGGACCGTGGCGGTGGGGAGGACCCGTGGCGGTGGGGAGGACCCGTGGCGGTGGGGAGGACCCGTGGCACGGGGCGACGAAAAAGCCCCCCGCTTCCGCGAGGGGCTTTCTCCGTCTGTGCGCCGCCAGGGACTCGAACCCCGGACCCGCTGATTAAGAGTCAGCTGCTCTAACCAACTGAGCTAGCGGCGCCTGCTGACGTCGTAGACCTTAGCACCCTGATCGGCGGGAGGAAAAATCGATATACGCACCGTCGCCGCGGAGGTGGTGCGCGCCGCCCGTACACACGCCCAGAGCAGGACCTCCGGCCCGGGGAGCCACGGGTGCCGGGTGTCGGGGGCCACCACCCAGCGCGGGCCGGCTCCACCCGCGGGCACCGGGGCGAGCGGCGGAACGGTGATCGCGTCGCCGGTGCCGTGGCAGAGCAGGGGCGGCACGGCACCGCCCCACTCCTCCCACTCCAGCAGGCTCGGCAGTCGCTGGGCCGTGCCCGGGGCGGCGAACAGCAGCGTCCGGCCCCGGTGGTACGCGACCGGCCCCGACCCCGGGCCCTCCGACCACAGCCGGTCCAGCATCCGCCGCCCGAACATCGCGGGTACGTTCACCACGTCGAAGACGCCCCCGCCGCACGGCACGACGAACGGCGCGGACGGCCGCGACTCCCACAGGGCCAGCGTGGACCGCGGATGCGTACTGGCGGACGCGAGCCAGTCGGCCCCGGGTGCGGTGATCTGGGCGGTGTGGTGCCGTCCGTCCTCCCTCAGGAAGGCGAAGACGTCCCGCCGCCGCTCGTCGTGGAGGTCGGGACTGCAGGGTGCGGCGCTGATGTCGTCTCGCGGCCGATTACTCATGACGACTACGTGTACGCGGAGTCACGGCTCGGTTTCCGCGAGTTGTCGAAATCGGGGACAGAGGGCGGCGGGAGGAGTATCTTGCCCCTCGGCATCCCTCCGGTCATATGCGGCAGGCATGACGGAGGAGAGTCCCGGCCCCGCCTCTCCCGGGCTGACCCCTGGCGCTCCTGGCCGTCGCGGGGCGGGGGCGGGGAAGCGCTTTTCGGCACCCTCCGGGACGGCTCCGCACCCCGCGCCCAGCGATCCCGTACCCCACACCCAGCGCTGCCCGCACGCACCCCACACCCAGCGGCCCGCACGTACCCTGCATCCAGCGGCCCGCACGTACCCTGCATCCAGCGCATCCAGCGCATCCAGCGCATCCAGCGCATCCAGCGCATCCAGCGCATCCAGCGCATCCAGTGCACCCAGCGCACCCCGCACCTCGCGGGGCCGGCCGGCGCCGGGTGCTACGGCCGGGGCGCCGGCCTCGGGTCCGGCCCGCGCAGCAGATCCCGGCCGAAATCGATCATGCGCTTGGTGTAGTCCTCGCTCCACTCCGCCCTGCGCGCGATCTCCGCCGGGGTCAGCCGGTCGAAGCGGCGCGGGTCGGCGAGCTGCGCCGCGGCGATCGCCTGGTACTCCAGGGCGCGGTCCGTCGCCGCCTGGAACGCCTGGGTGAGTTCCGTCGCGCGGGAGAGCAGCTCCCGGGGGTCCTCGATCGACTCCAGATCGAAGAAGTGCTCCGGGTCGGAGGCGACCTCCGCGGGCTCGAAGAGCAGCGGCGAAGGCCGTACCCGCCGCTCGCCCCGCCCCGACGACTCCGCCATGCGTGTCTCCTTCTCGCGCTCTTGGACCACCCCCATTGTCCCGCCCCGCACAAGAGGGCAAGCACCGGCGGCACGGTCACGCCGTCCCGCGCCGATGACCGGCCCCGGGCCCCCGCTCGTGCCGCATCAGGCAACGCTCGCCCCGTCGCGACGGGCAAACCCCGCCTGACACGGCACTAGGGAGCCCAGCTCACCCGGTGTTCCCCCAGGTGTGAGAGCACCGCGTGGTTCGCCTCCCATCCGTCCGGGAACTTCACCGTGACACCGAGCTGCACCGGCTCCGTGGACGGGTGCTCGTCCAGCAGCTCGGTGACACCCGCCCGGCACACGACGACGCAGGCGTGGCGATGGCGGGAGGCCAGCACGCAGAGGCGGCCGGTCTCGAGGTGGAAGGCCGTCGCGTCCGGGCGTCCCGACAGGGGATGGAGCACGACCGTGACATCGAACTCCCTGCCCTGGAGCCGGTTGGCGGTGTCCACGGTCACACCCGCGACGCCCAGCTCCGCGAGCGCCGACCGCACCGAGGCGGCCTGGTCGCGGTGGGCCGTGCCGACGGCGATCCGGTCCGCGGTCAGCGGCACCGGGTCCGGGGAGCGCTCCGAGACCGACGCGCCTCCGCGGTCGAGCAGCCGCCGGACCACCAGGGCCACGGCCCGCACCGCCTCCGGGTCCGTGCGCGGGGTGTGCCGGGCGGGGAGCTCCAGCAGACCCCAGCCGGACTCGGCCGCCTCGTCCAGCACCCGGTCGGGCCCCGAGCCGTCCGAAGCGACCCCGAACGTCAGCCGCCGGTCGCCCGCGCCCGTACCGCTGCGGAAGGGCGTGTACGGGTAGAACGCGGCGGACACCAGGGGCGCGGCCGACGCCGGCAGCCGCCAGGACACGGGGAGCCGGTGCTGCGGCAGCTCCGGGTTGTGGGCGAGCAGCGTGGACACCGCGCTCGCCGACGGGTCGTACGACAGCCCCGCCCACTGCTCGGCCCCGACCACGGAGAACGGGTCGAGCTGCCCCGGATCCCCCACGAACAGCGCCCTCTCGAACAGCCCGGCCACGGCGAGCAGCGCGTCCGAACGCATCTGGTACGCCTCGTCCACGATGGCGTGCCGCCAGGGTTCGACGCCCTTGACGTGCGCCCACTTCGCGGCGGTCGAGATCACCACGTCCAGCCCCGCGAGATCGCCGGCCTTCGCCGACTTCCGTACCGCGGGCAGTTCGTCGAGCGCCCTGTCGTACGGGTCCGGGTCGCTGCTGTGCAGCCGGCCCACGGGCAGCCCGGGCTCCTTCTCCGCCAGCCGCACCACCAGATCGTCCACCTGCGCGTTGGTCTGCGCGACGACCATCAACGGGCGCCCGGCCGCGGCGAGTTCCAGCGCCGCCCGCACCACGAGTGTCGACTTCCCCGCGCCCGGGGGCGAGTCCACGACGACACCGCGCGCATCCCCGCCGAGGGTGTCCTCCAGAATGGCGGCGGTGGCACGGGCGGCCTCCGCCCCGGGGTCGAACAGCGGGATCACGGTCCCGGTCACAGCAGGTCCTCCGGGGTCACGGCGTCGGGGCTCTCGGCGGCGTCGGTACGCGGTGGACCGCCGTGCGTCCACGGTGTGTCCTCCGGCTCGGGAAGCTTCGGCCCGCCGCGCTGGTCGTGCTCGAACAGGGTCCAGGCGACGGGCTCGCCCACCTCCGGCACCGATCCCTCCGCCGGGTCCCGGGACCGTCCCATCCGGTCCAGCAGCCGCAGGACCACCGTGCCGTCCTCCTCGTAGCGCACGAACTCGGCGGACTGCGGTCTGCCGTCCAGCGAGCGGTAGGCCTTCACCCCGGCGCCCAGATGCGGAGAGTCGTCCGTGCGTACCGTCAGCAGCGGCCGGGGCGAGGGGCGTTTCGACTCGGACCAGGCCATCGTCACCTCGGTGACCACCCCGGCGAACGCCTCGCCCGCGAGGCGCCGCCCCGCCAGCACCAGCGGATCGTCCAGGGCCTCCTGCGCCTCGAGCTGCGCCTGCGCGGTCTCGCGCGCGGCCAGCTTCTGCGCGGCGGTCACCGCGTCGTCCCGGCGCGGCTGCGGGGGCTCACCGGCCCGCACCCGGTCGCGGTGACCGGTGAACGACCAGCGGTCGCGGGTCCACCGGTCGGCGACGTGCGGGCCCTCGGGCAGCTCCCGGAGCAGGCCGATCCCGTCCCACACCGCGTCCCACGTGGGGCGCAGCACCCCCTCGAGCAGCGAGCGGATCTCCCGCTCGGCCGAGGTGAGCCGGGCCAGCTGCTCGTCGGCCACGGCTCCGTCCGGAGCGGCGGCGAGCGCCTGCCGGGCCCGGTCGTACCGCTCCATCACCGGCGCGAGGAGCTTGTTGTCGAAGGCCGGGTCCGTGGCGGGCCCGGCCGGTGGGCACACCAACTGGCCCCCGCCGTCGCGCTCCACCTCCGCCCGGTACGCCGCCTCGGCGCCGGACCTGCCCTCCGGCGGGGCGATCCAGGCCAGCAGCGCGCCCAGGTGCTGGTCCTCCAGCCGGGACTGCCCGGTCGCCCAGTGCCGCCCCAGCAGATCCGTCATCGCGAGCAGCAGCGAGGAGCCGGGCACCCGTGCCCGCTCGCCGTAGTGCGTCAGCCAGCGGCCGAGCAGCGGCACGCGCGGGGGCGCCGGGTAGGGGGTGTCGGGGTCCTGCTCGGCGGTCCGCCGGAACCGCATCGACCGGCCGAGCAGGCGTACGAAGTCGACGCCGGGCCGGCTGGGCACGATGAGCTGCGGGGCGTCCGCGCAGAGCTCCACCTCGACCTTGACCCGCTTGCCGGTCTCCGGATCCGTCTCGGCGCGCTCGGCGGGCTCCACGTCGTCGGCGTATCCGTCGAGGTACGGCAGCAGCGCCTCCGCCAGTTCGGCGAGGAAGGCGAACCGCAGCTCGCGGTCCCGGGGCTGGGCGACGGCGAGCAGGCGCGGCGCGTCCCGGTCGGTGCCCACGAGCGCCCCGAGCGGGGCGCCGGCCTCACCGGCGGTGGTGAGAGGGACGAACACCATCGGGCGCGGCGAGAGATGCCGGTGCCGCACGGTGGCGAGCGGCTGTGCCCGCCCGCTCTCGACCGCTTCCAGCCGGGCGAGCGTACCGATCAGCGACATCCCGGCCCCCTCACGGCGGCGTCCGGCGCCTCCGCGCCCAGCGCCTCCGCGCGGAGGCGCGCCGCACGGCGCAACGCGGCCACCGCGGGGTCGGCCGGATCGCCCGATCCGCCGCGGGCCGCCGAGAGGACCTCGGCGACCGCGCTCAGACCGCCCAGCTCGCCCCGCACCGCCCGGCCCAAAGCCTCGACCGCGCCGGCCGAACGGGCTCGCTCGCGGCAGTGGAAGGCGAGCTCACAGGCGGACAGGCACTCCGGGGCGTAGGTGGAGGGCACCGACTCGACGGCCGAGGCCAGTTCGCCGGACGAGCGGGACTCCATGTCGAAGCTGACCCCGTCCGGCAGCGCCGAGGCGATGTCCTCGACCCGGGTCAGCCGGGCCAGCTGCCGCCGGGTGACGGAGAGCTGCTTGCGCACGTCGACGGCCGACGCGGTCGGCAGGTTGGAGAAGTCCTTCGGGCAGACCAGCAGGACGGAGTGGTCCACGGACGCGCCCTTCGTCACCGCCGCGACCCGCTCCAGGGCGAGTACGTACACCGCGGCCTGGCGGGCCGCCGCACCGACCTTCGACGGGTCGGCCGAGCCGTCGACCATCGGGAACGACTTGATCTCGACGACCGTCCACCGGCCGTCGGGGTGCACGACGACCGCGTCCGGCTCCAGGTACGCCGGTGAGCCCGCGACCTCCAGCGCCAGCATCGGATGGTCCAGCAGCGTCCAGGCCCCGGCTCCGGTGGCCTCGCGCAGGGCCAGCGCGGTGCGCGCGGCGCGCCCCTCCGGGCCGGCCGCCGCCAGATCGGGGACGAGCGCCGCCTGCGGTTCGGCCACCCCGAGCAGTCCCAGCAGCGCGGCACCGCCCTCGGCCTTGACTCTCGCCTCGAAGGCGTTGCCCCGCATGAAGGCGAACTGGGACTGGCCGAAGACGGCGGGCGAACCCAGCGCCCGGGCGAGCGCCGCCTTGTCCACTCCCGCGCCGTCCAGCAGCGCACGCCGCCTGCACCCGGGGTTCGCGGCGAGGGCCGCCAGCGCCCGGGCGTCGAGCGGATGCGGCGCGGTGGACGGCCCGCGCAGCTCGGCCAGACGCTGCCGGAGTGCGGTCGCCGGCGCCTGCGGGAGAGGTCCGCTGTCGAGGGATGTGCTCACCCGCGGAAGTCTCGCATCCGCCACCGACATCGGGAGTGCGGTCGCCGACATCGGGTCGCCGACATCGGGTCGCCGGCCTGGGGGTTGCGGCGCCGGGCTCGGGGAGGGGTGCGGGCGCCGGTACCGGGCTCGGGTGCGGTCGCCGGGCTCGGGGGAGGGGGCGCGGTGCCCGGCCGGCGCGTGTCTGTTCCCGTGAGCGGGGGCGTACCCCGGCGCACACGGCGCCCGGCGGCGCACATGCTCCCGCGACCGCGCGGCTGTCCCTCCGGCGCCCGGGCCCGTATGCGCCCCCCGGGTCGTCCGCGCGGGACGGCGTACCGGGTACGGCGCGCGGAAACGGGCTCCTCGGGCCGTCCCGGATCACCGCCGGGCGCACACCGCGGCCGCCGGTGATGATGGACTCATGGCACCGCGCATATTCCTGGGCCGGCACGGCCAGACCGAATGGTCCCTGCTCGGCCGGCACACCGGCCGTACGGACATCCCGCTCCTCGACGAGGGCCGCCGCTCGGCGAAGCTCCTCGGGGAGCGGCTGCACAGGCATCCCTGGGACGGCCTCCCGGACGCCGAAGTGCTGACCAGCCCGCTCTCCCGCGCACGCGAGACCTGCGACCTCGCCGGATTCGGCGACCGCGCGCGGGACTGGGACGCGCTGATGGAGTGGGACTACGGCGCGTACGAGGGCAGGACGCAGGCGGAGATCCAGGAGACGGACCCCGACTGGTTCATCTGGCGGGACGGCGTGCCCGTCGGGGTGCCGGGCGCACCCTCACGCGGGGAGACCCTGGCGGAGCTCTCCGAGCGCGCCGACGGGATCGTCGAGTACGTGCGCTCGGCCGACCGCGACGTGCTGGCCTTCGCGCACGGCCACATCCTGCGCGTCCTGTGCGCCCGCTGGATCGGCGAGGACGTCTCGTTCGCCGCCCGCATCAAGCTGAGCCCGGCCAGCCTCTCGGTACTCGGCTGGGCCTACGGCGCCCCGGCGGTCGAGCGCTGGAACGACACGGGCCACCTCGGCACCTGACCGGCCCTCAGACCCGGACCGGGGCCGCGGCCGCGGTGTGGCGGTCCAGGAACGCCGCCACACCGGCCGTGCTCCGGCGCGGCCCGAGCAGCCGCGCCGTTTCGGCGAGCATCGCCCGGATGCGGGTGGACTCGACGTCGTCCGCCAGGGCGTCGAGCACCTGCTCGCCGATCGCGGCGGCCTCGGCCGGGGCGTCGGCGCGGGCGAGATCCGCCGCGAGCTGAGCGCGGTAGAGGGCGAGGTTGCGGGCGAAGTGCGGGTCCTGGAGGGCCGCCGCCCGCTGTGCGTGGCGGGCGGCGCGAGCCCAGTCGCCGAGCGCGGACCAGCACTGGGCCTCCAGGGCCTGGAGTTCCGGCTCGCCGAAGAACGACATCCACTCCGGGTCCGTGTCCGAGGGGCCGCGGCCGAAGAGCGTATGGGCGCGGCCCAGAGCACGTTCGCACCCGGCGCGGTCGCCGAGACCCGCCCAGCCACCCGCCTCGCGCAGGGAGAGCAGGGTCAGCAGCCGGTCCGAACCGAGCCGTCCCGCCGCGCGCTGCCCCGCCTGGGCGGCGCGCACCGCCTCCCGGTGCCGGCCGGCGTCCCGGGCGAGGAAGGAGGTGTTGCAGAACGCGTGCGCCTCCAGCGCCGTGTCGCCGGCGAGGCGTGCGGTCGCCAGTGCCTCCGCGTAGTGGGAGCGCGCGTCCTCCAGCCGGCCCGAGTCATGGGCGAGCCAGCCGACGGAGATGGCGAGTTCGCCCGCGCCGGCGGCCAGCCGGTCCGTGGTCGAGCCGCGGGTGGTGGCGCCGGCGTCCAGCAGCGCGTAGGCGGCGCGGAGCGGCTGCGCCGCCCGCCGGTACAGCCCGTCCGCGCCGTGCCGGTCGTCGAGCAGCCGGATCTGCCGCACCGCGGCCTCGACGGCACTCGCCTCGGACGCGCCGACCCGCTGCCGGGGCAGGTCGGAACGCAGGGCCTCGGTGCCGGGCAGGGGTCCGAACCCCAGGGAGGCGGCCGCCACGGTGACGGTGCCGCCGGTCATGAACGCGCGACGCAGCACGTCGCTCTCCTCGTCGCTGTAGGTGCTGTTGGTGCTGTTGGTGCTCTTGGTGTTGTCGGTGTCGATGGTGCCGATGGTGCTTCCAGTGCTCCCAGTGCTGTCAGTGCTGTTGTACGGCTCCGGGGCCCGTGGCGTTCGCCCACGGCCCGCGCGGCCCCGTACCGCCTCGCGGGCCGAGAACCCCAGATCCGCCAGCGTCAGGCTCGGGAACATATGGCGGAAGACCCGTTCGTAGGCGTAGTTGGGGCAGCGGATCTCACCCGCCTCGACCCGGCCGACGTACCGGGCGTCACAGGCGACCTGCTCGCCGATCTCCCGCGCCGAGCGCCGGACGAGCGCGGCGAACTCGCCGGGCGAGCGCTGTCCCCGCAACTGCCGGAACTTGAGGTTGGGAACTGCCCGTGACGACGCCATGGCCGAGCCCTCTCCTGAGCCTCTGCCGGAGCCCTCCCGGTCATGTCGGATGCGGGATGCCTGGCTCCGGCGGAGGAAGAACGTACCTGCTGTGACGGGTCCGCCACGCAGCGTTTGGCTACAAACGGGATATCTCACCCACGATCTGCCATGAACTGCCACCCTTTGCGGCGGCGTGCCGCCGTAGCCCTTGACGCCGACGTGCGTTGAACCATCCGGGGACGCGGTATGCGCCCCTGCTCGGCGAGGAGGGTTCCCTTGTTGGAGGTTGGCGTGGAGACCAGCGGCGGCTCACGGACGAGTGCCCAGCACCTGCCCACCCAGGAGTACAGCGTGGCGCCCGGCCCGGCCGCACCGCGACCGGGGGGACCCGGGGGAGCCGGGGGAGCCGAGGGGCCCTGCGACCTGGTGACGGTGCCCGCCCGGCAGGGCCTGGAGGCGGTCGACATCCTGCGCCGCGGCGGCGCCCCCGTCGTGGGCCCCGTGCTCCACGACGGCAGCTGCGACACTCTCGGCTTTCTGGTGCCACCCGGTACGGCCGCGGGCTGGGACATGCCGGGCAGCGCGTGCACGGAGACGTCTGGCCGCGGCATCCGGATCCCCGGCGCCTCCGCGGGATCACCGGTGGGGCCCGCCTCGGAGCCCTCGATGGCGGGCTCGGACTGGCTGCTGCCGCCCGGTGACACGGGTCAGGCCCCGCTCACCGACCCGGTGATGCTCCGCGAGGCCCTCGGCGAGGCGGCCCGCATGATCGAGGCCGCGGACAGCATCTAGGGCCGCATCAGGCACCAGCGGTATTGATCACGAGCCGGCGGCTCTCCCCCGCCCGCCCGGCCCCGCGTGTGGCCGCCTCACCACGCGTACGCGTCCGCCCCGACTCCCGCCGATAATGAGGGGGTGGCGAGAAACAGACAGCGCGGCCGGTCCGGGGCGGCCGAAGGGGTCGTCGAGGCCGTGGACGGAGGGCTCGCCGAGCTGATACCCGACCGCGACCGGCCCCGCGGCTGGACCCTGCTGATCGACGGCGCCCCGCAGTCCCACGTCGACCTGGACGACCCGGCCCTGCTGACCTTCGAGTACCAGCGCCGCCTCGGTCATGTCGTCGACGTCGCCGCCCCCGCCGGCCGGCCGCTGCGCGCGGTCCACCTCGGCGGTGGCGCATTCACCCTCGCGCGGTACCTCGCGGCGACCCGTCCGCGCTCCACCCAGCAGATCGTCGAGCTGGACGGACGCCTCGTCCAACTCGTCCGCGACCGGCTGCCACTCGACCCGGGTGCCCGGATACGGGTCCGCTCCGCCGATGCCCGGGCCGGGCTCGGCAAGGTTCCCGACGCCTGGGCCGACCTCGTCATCGCCGACGTGTTCAGCGGGGCGCGCACCCCCGCACATCTCACCAGCACCGAGTTCCTGGCCGAGGTGCGCCGGGTGCTGAAGCCCGGCGGGACCTACGCCGCCAACCTCGCGGACGGCCCGCCGCTCGCCCATCTGCGCGGGCAGATCGCCACGGCGGCGACCGTATTCCCCGAACTCGCCCTCGCCGCGGACCCGTCCGTGCTGCGCGGCCGGCGCTTCGGGAACGCCGTGCTGGTGGGCTCGGACAAGCCGCTGCCCGTGGCCGAACTGACCCGCCGGGTGGCGGGCGACCCGCACGCCGGACGGGTCGAACACGGCAAGGCCCTCAACGACTTCACCGGCGGCGCGGCCGCCGTGACCGACGCGGCGGCCAAGCCCTCGCCGGTACCGCCGCCCGCCGTCTTCCGCTGAGGCCGGCCGCCCGCGCCGGTCACCGCCCCGCGGCGTCCGTCGCGCGGAGCCTCAGCGTGCGTCAGCGTTCCTCAGCGTGCGTCAGCGTTCCTCAGCGTGCGTCAGCGTTCCTCAGCGTTCCTCGATCTCGACGCGCGGCGCCGTGTCGTGCCAGGTGCAGAAGACGTCGATCTCCCGGCCGTTCTGCGAGAACGTCACCCTGATGTAGGTCGGCTGCTTCCAGATCTGCATCGTCCAGCTGCCCGACGGGGTCGCCGACACCAGCTCGGCGGAGCCGGGCCCGATGTCGAACGCGACCCGTCCGCCCTCGACCGTGTAGCTCTTCACATTGCCTGAAGGCGGCGGGGACCACGGGCGCTTGCTCCCGCCGGGTGTCGCCGCCGGCTTCCCGGCCGGTGGGGTCCCCACCGGGGAACCGCCGCCGTCCCCCGGCTCGCCACCCGACGACGGCTCCGGCTCCGGCTCCGGCTCCGGGACACCGGGATCCCGCGTGGCCGGCGACTGAGGAGCGGAGGCCTGCGGAGTGCGGGCGTCGGCCGCGATGGGCAGCGCGCGCGGTCGGTCGTACGCCGTGCCCACCATCACCGTGTGCACACCCCACCAGGAGAGCGCGACCGCCGCGCCCGTGGCGAGCGACCACGCCGCGGCGTGTACCAGTGCTCTTAGCATCCGGGCCATAGTGCACCACGCCCCCGGTCCCTGTCCCGGCGGACCGGGTCACCCCGGATGGCGTACGGTGCCGCCCATGGCAAGTGTGCTCGTGGTCGAGGACGACCAGTTCGTGCGCTCCGCCCTCATCAGGCACTTGACCGAGGCCTCCCACACCGTCAGGAGCGTCGGGACAGCCCTGGAGGCGCTGCGCGAAGTCGCCCATTTCCGGTTCGACGTGGTCATTCTCGACCTCGGACTGCCCGATCTCGATGGTGCCGAGGCGCTGAAGATGCTCCGCGGCATCACCGACGTACCGGTGATCATCGCGACCGCGCGGGACGAGGAGACGGAGATCGTGCGGCTGCTCAACGACGGCGCGGACGACTACCTCACCAAGCCGTTCTCGGTGGAACACCTGTCGGCGCGGATGTCGGCCGTGCTGCGCCGGTCACGCGCCGCCGCCGGCGAGGCCCCGCCCGGCAGGGTCATCCGGGTCGGCGGTCTGTCCGTCGACCCTCTGCGCCGTCAGGCGGAACTGGACGGCAACCGGCTCGACCTGACCCGGCGCGAGTTCGACCTGCTCGCCTTCCTCGCCGGGCGTCCGGGCGTCGTCGTGCCCCGCAGGGAACTGCTCGCCGAGGTGTGGCAGCAGTCCTACGGGGACGACCAGACCATCGACGTGCATCTGTCCTGGCTGCGACGGAAACTGGGGGAGACCGCGGCGCGCCCCCGCTATCTGCACACCCTTCGCGGCGTCGGGGTGAAACTGGAGCCGCCGGCATGAGATGGGCCCTGGTCAAAGTCTCCCTGGCGGTCACCACGATGGTCGTGCTGGCCTTCGCCGTACCGCTCGGACTCGTCATCCAGGAGATGGCCAGGGACCGGGCCTTCGCCAACGCCGAGCGGCAGGCCGCCGCGATCGGCCCGACGCTGTCCATCACCACGGACCGGGACCAACTGGAGCGGGCCGTGGCCTCCACGCAGGCCGGGGCGGCCGGACGGATGGCCGTGCACGTACCGGCCTCGGACGAGACCGGCGGCCGGAAGCTGGAGATCGGCACCCGGCGGGCCGCCGTCGGGGACCTCGCCACCACCCAGCGGATCGGCCGCGCCTCCGTCACGGACGTCACCGGCGGTTCCGCGCTGCTCCAGCCCACCGCGCTCGGCTCGGGGAGGATCGCGGTCGTCGAGGTGTACGTCCCGGAGGGTGAGGTCGGCAACGGGGTGACCACCGCCTGGCTGGTGCTCGCGGGCGTCGGTGCGGCACTGGTCGTCGGCTCCCTGGCCGTCGCCGACCGGCTCGGGGTACGGATGGTGCGGCCCGCGCAGCGGCTCGCGGGCGCCGCGCACGACCTCGGCGAAGGGCGGCTGGGCGCCAGGGTGCCCGAGGAGGGACCCACCGAACTGCGTTCCGCCGCGGTCGCGTTCAACTCCATGGCCGACCAGGTGGTCCAGCTGCTCGCCAACGAGCGGGAGCTGGCAGCCGACCTGTCGCACCGGCTGCGTACCCCGCTCACCGTGCTCCGGCTCAACGCCGCCTCACTGGGCACCGGGCCGGCGGCCGACCAGACCAGGGCCGCCGTCGAGCAGCTGGAGCGCGAGGTCGACACGATCATCCGTACGGCCCGCGAGGCCAAGCCCCAGACCCAGGCCGCCGGCCCCGGCGCGGGCTGCGACGTCTCCGAAGTCGTACGGGAGCGCATGGGGTTCTGGTCGGCGCTCGCCGAGGACGAGGGGCGCAAGGTGCGCCTCGCCGGTGTGGACCGCCCGGTGCGCATCCCCGTGGCCAGGCCCGAACTCGCCGCCGCCCTGGACGCTCTGCTCGGCAACGTCTTCCGCCACACACCGGAGGGCACCGCCTTCTCGGTGGATGTGCACAACGGCGAGGACGCGGTGATCGTGCTCGTCTCCGACGCCGGTCCCGGCATAGCGGACCCGGAGGCGGCCCTGACCCGCGGCAACAGCGGTGCCAGGGCCGGGTCGACGGGGCTCGGCCTGGACATCGTGCGGCGGGTCGCCGAATCGACCGGCGGCGATGTGCGTATCGGGCACTCGGTGCTCGGCGGTACGGAGGTCCGGGTCTGGATCGGGCTCGGCGGCGCCCCGCAGGGCCCGCCGGGGCGGCTCGGGAACCGCACCAGGCGCCGCAGGATCGGCGGCTCCGGGAGCCGGAGGGGCGCGGCGGTCTGAAGCGGTAGGGGGCTTCGCTGCGGAGGCGTACCGGGGTTCGGTCTGCGGCGGTGCGGGCCGTACGGCGCGGCGGTCCGGGGCCGTGCCTCGGGTGTGCCGCCGTACGGCGCGGTGGCGCAACGCCGTACGGTGCGGCGGACGCGCATCCTTAACCGCCCCCGAGGGCGCCCTTAAGCGCACCCTAAGGAACGCGGCCGAGGCCCGGATCGCGCCTTTTGCCCGGTCCGGGGTCGCTAGCGTGCTGCCGCACCCCACTTCCGTCACGCAGAGGCAGGTACGCGATGGCCCCCCGCACGCACCGGCGCAGGGCGAGTGGCGGAGCGAGGGCGAGCGGGGCCGTCGCGGCGCCGCCGCTCACGCAGGCGCGCAAACCGAAGTCCAGCGCCCACGGGTAGCCGAGCCCGTGGCCGCGGCGACGGCGGGCCCCCCACCCCCGCCCATCCGCGGCCACGCCCCCCGCAGCGCGCCCCGGCCGGTGACCCCTCCCGGCCGGGGCGCGCGCCTCGACGCGAGCCGTCAGCAGTCGGGCAGCACGCCCGTCCGTGCCAGCTCGGCGTACCAGTGGGCGCTGGACTTCGGGATGCGCGCCTGGGTGTCGTAGTCGACGTACACCGCGCCGAAGCGCTTCCCGTAGCCGTACGCCCACTCGAAGTTGTCCAGCAGGGACCACAGGAAGTAGCCCCGGACGTCGGCGCCGTCGGCCATGGCGCGGTGCACGGCGGAGAGATGGCCGTGGAGGTAGCGGATCCGCTCCGGGTCGTGGACCGTGCCGTCGTCGCCGGGCTTGTCGGGGTACGCGGCGCCGTTCTCGGTGATCACGAGCGGCAGCCTCGGGGCTTCCCGGGTGTAGCGCATCAGCAGGTCGTAGAGGCCCGTCGGGTCGATCGGCCAGCCCATGTCGGTGACGTCGCCCGGAGCCTGGTGGAAGGCGACCCGTTCGGCGCCCGGCCAGGGCGACCCCGTGCCGCCGCCGTGGCCGTCGTTCCGCTCGGGCGGGACGTCACTGTCAGTGGCGGCGGATACAACTGACGGTGAGTAGTAGTTGATGCCCAGCGAGTCGAGGGGGTGCCGGATGACGGCCAGGTCGTCGCCGTGGACGAAGGACCAGTCCGTGAGGTGTTCCGTGTCCGACAGGAGGTCGGCGGGGTACGCGCCGTGCAGCATCGGGTCGGTGAAGACGCGGTTGGCCAGCGCGTCGATCCTCCGCCGGGCGTCCAGATCCGCCTCCGTGTCCGTCCTGGCCCTGACCGCGCTGGGGTTGATGCTCACGGAGACCTGGCCTCGGGCGGGCAGAGCGGTGCGCAGCGCCTGGGCGGCCAGCCCGTGGCCCAGGTTGAGGTGGTGCGCGGCGCGGAGCGCGGCCACCGGATCGGTGCGGCCCGGGGCGTGCACCCCGGAGGCGTATCCCAGGAAGGCGCTGCACCACGGCTCGTTGAGCGTGGTCCAGCGTTCCACCCGGTCGCCCAGCGCCTCGGCGACCATACGGGCGTAGTCGGCGAAGCGGTGCGCGGTGTCCCGCTCGGGCCAGCCGCCGGCCGACTCCAGTTCCTGCGGCAGGTCCCAGTGGTACAGGGTCAGCACGGGCGTGATCCCGTGGTCCAGCAGATCGTCGACGAGCGCCCGGTAGAAGTCGAGTCCCCGCTGCACGGCCGGGCCCCGGCCGGTGGGCTGGACCCGCGGCCAGGAGACCGAGAAGCGGTAGGCGTTGACGCCGAGCCCGGACATCAGCCGGACGTCGTCCGCGCGGCGGTGGAAGTGCTCCACGGCCACATCACCGGTGTCCCCGTTCTCCACCTTGCCGAGGGTGTGGCTGAAGGTGTCCCAGATCGACGGGGTGCGGCCGCCCTCCCGCACCGCTCCCTCGATCTGGTAGGCGGCGGTGGCGGTGCCCCACAGGAAGCCGGGCGGAAAGCTGACGGACATGAAGAAGCTCCCGATATATGCGAAGGAGAAGGGAAATGGAGGCGGTGTCAGCCCTTGACCGCGCCCTGCATGATGCCGCCGACGATCTGCCTGCCGAAGACCACGAAGGCGACCAGCAGCGGCAGCGTGCCCAGCAGCGCACCGGCCATGATCACGGACTGGTCGGGGATGTAGCCGCGGCCCAGCCCGGTGAGCGCCACCTGGACCGTGGGGCTGCCGTTCTGGGTGAGCGCGATGATCGGCCAGAAGAAGTCGTTCCACGCCATCACGAAGGTGAGCATGCCGAGGACCGCCATCGCGGGCCGGGCGGCGGGGAAGACCACGTGCCACACGACGCGCCAGCTGCTCGCCCCGTCCACCCGGGCCGCCTCGATCACCTCGCTCGGCAGTGCCTCGCTGAGGTACTGCCGCATGAAGAACACGCCGAAGGCGCTGACGAGCGTGGGCAGGATGACGGACTGCAGCCGGTCGGTCCAGGACAGCTCCGCGATCAGCATGTACAGCGGGACGACGCTGAGCTGCGGCGGGACCATCATGGTGCCGATCACCAGCACCATCAGCAGGTTCTTGAACCGGAAGCGGAGCTTGGCGAAGGCGAACCCGGCGAGGGTCGAGAACACCACGGTGCCCGCGGCGATGGTTCCCGCCACGACCGTGGTGTTGAGCAGCGCCGTGCCCATGTTGGCGTCGGTCCAGGCGATCTGCAGGTTCTTGAACAGGTTGCCGCCGAACCAGAAGGGCGGGGGAGTCTGGGCGAGCCGGCTGTTGCTGCGGGACGCCGCGATCGCGGTCCACACCAGCGGGAAGAGCGAGCCCAGGGTGAACACGGTCAGCACGGCATAGGTGACACGTCCGCCGTGCAGATGCCTGCCGGCGCGGATCCGGGGGCGCCGGGCGGTGGCCGCAGGCCCGGTGGCGGTCGGTTCTTCGGTGGTGGTCAGCATGTCAGCCCCCTAGGCGCTCTTGCGGAGCCGGCGGACGAGCAGCCAGTTCACCGCGCCGATCAGCAGCAGGATCAGGAACATCGTCCAGGCGATCGCCGAGGCCCGGCCGAGATGGAGGTTCACCCAGCCCTGCTCGTACAGGTACAGCCCGAGCGTCTGGAACTGGTGGTCGGCCCCGCCGGTGGCGCCGCCGCCGCCGTTGAACAGCAGCGGCTCGCCGAACAGCTGGGTCGCGCCGATCGTCGACACGACACAGGTGAACAGGATCGTCGGCCGCAGCGACGGGATGGTCACATGCACGAACTGCTGCCAGCGGGAGGCCCCGTCGAGCGCCGCGGACTCGTACAGGTCGTTCGGGACCGCCTGCATCGCCGCCAGATAGATCAGCGCGTTGTAGCCGGTCCAGCGCCAGACGACGATCGTCGAGACCGCGATCTGCGAGGTCCACGCGCCGTTCTGCCAGTCGACCGGCCCGATCCCGGCCAGCCCCAGCGCCCAGTTGATCATCCCGTAGTCCCGCCCGAACATCAGGACGAAGACGAGCGTGGCCGCCGCGACGGACGTCGCGTACGGGGTGAGCGCGGCGACCCGGAAGAACATCGAGCCGCGCAGCTTGTAGTTCAGCAGATGGGCGATGCCCAGGGCGATCAGCAGCTGCGGGACCGTCGAGATGACCCCGATGGTGAAGGTGTTCTTCAGCGCGTTCCAGAAGAACTCGTCCTCGAGCAGCCGCGCGAAGTTCCGCAGGCCCACCCACTCCATGTCCGTCGGGGCCGTCAGCTCCACCCGGTGCAGCGACGCCCAGCCGGTGTAGAGCAGCGGGAAGAGCCCGAAGGCCGCGAAGAACAGGAAGAAGGGGGCGACGAAGGCGTACGGGCTCCACCGCACGTCCCGCCGGTACCAGCGGCTGCGCCGCTGGTACCGGCGGCTGCGCCGCTCCCGCCGGCGCTCCGCCGCGGCGAGGTCCCTGGCCCCGGACCGCCGCGCCGGGGCCGCGCCCCCCTCCCCGGAGGGCGCGGTGGCAGCGGTGTCATGTGCCGTGCCGGTCACTGGTGCCATCCGTCCGGTCACTGGTCCAGCGCGTTGTCGATGGCCTTCACGGCGGCCTTCCAGCCCTCCTCGGACGACCGGCCCTTCTGGTCGACCTGGAGCATGCCGATGTCGGCGAGGTTCTGGGCGATCACCAGGTCCTTCGGCCCGACGATGGTGACCGGAATGCCCTCGGCGGCCCGGGAGAAGATCTCGCCGATCGGAGCACCGCCGAAGTAGTCGTGCGTGGCGCCGGACACCGCGGGAAGCGCGTACGCGGCCTTGGCGCTCGGGAAGCTGCCGCGCTTCTCGAAGAGCTTCGCCTGCTGCTCGGGCGCGGTCAGCCAGGCCGCGAGCTTCGCCGCCTCGGTCGTGTTCCTGCCCGCCTTGGGCACGATCAGGAACGAACCGCCCCAGTTGCTGGGCTTCGGCGCGGGGGCGACGTCCCACTTGCCCTTCCCGGCCGCCCCGCTCTTGTCCTGGATGTAGCCGAGCATCCACGCCGGGCAGGAGACCGTGGCGAAGGTGCCGTTGGCGTAGCCCTGGTCCCAGGCGGGAGTGAACTGCTGCAGCCTTCCGGTCAGCCCCTCGGTCGCGAACGCGGCGGCGACGTCCCAGGCCTCCTTCACGGCCGGGTTGGTCTTGTACACGACCTCGCCGTTCTCGTCGTAGAACCGCTTGGCGCTGCTGCCGGTGACCGCGGCCATGATCCCGGAAGCCGAGTCCACGAAGGCGGTGCCCTTGGGCGCCTTGGCCTTGAACTGCCGGCCTGCGGCCAGGTACTTGTCCCAGTCGCCGGCCCAGAGCCGGCCGACGGCCTCGCGGTCGGTCGGCAGTCCGGCCTTGGCGAAGAGGTCCTTGCGGTAGCAGATGCCCTGCGGGCCGATGTCCGTGCCGAGCCCGACGGTCTTCCCGTCCCTCGACGTGGCCTGCGCCCACTTCCACGGCAGGAAGGCGTCCTTGCTGACGCCTTCGGTCCCGCCGAGATCGACGAGCTTGTCCGCCTGGGTGGCGGTGATCTCGGCGATGTTGTTGACCTCGACCGCCTGGATGTCGGCCAGACCGCTGCCGGTGCCCAGGTGGGTGAGCAGCTGCGGGTAGTAGTTCTCGTTGCGCTCGATCGAGGTCTGCTTGATCTCGATGTGCTTGTTGAGCTTCATGTACTCGTCGTAGAGCCCGGCCTCCTTGAGGCCGAAGGCCCCGAAGACTCCCACCGTGATGGTGGTTCTGCCCTTGCCGCCGCCCCCGTCGCCCGCGGAGCCTCCGGCGGTCTCCTCGCCGTCCTCGGCGCAGCCGGCGAGCAGCCCGGCGCCCAGTGCCGCGACGACCGCCAGGATTACGGTCCTGCGCATTGCGTCCTCCTAGTGCCCTGACGTGCCGACCCCGCCAACCCTTCCGGTCCGCCCATGGGTTGAAGCTGCGACTCGGGCCGGGAACGTACGGGTTGTGAAGGGGTCCGATAGAGTGGGAGCGCTCCCACCTGTGATGGGTTGAAGGGTTGCGGCTTCACGCGGGACTGTCAAGACTTCCTGCGCGTAGTGTTCTTGGGACAGGGAGGACGGGAGGCGGATCATGGTGGATCGCCGGGATTCCGGTATCCCCGCGAGGGGCGGGACGCGTACGGCCTCCCCCGGCGGGACCAGGGGCTCGGGACGCGGCGGGGGCAGGCCGACCCTCGAGGAGGTCGCCGCCCGGGCCGGCGTGGGCCGGGGCACGGTCTCCCGGGTGATCAACGGTTCGCCCCGGGTGAGCGCGACACGACCCGCGCCGCCGTCGAGGCGGCCGTCGCCGAGCTGGGCTACGTACCCAACCGTGCCGCCCGCGCACTCGCGGCCAACCGCACCGACGCCATCGCGCTCGTGGTCCCCGAGTCCGAGGCGCGGTTCTTCGCCGAGCCGTACTTCTCCCACATCGTGCGCGGAGTCGGCGCGACCCTCGCCGACACCGACATGCAACTGCTCCTCACCTTCGCGGGTTCGGACCGGGAGCGGCGCAGACTGGCCGACTACCTCGCGGCGGGCCGGGTGGACGGCGTGCTGCTGGTGTCGGTGCACGCCGACGACCCGCTGCCCGACCTGCTGGACCAGCTGGGGATCCCCGCCGTCATCAGCGGCCGCCGCTCCGCCGAGGACCCCCTCGCCGCTGTCGACTCCGACAACACCGGGGGCGGCCGCGCCGCCGTCGTCCATCTCCTCGCCCGGGGTCGCCGGGCCATCGCGACGATCACCGGTCGGCTCGACGTCTACGCGGCCCAGTGCCGCCTGGACGGCTACCGGGACGCCCTCGCGGAGGCCGGTGTGGCGGCCGACGAGCGGCTGGTGGAGCGCGCAGACTTCACCGAGGAGGGCGGCCGCCGTGCGATGCGCGCCCTGCTCGACCGCCGACCCGCGCTGGACGCGGTCTTCGCCGCCTCCGACGTCATGGCCGCGGGTGCCCGCCAGGTGCTGCGCGAGGCGGGCCGGCGCATCCCGGACGACGTGGCCCTGGTCGGCTTCGACGACTCCGCCGTGGCCCGCCACATGGACCCGGCGCTCACCAGCGTCCGTCAGCCCATCGAGGAGATGGGCCGCACGATGGCCGGTCTGCTGCTGAAGGAGATCGCCGACCGCGGCGGGCCGGAACGGCCGAGGATCGTCCTGCCGACCGAGCTGGTGGTCAGGGACTCCTCGTAGCGGTCCGGGATGCCCCGCGACGTGCGGTCTCCCGCGGCCTGGGATCTCTTGTGGCCTGGGATCTCCCGTGGTCCGGGTCAGCGGCCCGAAGCCGGCGGCCCGGGCCCGCGGTTTGGGTCAGCGGCCGAGTGTCCCGGCGCGGGCCGCGCGAAGGCGCGACCGGGCCCGGTCAGGAAGCCGATCCGCCGGGACACCGGTCTCACACCGGTGCCGTCTCCGCATCGTCGGCACCGGCGTCCTGCAGCACCGCCGGCATCCCGTCCACCAGCACCACCACCTCGGCCAGGTCTCCGTCCGCGGAGCGCCCCACCCATACGGGGTGGACGCCGTCGCCGGACGTCGCGAAGGCGACCAGCTCGCCGCCCGAGGCCTCGTCCTGAGTGCGCAGGAAGTATATGGAGTCGGGTATGTCCTGGCCGGCATCCGGCTCCCCGTGGACAAGGTGTCGCTCGAAGAGCCGGTGGAGCGACTCCCAGGCGCCTGCGTCGGCGAAGCAGCCAGTCGCACCGTCGGTACCGAAGCCGAAGATCTCGTGCTCCCCGAGCAGACGGGGGTCGTCATCCGGACCGAGTGCCATCTCCCACGACACGGCGGGGGACTCGCTGATGCGCAGCCGGACCGCCGTGGTGTCCGTATGGGTGACCCAGCCCTGGCTCCACTCGCAGTCGTAGCCCACACGAACCCGGGCTTCTTCGAGTACGTACTCCCCGGGCGGGACGCAGACCGTGATGGCGGGCCCGTCGTCGGAGAGGCCGTCCGGTCCGGAGACGGCCAGCAGGCCACTCGGCACACGCAGAGTCCCTGACCGGCGCGGCTCCACGACGGTCATCTCGGGGTGGTATCCGTCGGTCATGCGCGTCCCGGGCCGGAAGAGGGCGTCGATCGGCCCGGGACGCCCGGGCTGCGGTGGCCGCCAGCAGGATGCAGGGGGGACGGAAGCGTCGTCGCAGGCGTCCTCGGTGCCCGCACCCGGGTCGAGCGGCGCGGGCCGGAGCGTCACCGGCCCCGGCACCCTCTGCCAGAGGGCGGAGACGACCGGCCAGTCCCCGAACCCGGGGCGGCCCTGCCAACGCCGCACGTCAGCGCCCGGTACCGTGACGAACCTCCGTCCCCGCGCACCCTGCGGTTCCTGCGAAACGGAGCCCTTGCCGTCCGGAAACAGCTCCATGCTGGAGCGGGGGCACCGCTCGTCGAACTCCGCCATCTCCGGGCCGGTGTACCGCCACGCGCGGATACGCCGGCTGAGCAGCCGGCTCTGGTCGTCCAGCAGCCGCAGGTCCAGCTCGTCGGTGCGGCGGCCCTGGTCGTCGTAGAGCCACAGGCCGACGTAGTGGTCCCGCCAGGAAACGAGCCGGACCTCCAGCGGAACCCGCCGCCCCGGGATCCGGTACACCACGACGTACGGAAGCCCCGCGCGATCCCGTTCCCGCGCCGCCTCGGCCGTCAGCTGCCGCCACGGCGCCCGAGCCTCGAGGTCCCACGCCGGCGCATACGACACCTCGATGACCGTCACCGGGTCCTGATCCCCACCCATGCCTACACCATCCGCTCTGCCTGATCGTGACGGACACGGTAGACACCGCCACTGACATTGCCGTTGCAACGGCCGGCAGAACTCAAGGGCCGGCCGGGGCGGTGTCACAGGATCGTGAGGCGGCCGGTGAGCAGGGTCTCGTGGTTGGCGAAGAGGGCGTCGAGGCGGAAGGGCCGGTCGAGGTCGGCGGTCCACTTCGCGTCGGGGAGGTCCTGGTGGTCGTGGGCGCGGACGATGCGGGCGCGTACGGCTTGGGTGAGGATCCACCGGGCCTGTTGCTGCTCGCTGGGGGTGCTGGCCCACATGGTGCGGGCGAGGAGCCACAGAGCGGCGCCGGCGGCCGCGGGGTTCATGTCCGGGGCGGTGACGGCGACGATGGCGATGTCGCCGAGGCCGCGGGGGTCGCCGGACCGGGTGGTGTACGCGACTGTGAGCCCCTCGAGGGGGAAGAGCGTCACGCGGGAGCGGGCGCTGGTGGGGGAGGGCTGCTTCGGCACCGGTCTTTCCGTTCTGTGTCGAGCGGGCGGACCGCCGTGCTGCGCGGCCCGCTCCCGTCGGATGGGTCAGCAGCAGGGCCCGTCGCCGCAGCACGTCGGCGGGTTGCACTCTCCGGCCCTGCCCCACAGGCGGTCGTCGACGAGGAAGCCGGCCTCCCGGATCCGGCCGACGACGTCCACCATCAGCCCCTGGGTGCGGAGCTTGCTGTTGGGCACGTGGTGCAGGAAGTAGCCGAAGTTCCGCTCGCACCACCGTGCGTACTCGACACTGTGCAGCAGGAAGGTGTGCCAGCCCGGGTCCACGGACGCGGACGGGGCCATGACGTCACCCGACTTGGTGGTGCCCATGACGTACAGGAGGGCGATGGCCTGGTCCTGGACCCGCTCGGCGACGACGCGTTCCAGGCCGTACTCCCTGGCGCAGAAGTCGACGAGCCGGTCGAAGAGCTCGGGCTCGACGAGGTCACGGCCTCGGCGCGGGTCCACGGTCACTGCGGTCATGTGATGCTCCTTCGGTGTGTGCTCGGCGCGGGGCCTGCCCCGTGCCGTCCGGGCGCCGCCGCGGTAACGGACGCGGGCAGGGCAGCCTGGTGGGCTACTCTCGCGCGCTTTCCAGCCGCCTCTCGCGCGTGGCCTGGAGCCACTCGAGGTCGGCGAGAACGTCGTCGGTCACGTCCTTGCGGATCGGCCCAGTCTGGGGCGATGTGGGTTGCTCCGATGCAGGGCGTGGAGTCAACGCGTTCACCGCTTTCGCTGGGCGGCGAGGGTCTCGTAGTGGTCGCACAGGGACGACACCGACAACGCCAGCTTCCGCGCCCGGCGGTACGCGGCGGAGGCGCCGAAGCCTGCCGTGGTGTGCAACCTGCGCCACGCCTCGTCCACCCCGACCTGCTCGACCTCGGCGGGCATGTCCCCGGCGGGCTGGTGAGTGATGAGTGTGCGGATCTCGGGGACCAGGCGCTCGACGTAGCCACGCATTTCGGCGGTCAGCTCGCCCAGCTGCGGCTGCGGCTCGTCCATGAGAATGACGCGCCGCGCGGCCTCGCGCATCGAATGGACATCGAGCCCCGGCCCCGCGGTGGTTGCGGCGACCTCAGCCCTCGATCTGCGGTTCGTCATGGTCCCGGCTCCCTCGCTGGTCGGCTTGGTGACCAGGATGGCGCTGGGCGGAGGGCGCAACGCTCACAGATTTGTGAGCGTTGCCGGCGAGCATGTAGGTGTCAGAGACCGATCCACGCGGCCAGATGACCGAGGCTGTCGGAGGTGCGGCGGGAAAGGTGGACCAGGCCCCTGACGGTCTCCCGTGCACCCGGGTGATACCGCGTCTGTTCCGGAGCTGCGTGGCGCGCCTCGGCGATGGATTTGAGTGCGGCCTCAGTTCGGCCGATCTCCATCTCCGAACGGGCCCGGTCGATGAGGAAGTGCGCTCGCCGAGAGGTGGCCGTGCTCGCCGGCAGTTTGATGTGTCGGGCCTGCTGTACGGCGTCGTCGTAGTGGCGCATCTCCACTGCCGCGGACATCCTGTGCAGGGCGACGTTCGTCGGGCCGAAGGAGAGCCAGTACGCGTCCGAGGCGTCGCCCGTCCGCTTGGCGTATGTCTCGGCTTCGCCGAGGTGGGTGTCGACAGCGGTCCCGTTGGCGGCCCGGGCCGCGATGACCGATGCACCGAGGTGCAGCTGGCCGGCGACTGCGAGGGCTTCCCGGCCCTGGTCGGCCGGGTCGAGCAGGCTGTGACCGGAACGGATAAGCCGCTGCCCGATGACGTACTCGCCTTCGCGGAAGTACACCAGCGCGCGCATGTACTGGCGGACGGCGCCGAGGCACGGGTCGGAGGCGCGCTGCGCGGCCCAGTCCATGCGGTCGAGGGCGACGGCGCTGAGGTCGTAGTAGCCGAGCTTGACGGAGATGTCGTGGGCCGTGCGGTATGTGGAGGCGAGGGCTTGCCACACATCCCGGCCTGGGGTGCGGTAGGCGGTGGTGGTGAGTTCGGCGATGACGCCGGGGAGGGCCCGGGCGGCCTTCCTCAAGTGGGTCGCGCGAACGTCCGCGCACAGTTGGTCGGCGGCGCCCATGAGGCGCCCGGTGGCCCGGGTGGTGAGGTGCGGGTCGTCCCCGAGGTCGTACAGGTCGAGGGCCTCGCGGATCGGGCGCACCAGTTCGGCCAGACGGTCCTGCTGGAGCTCGGCCACGTAGGGCTGTCCTGTGAGCGCTGTGACGTCGATGCGGAGGGCATGGGCTACGGCCGCGACGAAGTCCACGGTGGCGGGTCGGGCGCCGCACTCGACTTGGTTGAGCAGGCTGTACGAGTAGGGGAGGCGGTCGGCAAGCTGCTTCTGCGTGAGCCTGGCCAGTCTCCGCTGTTCCCTGATGCGGTCACCCGTGCTGTCGGCATCCAGATTGGCCGTACCAGGCTCCGTTCCTTGCAGGCACTTGGCACGGTACTCGTACGTATCGGTGTCGGTGAGCGCTTCCGCCTCCCACTCCACCCGGTTCGGCGACGGTCGTGTGTGATCGGATGTGCGCATGACGAGGACCCTGTACCTGTTCGGAAGCGCGGCCCCGCCGGTGTTCGACATCGCGCGAGTCGTCGAAGACGCCCACGGCCGGGGGTGGGACGTGTGCTTGGGCCTCACGCCCACGGCGGCACGCTGGCTCGGGGACAGTCTCAGTGGACTCGAGGCGCTGACCGGCCACCCGGTCAGGTCGGAGTACAAGCTGCCCGGGCAGCCTGATGCCTGGCCGAAGGCCGACGCCATCCTGGTTGCGCCGGCCACCTTCAACACGATCAACGCCTGGGCCCTGGGCCTCACCGAACGCTTTGTCGTCGGTGTCGTGGCAGAGGGCGTCGGCAAGGGCATCCCGATCGCGACGATGCCGTGTGTGAACGCGGCTTACGTGCAACACCGGGCATTCGAGCGAAGCGTGGCAGAGCTTCGCTCCATGGGTGTGACCGTGCTGTACGGCGAGGGCGGGTTCGTCCCCAACCAACCGGGTCAGGGGCGGCCGGATGCCTACCCGTGGGACCGCGCACTCGCCGCGGCCGCGGAACTGCTCGAGTCCAGCGGCTGACTGCCGGCGTGTGTTGCTTGCTCAGAGGTCGCCGGGTCGCCCGGTAACCCTTCCGCGTGCCCGGGATCACGCGAGCCGTCTGCTTCAGCGCTCTGTTGCGGCGATCAAGAAGGAGATGCTCCTGGTGCTGCGGCTCGGAAGAGGCGGTGCGGCGGTTCGAACCCTGCTCGTCGCGTGGGAGGCAGCGGTGCGCGCACGCCGGGCGGCAGCTCGCGCACGGGGTCCGGCCGGGCCTGAGGAAGGGCCAGGGGACCGGGTCCATACCGGGGAGTGCGAACCGCTCTGCTCAGGGACCAGGAGGGTGCTGCCCCGAAGCCGGCAGCGTGAGGCGGCACCGCTCGCCCTTCGGCGCCTCCCGCAGCTCGTCATGGCATTGCAGGGAAGGCCGGTCGGAACGGAACCGCACTCGACCAACGTCCGAACGAGAAACACGATCAGCCGGTGACCCGCTTCCACGGGTCACCGGCTGATCGTTCAGGGTGAGTGACGGGACTCGAACCCGCGGCATCCTGGACCACAACCAGGTGCTCTACCAGCTGAGCTACACCCACCATGACCGGTCGTTCTCCCGACCGGCCGAGAAAAAGTGTACAGGGTCCGAGAGGGTGCTCGCGCCCGCGTTTCCGGCGGTTCGGCGCGAGCCCCTCCGCCTGGCCGTAGAGGGCCGCAGGGCACTCCGCCGTACGCGGGACGCACGGCCCGTGCGTGCCTCCTCCGTACGGGCCCCGGTACGCGAGCGCCGAGGCGGCGGCGACTCGTGCGTGGCGCGGTGCGGGCGCGGTGCCGGGGGCAGGCCGGTGCGGGGTGGGTGTGGGGGCGGGTGTGGGGGCGACAGGCCGTCGGGGGCGCGTCGCGCGGTCTGGGCGCCGGTGCCGGGAGGTGCGCCGACGCCGGGGTCTCACCTACGGGTGCAGGCGGTCTGCGCGCCCGGATCCGCGCCCGGATCAGGCGGGAGTGTGCACGGTTCGCAGCACCGGGGTGCGGGTGGGCCGGTGCCGTACGTCCGCCCGGATCGCGCTCGAGAGGCGCCCGGACGCCGCCCGGGTCCTCCAGGGCGGCGCGGACGATCCCGGCAGGAGGACGTGCCCGGCGGGGCCGGGCCGGGGAAGTGGTCGGACGGGCGCCGGGACGACCGGGCAGGGATACCCCTGCACACAGTCCCGGGAACGGGACCGCGTCGGGCGGGGCGGCGCGGACGCCGCCCCGCCCGACGCGGGCGGGTCACTGCGGCGCGGGCACCACGTGGCGCGCCGCGATCGTCTTCGCGGTGTCCGAGTCCGGGCCCGGCTGCGGGACGAAGATCGCCTCGCGGTAGTAGCGCAGCTCGGCGATCGACTCCCTGATGTCGGCGAGCGCGCGGTGGTTGCCGTTCTTCTCCGGACTGTTGAAGTACGCCCTCGGGTACCAGCGGCGGGCCAGCTCCTTCACCGAGGAGACATCGACGATGCGGTAGTGGAGGTACTCCTCCACCTTCGGCATGTCGCGCAGCAGGAAGCCGCGGTCGGTGCCGACCGAGTTCCCGCACAGCGGAGCTTTGCCCGGCTCCTTGACGTGCTCACGCACGTACGCGAGGACCTGGTCCTCGGCGTCGGCCAGGGTGGTGCCGGACGCGAGCTCGTCGAGGAGGCCCGAGGCGGTGTGCATCTGCCGCACCACCTCGGGCATGGTCTCCAGCGCCGCGTCCGGAGGGCGGATCACGATGTCCACCCCTTCACCGAGCACGTTCAGTTCCGAGTCGGTGACCAGCGCGGCCACCTCGATGAGTGCGTCGTCGGCCAGCGAGAGCCCGGTCATCTCGCAGTCGATCCACACCATGCGATCGTTCATGCGTCCTACCTTATGGCGCACTCCGCTGGCCGGGGAGCGCCGGACGCCCCGGGGCGTAGGCGTCCGGGCCGTGCTTGCCCGGTTCCGGGGAACCGGGGGACGCACCCAGCGCGGCCGGGGACCTTCTCGGGTGCCCGGGGGACACCCGGTCCGGCACGGCCGGCTGCTCCGCCGCGGAGGCCACCGGCTCGCCCTGCGGGCGTCTGGCCCGGTAGGCCGCCCGGTAGGCCGCCGGAGAGGAGCCCAGCTGGCGGCGGAAGTGCCCGCGCAGCGCCACCGGGGAGCGGAAGCCGCAACGGCCCGCGACCTCGTCGACCGAGTAGTCGGAGGTCTCGAGCAGCCGCTGCGCCTGCAGTACCCGCTGGGTGATCAGCCACTGCAGGGGAGCGCTCCCGGTGAGCGAGCGGAACCTGCGGTCGAAGGTCCGCCTGCTCATGTACGCACGGGCCGCCAGGGTCTCCACGTCGAACTGCTCGTGGAGGTGTTCCAGCGCCCAGGCCACGACCTCGGCGAGCGGGTCGGAGCCGATCTCCTCGGGTAAAGACCTGTCGAGGTAGCGCTCCTGACCGCCGCTGCGCCGCGGTGGGACGACCAGCCGTCGGGCCAGTGCCCCGGCGGCCTCCGCACCGTGGTCGGTCCGCACGATGTGCAGACAGAGGTCGATGCCGGCCGCGGTGCCGGCGGAGGTGAGGACGTCGCCGTCGTCGACGAAGAGCTCCCGCGGGTCCACATGGACCGACGGATAGCGCTTGGCGAGCGTCGGCGCGTACATCCAGTGCGTGGTCGCCGGACGGCTGTCCAGCAGCCCCGCGGCGGCCAGTACGAACGCCCCGGTGCACAGCCCCACGATGCGGGCGCCCTCCTCATGGGCGCGGCGCAGTGCCTCCAGCGCCTCCGGCGGTGGAGGCGAGGTGATGGACCGCCAGGCCGGCACGACGACCGTGCCCGCTCTGCCGATCGCCTCCAGCCCGTAGGGCGCGGTGAGTTCGAGTCCCCCTGTGGTCCGCAGGGGGCCCTCCTCACCGGCACATACGAGCAGCCGGTAGCGGGGAACTCCGGCATCCTGTCGGTCGATTCCGAACACCGAGAGCGGAATGGAACTCTCGAAGATGGGACCGCCGCTGAACAGCAGCACCGCCACCACTTCCCGGCGGCGGCGCCCGGACAGCTTCCTTACGGCCTCCGGCGCGGCGGAGTCCTGACTCATGACGCTAAGCCCCCCTCGGTGTTCGCGTCTCCCCGTTCTTGTCGGGCCTGTCGCTCCTGCACGTTTCCCCTCGGTTCTGCACGAGTCCCCAGACTTCGATACTCATGATCGAATCTACTGCGTCCCGTGGTGCCGGCGTGACAAGTTCCGGATTCGGCACATTGTCGACAAGGCAACTTGGCGCGAAGCATTCGATCACGAAGCGTTGCATCCGGAGGCCGCGCAGGGAAGTGCGCGGCGCGTGCATGGCCCATCCCCGTAGGGTGCGCGGGGCGCGCGCGGTCCTTTCTCCGCAGGTGGCACGGGGGTTGACGGGTCATTTCCGCAAGGAAGGCCCGCGCGGGCGAAGTTGGCTGAAAACCTACGGGTGTGTATGTGCGAATCCGTCAGCCGCGGGAGGTGCGCCGTGCCCGACGGCCCCCGCTCCGGTGTCCCCGCGGCCCGGCGGGGCGCGCCGCCGCCCGCTCGGACCGGCGCATCAGCGCCCGGCTCACGCCGGTCACGGCGGCCAGGCCGGCGGTGATCGCCGCGGCGCCGCCGACGGACGTGCCGTACGCCACAAGGACGACCGGGACGATGACACAGCCGAAAGTTGCCCATCGAACCATTTCGGCCGCGGCGTCGCCCGCCGGGGTGCGGTCGGCGGCCGTCGCGGGCCTCCCGGTGCCGTACCCGGCGGGGCGGGTGGTGCGGGCCGGACGGTCCGTGCGGGCGGCACGGGCGGTGCGGTCCGTTCGTCCGGCCGCTCGGCCGCCGCTGCGGGGAAGCCCCGGCGCGTCCGGTGCGGCGGCTGCCGCCCGGCCCCCGGCCGTCGTCCGCGGCGCCCTGCGGCGGCCGCGTGCGGGAGCCCGGCCGAGGGGCGGGGTGAAGGTGCGGGCGGCCGGGGATGCGGGCACGGAAGCTCCTTGCGGCTGTGGCTGAGGCTGAGGTTGAGGCGGCTGAGGCGGCGGATCCGTTCGCCGATCGGTGGGGTGGGTTCACCGATGGGTGGCCCACGGATCCGCCGGGAGGCGGCGCGGTCTCGCCGGTGGCCCGGTGACCCGGTGGGGCGACGAGGGAAGGCGAAAGGCCGACGGGAGACCAACGAGGAGCGCGGCCGTGCGGTCACTGCCGGGCCCTTGTCCGGTGGTTCCCCGGGCCCCGCCGCCCGTCTCCGTGCCGCCTGCCGCCTGCCGCCTGCCGCCTGCCGTCCGCCGGAGCCCGCGGGTCCCGGAGGGTGCCGGAGGGTGCCGGAGGGTGCCGGAGGCGCCCGCGGGCGAAGCCTGTACGGTGCAGGCGCCATTGCCATACGGAGCGTGCTCGTGCATGCTCCCTGGGACGCATGCCTCTTGGCTCGCCGGGAGCGGACACGTGAGCTCCGGGCGGGCGAAGACGAGCTCTGGGCAGGCAAGGAGTGGCGCCGTACCCTTGGGGGTATGGGGTTGGGAAGATGATTCCCGGACAGAGCTCCGCCACCAACCATCACCCTCCCATGAGGATCTGAACGCCGAGACAACCGATGGCCGGTCACGAAACTCCCGAACCCGCGGACCGCAAGCAGGTCGCCGACCCCCTGTCGGATCTGCAGGCGGCGGAACAGTCGCGCCGTTCCTGCGATCCCGCCTTCCGGCACGGCGTCGTGGTCGGCTTCGACGGATCGACCTCCAGCGAGCGGGCACTGGCCTATGCGATCGGCATGGCCAGGCGTTCCGCTTCGGGTCTGATCATCGTGCATGTCGCCAACCGCCTTCCCACCACGGTGTGGGCGGGCTGCGAACCGCCGGTCTTCGTAGACGTCCCGGACCACCGCACCGAGGTGCTGGGACTCGAACTCGCCTGCGCGGACTACCTGTCCGAGGTTCCGTGGATCCTCGTCGAACGCGGCGGCGACATCTGCAACGAACTCGAAGAGGTCGGCCGGGAGTATTCGGCGGACGCCATCGTGGTCGGCTCCACCCATGGCCTCGTAGGGCGCATTTTCGGCTCGGTCGCCGGGCGGCTCGCCCGCCGTGCGCAGCGCCCCGTCATCGTCATCCCGTAGCCCCAGAGGGCGCACGAATCCCTTGCGCACCATCGTTCTCGCAGGTCGGCGCTGTTGGTAACTTTTTGACGACCGTCATGACTACTCGTCCGTACGGGGTGGATTGTGCGCTTGTGAAGGGTAGATAAGGGTGGCTGGGAATCAGCACCACCACGCGCACGAAGGGAGCCCGCCGTGGACAAGGACGTCTCCGCGGGAAGCGCCACGTCAACCACTCTCGGCCACCTCGCACTGGGCCTGACGCTGCTGGCGTTCGGGATCGGCAACACCGGTGTGATCGACAATGTCGCGGCGTCCGACGCCGCAGCCCTCGCCACCTGGGTGGGCGGCATCGCACTGTTCGTCGTCGGACTGCTCGAGTTCCGGGCGGGCGACGGCGGTGCGGGCACGGCCTTCGCGGGCCTCGGTGCCTTCTGGTTCACCTGGGGGATGGGCACCGGCGCGGAGGTCTCGGCGGAGGCCGCCGGGCTGTTCATGCTGCTGTTCGCGCTCCTGGCGCTCACGCTCACCCTGGGCGCGTCCGGCAGCGGCATCCTCGGCCAGGGCGTGTACGGGCTGCTCTGCGTGTCGATGCTGCTCCTGGCGATCGCCTCGTTCGCGGGGAACGACGGGCTGGCCAAGGCCGGCGGCTGGGCCGGCGCGGTCGCGGGCCTCGCGGCCTGGTACGGCGCCACCGCGACGCTGGCGCACTGGCCCACCTTCACCGGGCGTGCCGCGGGCCGGGGTGTGACGGCCACCGGCTGAGCGGCGGGACGCCGGCGTGGGCGGTTGCACGCCGGCGACGAAAGAGGCGACCCCCTTGCGGCACTGGTGGCGTGCGCAAGGGGGTCGCCGTCCGCCGAGCGGGGCCGGGGCAGGACCGGGGCAGGACCGGGGCAGGACCGGGGCGGGGCCGAGGTCGTGCCGGGGCCGGGCGGGAGCTACTCCACGGTGACCGACTTGGCCAGGTTGCGCGGCTTGTCGATGTCCCGGCCGAGGGCCAGAGCGGTGTGGTAGGCGAAGAGCTGGAGCGGGATCCCCATGAGGATCGGGTCCAGCTCGTCCTCGTTCTTGGGGACGAGGATCGTGTGGTCGGCCTTCTCCTGCTCCTGGTGGGCGACCGCGAGGATCCGGCCGCTGCGGGCCTTGATCTCCTCCAGCGCGGCGCGGTTCTTCTCCAGCAGCTCGTCGTCCGGGACGATCGCGACCGTCGGCAGCGCCGGCTCGATCAGCGCCAGCGGGCCGTGCTTCAGCTCGGAGGCCGGGTAGGCCTCGGCGTGGATGTAGGAGATCTCCTTGAGCTTCAGGGAGGCCTCGAGCGCCACCGGGTAGCCGCGGACCCGGCCGATGAACATCATCGACTTGGCCTCGGCGTACTCGTCCGCCAGCTTCCTGATCTCGTCCTCGGACTCGAGGATCTCGGAGATCTGGGCGGGCAGCCTGCGCAGGCCCTCGATGATCCGCTTGCCTTCGGCGACGGACAGGTCGCGGATGCGGCCCAGGTGCAGCGCGAGCAGCGCGAAGGCGACGACCGTGTTGGTGAAGCACTTGGTGGAGACGACGCAGACCTCCGGGCCCGCGTGCACGTACACGCCGCCGTCCGTCTCGCGGGCGATGGCGGAGCCGACGACGTTCACGACGCCGAGGACGCGGGCGCCCTTGCGCTTGAGCTCCTGGACGGCCGCGAGCACGTCGTAGGTCTCACCGGACTGGGAGACCGCGATGTAGAGGGTGTCGGGGTCCACGACCGGGTTGCGGTAGCGGAACTCGGAGGCCGGCTCCGAGTCGGCGGGGATGCGGGCCAGGGACTCGATGAGCCCGGCACCGATGAGACCCGCGTGGTACGAGGTGCCGCAGCCGAGGATCTTGACCCGGCGGATGCCGCGGGCCTCGCGGGCGTCAAGGTTCAGACCGCCCAGGTGCACCGTGGAGAACCGGTCGTCGATCCGGCCGCGCAGCACGCGGTCCACGGCGTCGGGCTGCTCGGAGATCTCCTTGTGCATGTAGGTGTCGTGGCCGCCCATGTCGTACGAGGCGGCCTCCCACTCGACGGTCTCGGGGGTGGCGGTGGTCGTGGTGCCGCTGGTGGTGTAGGTCCGGAAGTCGTCGGCCTTCAGGGTGGCCATCTCGCCGTCGTTGAGGGTGACGACCTGGCGGGTGTGGGCGATCAGCGCGGCGACGTCGGAGGCGACGAGCATCTCCTTCTCGCCGACGCCGAGGATGACGGGGGAGCCGTTGCGCGCGACCACGATGCGGTCGCTGAAGTCGGCGTGCATCACGGCGATGCCGTAGGTGCCCTCGATGACCTTGACCGCCTCGCGGACCTTCTCCTCCAGGGTTCCGGCCTGGGAGCGGGCGATCAGGTGGGTGATCACCTCGGTGTCGGTCTCGGAGGCGAAGACGACCCCGTCGGCCTCCAGCTTGGCGCGCAGCTCGTCGGCGTTGTCGACGATGCCGTTGTGGACCACCGCGACCTTGTTCTCGGGGTCCAGGTGCGGGTGCGAGTTGACGTCGCTCGGGGCGCCGTGGGTGGCCCAGCGGGTGTGGGCGATACCGGTGGTGCCGGTGAAGCGCTTGGGGACCCGGGCCTCCAGGTCGCGGACCCGGCCCTTGGCCTTGACCATCTTCAGGCCGGTGCTCTTGGGGCTGGTGATCACCATGCCCGCGGAGTCGTAGCCCCGGTACTCCAGCCGCGCCAGGCCCTCCAGCAGCAGCGGCGCGACGTCGCGCTTCCCGATGTAACCGACGATTCCGCACATAGAGTCTCTGCCCCTCCAACGACGTTCCTGTGTGTGTGCCCGGCCGCGCCGCACGCGGGGTGCGCGGCGCACGCGGTCTCCGTGGCGGCTCAGCCGTAGACGATGCGGCGCAGCTGCCGGAGCGAGAGCTCCGGGGGAGCCACCGCGCGGTGCGGCAGCTCGGCCGCGATCCGTTCGAAGATCTCGGTGTTCACGCCTCCGCCGGCCTGCAGCTCCCGGTGGCGGCGGCGGACGAACTCCTCGGTCGTCTCGTCGAAGAACGCCAGCACGTCCAGCACCACCCGGGCCGCCTCACCGCGCCGGAGCGCGGTGCTGCGCACCAGATGGTCGATGAGGTCGTCATGCGACGTACGGCGTTCGAGCACCCGTAGATATTGGGGTGCCGTCGGGGTTGAACGCAAGATTCCTGCCCGATTTCGGGCATAAACCTGCGTGATCATGGTTACAGTGAGTGCTTGGACCTGCTCTACGAGGGGCGCTCGCCGCGGTCACGGCCGCGGCGATCATGACACGTGAGCGGACGCCCGGCGGAGGACCGTACTCCGCCGGACGCCCGCCCGGTCCGGGGTCCGCGGGGCTAACGGAACCGCGCGATCGGGTTCTCCAGCTCGCCCACCAGCTGGAGGGCGCCCGACGGGTCGGCCAGGTCCACCATCTGCTTGTTGTCACGCAGCTGGAGCCGGTTGAGGCAGGACAGCGCGAACTCCGGGGCGAACATGTCGTACCGGGCGAACTTGTCCGCCAGCTGCGGCATCGACTCCTGGTAGCCGGTGACGCACTCGGCGACCGTCCGCCAGAACGCGTCCTCGGTGAGCACGCCCTCGGTGACCAGTGCCGCCGAGAGGAACCGGAAGAAGCAGTCGAAGACGTCGGTGAAGACCGACAGCAGCTTCATGTCCTCGGGGACCTCGGCGCGCACCCGCTCGACCGCGGGCGGAAGGACCGCGTCCGGGTCCATCACGCAGATCTCCTCGGCGATGTCCTTGAAGATCGCGCGCTGCACCGTGCCGTCCTCGCCGAGCACCAGGATGACGTTCTCCCCGTGCGGCATGTAGACCAGGTCGTACGCGTAGAAGCAGTGCAGCACCGGCAGCAGGTAGGCGTCCAGGTAGCGGCGCAGCCACTGCTCGGGGGCCAGGCCCGACTCGGTGATCAGCGCGCCGGCGAGGGACTTCCCGGAGCGGTCGGTGTGCAGCAGCGCGGCCATCGTCGCCAGCCGCTCCCCGTCCTGGAGGGTGGGCACCGGGCTCTCGCGCCAGAGCGCGGCCAGCATCTTCCGGTAGGGGGAGAAGCGGTCCGTCGCGGCCTCGTACTCCAGGTGCCGGTACCCGACCGCGGCCCGCTCGCGGATGATCGAGAAGCGTGCGGCGGTCAGCACGTCGTCGCTCGCGATCAGCCCGGCGAGCCAGTCGTTGATGGCGGGCGTGGCCTCCATGTACGCGGCGGACAGCCCCCGCATGAAGCCCATGTTGATCACGGACATCGCCGTCTTCACATAGTGCTTCGACGGGTCGCTGGTGTTGAAGAAGGTGCGGATGGACTGCTGGGCGAGGTACTCGTCGTCGCCCTCGCCGAGCAGGACCAGCCGCCGCCGGGCCACCTCGGCGGCGAAGGTGACGGAGAGCTTGTTCCACCACTGCCAGGGGTGGACGGGCATCAGCAGGTAGTCCGCCGGGTCCAGCCCGAGCCCGCGCAGCCGGGCGTCGAACCGGTCGAGCGCCGCCTGCCCCAGCTCGGCCCGCATCAGGTTCTCGTAGCCGAGGTCCGCGCACGAGGTGAACGCGGCGCGCGAGCGGTGCGCGGCCACCCACAGCAGCCGGACCGGGGCCGCGGCCTCCGGCGCGTACCGGTGGTACTCGTGGATGCCGAAGCCGAGCCGTCCGTTGTTGGCGACGAAGCAGGGGTGGCCCTCGGTCATCCCGGTCTCGATGTCCTGGAACCCGGCGCGGCCGAGCTCGGCCGCGGACACCTCGGGCTTGGTGAGCTTGTACGCCGTGCCGGACAGGGTGGAGGAGATCTCCTCCAGGTACACCGGCAGGATCTCGTCGGACAGGCCGAGTGCGCCGCGCAGTTCGGTGAAGAACTCCAGTGCGTCCAGCGGGAGTTCCGCGCCGTCGCGGTGGCGGGTCACGGAGTCCGCCTCGACCTGCCAGTGGTCGAGCGCCAGCCGCCCGGCGGCGAACCGGTACTCGGTCCTGCCGTCGTCGCTGGGCACCGCCCAGCGGCCGTCGCCGAGGTCCCTCGGCGCGAGCAGCCGCTCGTGGGCGAACTCGGCGAGGCCCTTGCGGACCAGCTGCCGGTTGGCCTCCGCCCACAGCTCGGGGGTGAGGTGGGAGACGCTGTCGATCGCCGTGCTCATCGCGGCACCTCCGCGCCGCCGACGGCCGCCTCGAACCGCTCACGCGTGCAGAAGCTCAGCAGCGCCCTCTTCTCGGGCTTCTGTATCTCCCGCTCGGGCACGAAGCCGACCGCCTCGTTGAGCGCGTGTACGGCCTTGTTGCCGACGTCCGGTTCGACGACCACCCGGCGCGTCGCCGGGTCGGCGAACAGCTCCCGCATCACCGCGGTGATCACGGCCCGGGTGAATCCGTGGATCGGGGTGCCGGTCGGGGCGACCAGGAAGTGCATGCCGACGTCGCCCGGCTCGGGCTCGTACAGACCGACCAGCTCCACATGGCGCGGGTCGTAGCGCTCCATCAGGAAGGCCGGCTCGCCGTCGTGCAGCCCCATGAACGCGTCGTGGTGCTCGTGCGCGGCGATCCTCATGTACTCGCGCTCGACGTCCTCCAGTCTCGCGTCCTGCATCATCCAGAACGCGGCCTTGGGGTCGGTGACCCACCGGTGCAGCAGCTCGGCGTCGCTGGGGGCGTGCCCACCGGAGGTGGGGGTTGGGCCGTGCCCACCGGAGGTAGGGGGTGGGGTCTCCCCACCGGAGGTAGGGGGTGGGGTCTCCCCACCGGAGGTAGGGGAAAGATCGAGGGGACGGAAGGAGAACGTCCCCAGGGCGGGGGCGGTGGTGCTCATACGGCGAACTCCTGGAACGCGATGGTCTTCTCCACGGGGTAGTACTCACTGCCGAGCATCTCGGCGATGATGTAGGCGTTGCGGTACGCGCCCATGCCCAGGTCGGGCGAGGTGACGGAGTGAGTGTGCACCCCCGCGTTCTGCAGGAAGACGCCGCGTCCCGTGGTGTCGATCGAGTAGTTGCGGGCGATGTCGAAGCGGCCCCGGCCGTCCCAGCGCAGCCGGTCGTGCACGGGCTCGAGGAAGCCGGGGACGGTGTACCGGTAGCCCGTGGCGAGGACCAGGCCCTCGGTCCGGATCTCGAAGTCCTTCTCCTGCTCCTCCTGGCGCAGCCCCAACGTGTACGAGCCGTCCTGGTAGGAGGCCGAGCACAGAGCGGTGTTGGTGAGCAGGCGGGTCGGCACCGGGCCGCCGAGGTTCTTCTGGTACAGCAGGTCGAAGATCTCGTTGATCAGGTCGCCGTCGATGCCCTTGAAGAGGCTCTTCTGCCGGGTCTCCAGCCGGTAGCGGGTGGCCTCCGGCAGTGCGTGGAAGTAGTCCACGTACTCGGGGGAGGTCATCTCCAGGGTCAGCTTGGTGTACTCCAGCGGGAAGAACCGCGGGGAGCGGGTGACCCAGTTGAGCCGGTAGCCGTGCACGTCGATCTCGGAGAGCAGGTCGTAGTAGATCTCCGCGGCGCTCTGGCCGCTGCCGACCAGGGTGATCGACTCCTTCTTCCGCAGCTCCTCCCTGGCCTGGAGGTAACGCGAGTTGTGGATGAAGTCGCCGCCGAGGTCCCGGCAGGAGTCCGGGACGTACGGCGGGGTGCCGGTGCCCAGGACGAGTCTGCGCGCGCGGAACGTCTCGCCGGCGGCCGTGTGCACGGCGTAGACCTCGTCCGCCGCCTCGAACTCGACCCGGGTGACCGTGGTGCCGAAGCGGATGCTGCTCAGCTTGGCCGCGGCCCAGCGGCAGTAGTCGTTGTACTCGGTGCGCAGCGGGTAGAAGTTCTCGCGGATGTAGAACGAGTAGAGCCGGCCCTTCTCCTTGAGGTAGTTGAGGAAGGAGTACGGCGACGTCGGGTCGGCGAGGGTGACCAGGTCCGACATGAACGGCGTCTGCAGATGGGCGCCGTCGAGGAACATGCCGGAGTGCCACTCGAAGTCCGGCTTGGACTCGAGGAAGAGACCGTTCAGCTCCTCGACGGGCTCGGTGAGGCAGGCGAGGCCGAGGTTGAACGGACCGAGCCCGATCCCGATGAAATCGTGGATGTCACGGTGCTCACGAGGCGTGGACAAGGTTCTCTCCAAGGTACTGCTCGGCGTGGCCGGCTATGAGGTCGAGGACGGCGGCGATGTCGGACGCGGTCGTCTCGGGGTTGAGCAGGGTGAACTTCAGGTACTGGCGGCCGTCGACCTTGGTTCCGGCGACGACGGCCTCCCCTGAGGCGAACAGGGCCTTGCGGGCGTACAGGTTCGCGCGGTCGATCTCCGCGGGGGAGGCGACCCGCTCCGGGATGTAGCGGAAGACCAGGGTGGACAGCCGGGGCTCGGCGACGACGTCGTAGCGGGGGTCGGCGGCGAGCAGCCGCCAGCCCTCGGCGGCGAGGTCGCACACCTCGTCGAAGAGCCGGCCCACCCCGTCCGCGCCCATGACGCGCAGGGTCATCCACAGCTTCAGGGCGTCGAAGCGGCGGGTGGTCTGCAGGGACTTGTCCACCTGGTTGGGGATCTTCTCCTCCACCGTGCGCCGGGGGTTGAGGTAGTCCGCGTGGTAGGTGGCGTGCCGCAGCGTGGCGCCGTCCCGCACCAGCACGGCGGACGAACTCACGGGCTGGAAGAACGACTTGTGGTAGTCCACGGTCACCGAGTCGGCGTGCTGGATGCCCTCCAGGAGCGCCCGGCGGGTCGGCGAGGCGAGCAGTCCGCAGCCGTAGGCGGCGTCGACGTGCATCCAGGCGCCGTACTCGTCGCACAGCGCGGCGATCTCGGGCAGCGGGTCGATGGAGCCGAAGTCGGTGGTGCCGGCGGTGGCGACGACCGCCATGGGGACAAGTCCGGTGCGCCGGCACTTCTCCAGCTCGGCGGCGAGGGCGACGGTCTGCATGCGCCGGTCGCGGTCGACGGGCACGGACACCACGGCGTCCGCGCCGAGGCCCAGGAGGGTGGCGGACTTCTGGACGCTGAAGTGGCTGCATTCGGAGGCGAAGACGCGCAGCTTCGACAGGTCCTCCCGGTCCGCGGGCTTCACCTCCTCGCGGGCGAGCAGCATCGCCTGGAGGTTGGACTGGGTGCCCCCGCTGGTGAACACGCCGTCGGCGGCCGGGCCGAGGCCGATCCGCCGGGTGGTCCAGTCGATGAGCTTTCGCTCGATCAGGGTGCCGCCCGCGCTCTGGTCCCAGGTGTCCAGGGAGGAGTTGACGGCGGAGAGGACGGCCTCGGCCAGTACCGCGGGGATGACGACGGGGCAGTTGAGGTGGCCGAGGTAGCGCGGGTGGTGGAAGTAGACCGCGTCGCGCAGGTACACCCGCTCCAGTTCGTCCAGCGCGGCGGAGGAGTCGCCGAGCGGCTGGTCGAGGTCGACCGCGGCGATCGCCGGGGCCAGCTCGTCAGGGGAGACGCCGGTGAACGGCCGCCTGGTGGTGGCGAGTTTGCTCGCCACCCGCTCGACCCCTTCGGTCACCGAGCTGCGGTAGAGCTCCGCCGTTGTGCCGTTGAGCAGGTGCGAGCGCATGGTGGGGGTCCTCCCGGTGCGGGGACATGTCACGGTCCGCCCCTGGGGCAGGAGCGGACCGTGGGGCGGCTGGGACTTAGGTTAGCCTAACCTGAATCCCGCCCTCCGTCCGCCCCTACCGCGCGGAACCTGCAGCGAGTTGGCTCACACCCGGCTCCACGGGCCGCGCGCGCACGGCAGACCGGCCCCGCCGACGGGTGTCGACGGGGCCGGTCCGGCGGAGGTTCCTACGAATCGTCGTCGGGGGCCTCGCGCAGGGCGTCCTCGCTGAGGCCCTTGCGCCAGTAGCCGACGAACGTGACCCGGCGGCGGTCGAGTCCACGCTCGTTCACGAGATGACGGCGCAACGCCTTCACCGAGCCCGACTCGCCGGCGATCCAGGCGTACGGGGCGGACCCGGCGAACTCGGCGGCGCGCACCGCCTCGACGGCCGGAGGCGCTCCCTCGTCCCGCACCAGCCAGGTGACGGTGGCCTCGGCCGAGGTCGTGAGCTCCATCCGGTCCCCGGCGTGCGGCACCTCGATCCAGACCTGTGCTCGGACCCCGGACGGCAGCCACTCCAGCGCGGCCGCCGCTGCGGGCAGCGCCGTCTCGTCCGCCCAGATCAGCACCGAGTCGGCGTCCTCGGGCGGCCGGAAGCGGACCGCGGTGTTGTCGGCGGCCGCGGGGCCGAGGACCGTCACCCGGTCTCCGGTGGAGGCCTGCTGCGCCCAGCGGCATGCCGGACCGCCGTCCTCGTGGACCGCGAAGTCGATGTCGATCTCGCCGTGTTCACCGGCGTCCGGGCGCTGTGCGCGGACCGTGTACGAGCGCATCACGGCCCGCTCGTCGTCCGGCAGCGCCCGCCAGGCGCCGAGGCGCGCGTACATGTCCTGCTCGCCGGGGAGCGGGATGACCGGCTCCTTCTGCCCCGGACGCGGCAGGAAGAGCGAGAGGGACTGGTCGCGCCCACCGGAGGCGAAGCCCCGGAGGGCCTCGCCGCCGGATCCCTCGGCCCTGGACGCGCCCCCGCCGAAGGTGACGCGGATCAGCGACGGGCCGAGCCGCCGTGTCCGCACGACCTGGAGAGGGAAGAAGCGAAACGGGGCGGCCGCGGCTGTCGGCATGGGTCAGGCGACCTTCTTCGCGTTCTCGATGGCCTGGGCCAGGTCGTCGAGGATCGGGGTGCACTTCTCGTACGAGTAGATCGGCTCGGTGACCCGCGGGACGACCTGGCCGGCCTTCACGGCGGGCAGCTGGGCCCAGGTCGGCTTGGACGTCAGGGCGTCGGGCTGGAGGGCCGAGGCGCGGTTGTCCATCATGATGATGTCGGCCTGGTACCTGTCGACGTTCTCCCAGCTGAGGCCCTCGAACCAGCCGCCGGCGTCGAGCTTCGCGGGCGTCACGAAGTTGACGCCGAGCTCCTTGAAGTAGAGCGTGTCGGTGGGTCGCGCCGGGCTGGAGACATAGAACAGGTCGGCGCTCGCGGAGCCGACCAGCACCTTGATCTCGGGCTTGGCCTTGGCGGCGGCGCGCAGCCGGGCCGCGGCCTTCTCGAAGGCGGCCTTGGCGTCCGTGACCTTCTTGGCCTCGACGTCGGCGCCGAGGGACTCGGCCAGTTCGACGTGGCGCTGGAGGACCTTCGGCATCGACCGGTCGGCGGCCGACAGGGCGACGCTCGGGGCCAGCTTCAGGATCTTGTCCTTGGACTGGTCCGGCACGTACCAGAGGGCGTCCTTCTCCCACATGTCGGTGATGAGCAGGTCCGGGGCCAGCGCCGCGTACTGCTCGACGTTGAACTCGCCCCAGACGTTGCCGAGGATCTTGACCTTGTCGATGTCGAGATCGCCCGCCTGGACGTCCGGTGCCCTGGTCCCCTTGGCCTTGTCCTCGACGTACGTGGGGCCGAAGACGCCCTTCACCTCGATGCCGAAGTCGTGCAGCGCGGCCGCCATGCCGGTGAAGGCGACGATGTTCTTCGGCGTGGCCTTGGCCTCGGCGACCTGGCCGCGGTCGTCCTTGAACTGCCAGGGGCCGGACTGCTTCGCGTCGGAGGTGGACTCCTCCTTGTCGCCGGAACCGCAGGCGGAGAGGGCGGCGGTGAGGCCGAGAACGCCGCCCGCCGCGAGCAGGCCGCGACGGGTGAGATGGGAAGCGCGGGCATGGGGCATGACGGAGTTCGCTTTCGGTGCGTGCCGGTGGGGGCGGCCTCTGGCAAAGTCGAAGATAGGTTAGCCTAACCTCAACTGGCGCGATACGGGGGGCCGCGGTTCCGGTGGCCCGCGGCGGGTTCGCGGAGCCGGGGCGCCGGGGTCTGCCGGGTCGGCCGGCGGTCGGCGCGGCCGGAGTCCGGGCGCCCCGGGTGGTCGGGGCGCCGGCGCGGCAGCGGTCTGGGCGCCCCGGGTCGGTCGGCGGTCGGCGCGGCAGCGGTCTGGGCGCCCCGGGTCGCGCAGGGCGCTTCCTCCTGCGAAGAAGACGTGACGGTGAGGGCGAGCGCGCCGACCCTGGCCCGCCCTACCCGGACAGCCCCAACTCGCGGGCGACCAGCATCCGCTGGACCTCGCTGGTGCCCTCGCCGATCTCCAGGATCTTGGAGTCGCGCCACATGCGGGCCACCGGGTACTCGTTCATGAAGCCGTACCCGCCGTGGATCTGCGTGGCCTCACGGGCGTTGTCGACGGCGACCGTCGAGGAGTACAGCTTCGCCAGGGCCGCCTCCTTCTTGAACGGCTCGCCGAGGACGAGCCGCGACGCCGCGTCGCGCCAGCCGATCCGGGCCATGTGCGCCCGCATCTCCATGTCGGCGATCTTGAACTGGACGGCCTGGTTGTCGCCGATCGGGCGGCCGAAGGCATGGCGTTCCTTGGCGTACTTCACCGACTCGTCCACACAGCCCTGCGCCAGACCGGTGGCGAGCGCGGCGATGGCGATGCGGCCCTCGTCGAGGATGCGCAGGAACTGGGCGTAGCCCCGGCCCTCCTCGCCCAGCAGGTTCGCGAACGGGACGCGGACGTCGGAGAACGACAACTCCCGGGTGTCCGACGCGTTCCACCCGACCTTCGAGTACGGGGCGGCGACGGTGAAGCCGGGCGTGCCCGACGGGACGATGATGGAGGAGATCAGCGGCTTGCCCGCGTCCGTGCGGCCGGTGACGGCGGTGACCGTGACCAGGCCCGTGATGTCGGTGCCGGAGTTGGTGATGAAGCACTTGGAGCCGTTGATCACCCACTCGCCGGTCGACTCGTCGCGCACGGCCGTGGTCTTCGTGCCGCCCGCGTCCGAGCCGGCGTCCGGCTCGGTCAGCCCGAACGCGCCGAGGATCTCACCGGAGCAGAGCCGGGGCAGCCACTCGCGCTTCTGCTCCTCGGTGCCGAACCGGAAGACGGGCATCGCGCCGAGCGAGACCCCGGCCTCCAGGGTGATGGCGACGGAGGAGTCGACGCGCGCCAGCTCCTCCAGGGCGATGCCGAGGGCGAGGTAGTCGCCGCCCATCCCGCCGTACTCCTCGGGGAACGGCAGGCCGAACAGGCCCATCCGCCCCATCTCGCGGACGATCTCGTACGGGAACTCGTGCCGCTCGTAGAGGTCGCCGATCTTGGGGGCGACGACGTCGTGGGCGAACTCCTCGACGGTGCGGCGCAGTTCCTCGTGCTCGGGGGAGAGGCGGTGGTCGAGCGACATGGCTAGGACTCCTTGTGGGACGCCGTGCCCGCGAGGGCGCGAACGGTGCGTGAAGGGCTGGGGCGGCCCAGCCGTTCGGCCATCCACACGCTCGTGGCGGTGAGCCGGCCGAGGTCGACCCCGGTCTCGATGCCGAGGCCGTGGAGCATCCACACGAGGTCTTCGGTGGCGAGGTTCCCGGTGGCGCTCTTCGCGTACGGGCAGCCGCCGAGGCCGCCCGCGGAGGCGTCGACGGTGGTGACGCCGTGCTGGAGCGCCGCGAGGGTGTTGGCCAGTGCCTGGCCGTAGGTGTCGTGGAAGTGGACCCCGACGGCGTCGGTGGGCACGCCCTCCTCGTTGAGCCCGGCGAGCAGGGCCCGCACATGGCCCGGGGTGGCGACGCCGATGGTGTCGCCCAGGCTCAGCTCGTCGCAGCCCAGGTCCATCAGCCGCCGGGCGACGCGGACGACCTGGCGGATCGGCACCGCGCCCTCCCACGGGTCGCCGAAGCACATCGAGAGGTAGCCACGGACATGGACCTCGTCGTCCTTCGCCCGGGCCACCACGGGCTCGAACATGGCCAGCGACTCCTCGACCGTGCGGTTGAGGTTGCGGGCGGCGAAGGTCTCCGTCGCCGAGGCGAAGACGGCGATCCGGCGCGCGCCCAGGGTGAGGGCACGGTCGAGCCCGCGCTCGTTGGGCACGAGGACCGGCAGGACCACCCCCTCGATGTCGGCGAGCCGGGGGAACAGGTCCTCGGCGTCCGCGAGTTGGGGGACCCACTTGGGGTGGACGAAGCTGGTCGCCTCGACCGTCGTCAGCCCGGAGCCGGCGAGGCGGTGGACGAACTCCGCCTTCACCTCGGTCGGCACGACCTGCTGCTCGTTCTGCAGCCCGTCGCGCGGCCCGACCTCGTGGATCCGCACGCGGGGCGGCAGCCCGCCGGCCGGCATCTCCATCGGCAGTCCCACGGTCATGGCGTGCCCTCCTGCCCCTCGCCGTCGTGCGGGGCGACGACCGCCAGGACCTGGTCCATGACGACGGTCGCCCCCGGGGTGACGTCCAGTTCGGTGACGGTCCCGGCGTGCGGGGCGGAGATGACGTGCTCCATCTTCATCGCCTCGACGACGAGCAGGCTCTGGCCCGCGTCGACCTCGTCCCCGACCGCCACCTTGACGACCGTGACGGTGCCGGGCATCGGCGCGGCGAGCGTGTCGGCGCCCTGCCGGGCCGCCCCGCTCAGACTCGCGGCGACCGGGTCGTGGTCCTGCACGTGCCAGGAGTCGCCGTCCCGGCCGAGCCAGACCCCGCCGGGGGCGGCGGCATGGTGGAAGGTGTGGGTGACGCCGTCGATCTCGACACCGATCGTCGCCGCACCCGCACCCGCACCCGCGACCGCGCCCCTGCCCAAGCCCGCGCCCCTGCCCGGCGCGGTGCCGCCGGCGCGCCCGATGTGCCGCACGTGCCGGACCGGCCCGCCGTCCAGGACCGCCTCGGAGCCCCTCAGCCGGACCTCCACCGGGTCGTGGCCCGGGACGCGGAAGTGGTGGACGGTCCAGGCGGGTTCGCCGCCGAGGCGCCAGCCGCCGGGGACCGAGAACGGGTCCGTCCAGCCGGAGGCGTCCACCGGCGCGGGCGTCTCCCGCAGCAGCGCGGCGGCGGCGTACACCTCCGGCGGTACCGTGCCGCCGACCAGGGAGTCCGCCTCCCGCTCGACGAGTCCCGTGTCCAGTTCGCCCGCGACCACCTCGGGGTGGTCGAGCAGCCTGCGCAGGAAGCCCGCGTTCGTCGGGACGCCCAGGGTGACGTTGTCCGCCAGCGCCGCGCGCAGCCTGCGCAGGGCGGTCGCCCGGTCGGGTCCGTACGCGATGACCTTCGACAGCATCGGGTCGTAGAGGCTGGAGACCTCCGTGCCCTCGCTGAGGCCGGAGTCGGTGCGCACCCCGTCACCGGCCGGCTCGCTCAGTGAGATCACCGTGCCGCCCGAGGGCAGGAAGCCGCGGGCCGGGTCCTCCGCGCAGATGCGGGCCTCGACCGCGTGGCCGGTGAGCGCGATGTCCTTCTGGCCGAAGGGCAGTTCCTCGCCCGCGGCCACCCTCAGCTGCCACTCCACCAGGTCCAGGCCGGTGACGAGTTCGGTCACCGGGTGCTCGACCTGGAGCCGGGTGTTCATCTCCATGAAGTAGTACGAGGACGGGTCGCCGCCGGGGACGATGAACTCGACCGTGCCGGCGCCCCGGTACCCGCAGGACCGGGCCGCCTGCACCGCGGCCTCGCCCATCGCCGCGCGGACCTCCTCGTCCAGCAGGACGGAGGGCGCCTCCTCGATGATCTTCTGGTGGCGGCGCTGGAGCGAGCACTCGCGCTCGCCGAGGTGCACCACGTTGCCGTGGCCGTCCGCGAGGACCTGGATCTCGATGTGCCGCGGGCGGTCGATCCACCGCTCCACCAGCAGGGTGTCGTCGCCGAACGACGCGCGCGCCTCCCGCCGGGCGGCCGCGATCTCCTCCAGCAGGGCCGACTCCACCCGGGTCAGCCGCATGCCCTTGCCGCCGCCGCCCGCCGAAGGCTTCAGCAGGACCGGCATGCCGATCTCCCGTGCCGCCTCGGCCAGTTGATCGTCGGTGAGTCCCGAGCCGGAGGAGCCCGGCACGACCGGGACCCCGGCCGCCCGTACGGTCTCCTTGGCGCGGATCTTGTCGCCCATCAGGGCGATCGCCTCGGCGGGCGGCCCGATGAAGACCAGGCCCGCCTCCTCGCAGGCGCGGGCGAAGCCGGCGTTCTCCGCGAGGAAGCCGTATCCGGGGTGGACCGCCCGGGCGCCGCTGCGGCGGGCCGCCTCCAGCAGGCGCTCGGCGGAGAGGTAGCTCTGGGCGGCGGGCGCCGGGCCGAGCCGGACGGCGGTGTCCGCCTCCCGCACGTGCCGGGCGTCGGCGTCCGCGTCGCTGAACACGGCGACCGAGCGGACCCCGAGGGTCCGCAGGGTACGGATGACGCGGACCGCGATCTCGCCGCGGTTGGCGACCAGAACGGTGTCGAACATCCGCTGTCCTTCGAACGTCACAGTGGTCCTCACATCCGGAATACGCCGAAGCCGGGCGCCGAGGCGTCCCTCTCGGCCAGCGGGGCGTTGGCACATGCGGTCAGGGCGAGCCCCAGCACCTGCCGGGTCTCCAGCGGGTCGATCACCCCGTCGTCCCACAGCCGGGCCGTGGCGTAGTACGCGTTGCCCTGCTGCTCGTACTGGGCGCGGACCGGGTCCTTGAACGCCTCCTCGGCCTCCGCGGGCCACTCCTCGCCGCGCGCCTCCAGCTGGTCCCGCTTGACGGTGGCCAGCACGGACGCGGCCTGCTCGCCGCCCATCACCGAGATCTTGGCGTTGGGCCACATCCACAGGAACCGGGGCGAGTAGGCCCGGCCGCACATCGAGTAGTTGCCCGCCCCGTACGAGCCGCCGACGACGACGGTCAGCTTCGGCACCCGGGTGCAGGCCACGGCCGTGACCATCTTGGCGCCGTGCTTGGCGATGCCGCCCGCCTCGTAGTCCCTGCCGACCATGAAGCCGGAGATGTTCTGCAGGAACAGCAGCGGGATGCCGCGCTGGTCGCACAGCTCGATGAAGTGGGCGCCCTTCTGGGCCGATTCGGCGAACAGGATGCCGTTGTTGGCGACGATCCCGACCGGGTGGCCGTGGATCCGGGCGAAGCCGGTGACCAGCGTCGTGCCGAACTCGGCCTTGAACTCGGCGAACCGGGAGCCGTCCGTGATCCGGGCGATGATCTCCCGGACGTCGTAGGGGGTGCGGGAGTCCACCGGCACCGCCCCGTACAGCCCGAACGGGTCCACCTTGGGCTCCTCGACGGGCTCCACCGGCCAGGGGAGCGGCCCGCGCCCGGGGAGGGTGGAGACGATGGTCCGCACGATCCTCAGCGCATGGGCGTCGTTCTCCGCGAGGTGGTCGGTGACGCCGGAGATCCTGGAGTGCACCTCGCCGCCGCCCAACTCCTCGGCCGTGACGACCTCGCCGGTCGCGGCCTTCACCAGCGGAGGGCCGCCGAGGAAGATCGTGCCCTGGTTCCGCACGATCACGGCCTCGTCGCTCATCGCCGGGACGTAGGCGCCGCCGGCCGTGCAGGAGCCGAGCACCGCGGCGATCTGCGGGATGCGGGCGCCGGAGAGCCGCGCCTGGTTGTAGAAGATCCGGCCGAAGTGCTCGCGGTCGGGGAAGACCTCGTCCTGCATCGGCAGGAAGGCGCCGCCCGAGTCGACGAGGTACACGCACGGCAGCCGGTTCTCCAGGGCCACCTCCTGGGCGCGCAGGTGCTTCTTCACCGTCATCGGGTAGTACGTGCCGCCCTTGACCGTGGCGTCGTTGGCGACCACCACGACCTCGCGGCCGCTGACCCGGCCGACACCGGCGATCACCCCGGCCGCCGGGGCCTGCCCGTCGTACATCCCGTCGGCCGCGAGGGGGGCCAGTTCCAGGAAGGGCGAGCCCGGGTCCAGGAGCGTGTCCACCCGGTCGCGCGGCAGCAGCTTCCCGCGCGCCGTGTGGCGCGCCCGGGCTTTCTCCCCGCCGCCGAGCCGGGCCGCCGCCAGCTTCGCGCGCAGGGCGTCGGCCAGGGCGTGGTGCGCCGCCTCGTTGGCCTGCCAGGCGTCCGAGGCGGGATCCGCCGCACTCGTCAGCACAGGTGCTTGCCGCATCGTGTCGTGCCCCCTGTCAGAGCATCGTTCGTGTTAATGAGCGTTAACCCATCCCCTTCAGGTTAACGATCGCTAACCGCGTTGTCTAGAATTGGCGGCATGAGCACCAGGACCGACGCTCCGACCCGTCGCGAGCAGATCCTCAGGGAGGCCGCGCGCCTCTTCGCCGAGCGCGGCTTCCACGGCGTCGGCGTCGACGAGATAGGCGCCGCCGTCGGTATCAGCGGCCCCGGGCTGTACCGCCACTTCCCCGGCAAGGACGCGATGCTCGCCGAACTGCTGGTCGGCATCTCCGGCCGGCTGCTGGACGGCGGCAGGCGGCGGGTCGCCGAGGCGGACGGCGTCCCCGAGCAGGTGCTCGCCTCGCTCATCGACGGGCACATCGACTTCGCCCTCGACGACCGCCCGCTGATCACCCTCCACGACCGGGAGCTGGACCGGCTGCGGGACAGCGACCGCAAGCTGGTGCGCCAGCTCCAGCGGCAGTACGTCGAACTGTGGGTGGACGTCGTCCGCAAGCTGTACCCGGAGACCGGCGAAGGCCAGGTCCGGGCGGCCGTCCACGCCGTCTTCGGCCTGCTCAACTCCACCCCGCACCTCGGCTCGTACGGCAACGGGCTGCCGGGCCGCGCGGCCATGGAGGACCTGCTGCGCAGGCTCGCCCACGGGGCGTTCGCCTCGCTGTCGTAGCGCCGGGCCGGGCCCCCGCGAGACCGAGCCGGGCCCCGGCGGCCCGGGGGTGTCCGGCCCTCGGGACGCCGGGCACGCTCCGCACACCTGGCGGCACAATGGGCGCATGCCGATACCGAACCGCGCCGCCCTCGTCGACCATCTGGTCCGCACCCGTATCGCCGGAGACGTCGCCACCCCCCGCGACAACAACCTCTCCCACTACCGCAGGCTCGCCAACGGGGACCGTCACTACTGGCTGGGCCTGGAGCTCGGCGACCGCTGGAGCGACGAGCAGGACGTCCTGGCCGTGATGGCCGAGCGCTGCGGCGTCAACGACGACCCGCAGTACCGGCACGGACAGGACACCATCGACCCGGAGCTGACCGTGGACGCCCTGGACCGGATGGCGGCCCGGCTGAAGCAGGCCGCCGCCGGGCGGGAGTCCGTCCTCTTCGCCACCGGTCACCCCGGCGGGCTGCTCGACGTCCACCGGCAGATCGCGGACGCGCTCAGATCCACCGGCTGCGAGATCGTCCGGATCCCCTCCGGGCTCACCGCGGACGAGGGCATGGTCTTCCAGTTCGCCGACGTGGCCGTGCTGGAGCGCGGCGCCACCCTGTGGCACACCCACTCCCCCGAGCCGATGGCCGCGATCCTGGACGGGCTGGAGCGGGACGGCCGCACCCGGCCGGACCTGGTCGTCGCCGACCACGGCTGGGCGGGCTGTGCGGGACAGCGGGGCGTCGACGCCGTCGGCTTCGCCGACAGCAACGACCCGGCTCTGTTCATCGGCGAGGCGGAGGGCACGGTCCAGGTGACGGTCCCGCTGGACGACCATGTCACCGACCCTCGCTTCTACGACCCGATGACCGCGTACCTCCTGGACGCGGCCGGTCTCCTCTGAGCCCGGGCGGGTCGGCGTCGGAGTCCCGGCGGGTGCTCATCGAGTCCCCGTGGGGCCGGCGTCGGGTCCCGGCGGGTCCTCATCGAGTCCCGGCGAGTGCTCATCGAGTCCCGGCGGGTCCTCGACGAGTCCCCGTGGGGCCGGCGTCCGGGGCGGGCCGGGTCCGGTGCACCGCCGGCGTCGGGTCCAGGTACACCCGCCGGATCGCCGGGAAGCGCTGGCGCAGCTGCTCCTCGGCGTCGTCGCAGGCCCACTCCACCTGCTCGGCAGAGGCGACGTCCCGGAAGTTCACCTTCGCCGCGATCAGGATTCCGGCCGGTCCCTGGACGAGCGTGGTCAGCTCCAGCACCTCCACGATGTGCGGGACCGTGAGCAGTTCCTCGTGCACGGCCCGCCGCATCCGCGGCGGCAGCGGCCTGCCGACGAGCAGCCGGGCGTTGTGCCGGCCCAGCACCCAGGCCACGTACCCCAGGAGCAGGCCGATGAGGATCGAGGCGATCCCGTCCCACACCGGCGAGCCGGTGAGCTGGGCACCGGCCAGGCCGCCCGCCGCGAGCAGCAGTCCGCTGACGGCGGCCGCGTCCTCCACGGCCACGGCCCGGACCGGGGTGTCCGGGGTGTAGCGCAGATAGCGGCGCGCGGGCGGGCCGAAGCGGGCGCCCTCGCCGCGGAGCTGCCGCACCCCGGTCCACAGCGAGCAGCCCTCCAGCAGGGCCGCCACGGTGAGGACGATGTACGAGGGCAGCGGGTCGCCGAGGTCCCCGCCCCGCACGAGGGTGCGGACGCCGTCGTGGACGGCGAAGACCGCGGCGCCCGCGAAGACGGCGACGGACGCGAGCATCGCCCACACGTACCGCTCGGGGCCGCGGCCCAGCGGGTGCTCCTCGTCGGCGGGCCCGGCGCTCCGCCGCAGGGCGGTCAGCAGCAGTACGTCGGTCACCGCGCCGGCGACCGAATGGGCGGCCTCGGAGAGCATCGCGCTCGATCCGCTGACCACGCCGGCGACGGCCTTGGCCGCCGCGAGACCGAGGCCGGCGAGCGCCGCGGCGACCACGGTGAGGGCGCTCCGCGGCGCCTTGACCGGCTCCATCCGCTCCGGGGCGGGTACGGGGGCGTCGGCAGGACCGCCGGGCACGCGCGGTGTACCGGACGGGCCTCCGGTGATCTCGTCGCTCGCCATGAGGGGAGCGTATGTCCGTTATGGCCCTCATGCTCGGGCGCGTCGCCCCGGGGCGAGCTCTGCGTACGGCCCGGCCTCCGGGGCCTTGCAGGGGAGCTCTGCGTACGGGGGCGGGCATCCGGGTGGGTGGTGCCGGGGCGCAGCCCCTGGGGGGTGGTGCGGTGGCCCCCTGCATCCGGGCGGGCCTCCGGGGTCCTCCGAGGTGGTGCGGTGGACCCGGTCCGCGATCGCGGCCCCCGCCGGCCGGTGCCAGACTGACTGCGGACCCTTCCGGGTACGGGCAAGCCTCCGCGATCGCCGGGGGAGGCCCCTTGGGCAACCCTCAAGCGGTCCGGCGGTCCGGCGGTCCGGCGGTCCGGCGGTCCTGGGGAACCCTCAGGCCGCCGCCCTTGGGCGGCAACGGCAGGCTCCTCCCGGTGCGCTCCGCAGCCGCGGGCGCGCACCCCGACGACCGGCGGGCGGTGCGACGTTGGCCGACTATCTCCTGGTGCACGGGGCCATGCACGGCGGATGGTGCTGGCGGACGGTGCGCGACCTGCTGACGGCCCGCGGGCACCGGGTGCTCGCACCGAGCCTCACCGGCCAGGGCGAGCACCGTCACCGCCTCTCCCCGGAGGTCGGCGTCGCCACCCATGTCGAGGACCTGGCGGCCCTGCTCTGGTACGAGGACCTCACGGACGTCCGCCTGGTGCTCCACAGCTACGCCGGAATCCTGGCCGGACCGGTCGCCGAGCGCTCCGGCGAGCGCCTGACGTCCGTCGTCTTCCTCGGAGCGTTCCTCGTCCGGCCGGGGCAGTGCCTTCTGGACGTCGAACCGCCCGAGGTGGCCCGGCGCTACCGCGCGCAGGTGGCGGCGGCGGGGGAGGGACGGTACCTGCCCGCCGACGCCTCCTTCCTCGCGCAGTGGGGGGTACGGGATCCGGAGCTGCGGGCCTGGGCCGGGCCCCGCCTCACGGACTTCCCCTTCCGCTGCCAGACGGACCCCGTGCATTTCGACCCCGGCCCGCTCGACGCACTGCACAAGGTGTGGGTACGGCACACGGAACCGTTTATGCCGAACCTGCGGCCGTCCCTCGACCTGGCCCGCTCCCGCGGCTGGGAGATCCGGACCATCCCGTGCGGGCACGACATGATGCTCGAAGCGCCCGAGGCGACGGCCCGTCTGCTCGAGGACGTCGCGGCCGGGTACTGAACGGGTCTGAGGGCCGGGTACTCGACGGGTCCGCGACCCAGAGGGGTCAGCGGGTCCGTGGCCAGGGCTCAACGGGTCCGCGGCCGGGGGCCGAAGGGGCCCGTGGCCGGGCGCTGAACGGGTCCGCGCGCGGGCGGTGGGCTCAGGCGCGGTCGCCCGCGGCCCCCGGCCCGGTCAGTCGCGCGGGACGCGGACGACGCCCTCCTGGATCACCGAGATCGCCAGCCGCCCGTCCTGGGTGTAGATGCGCGCCTGGCCGAGGCCGCGGCCGCCGTGCGCGCTCGGCGACTCCTGGTCGTACAGCAGCCACTCGTCGGCGCGGAACGGGCGGTGGAACCACATCGCGTGGTCCAGCGAGGCCCCGACGACGTCGCCGACCGCCCAGCCGCCGCGACCGTGGGCCAGCAGCACCGAGTCGAGCAGCGTCATGTCGGAGACGTAGGTGGCGAGGCAGACGTGCAGCAGCGGATCGTCCGCGAGCTTGCCGTTGGTACGGAACCACACCTGCGAGTGCGGCTCCCGGCGCTCGCCGATGCTGGCGTACGGGGGCCTGCCCACGTACCGGATGTCGACCGCGGCGCGGGCCTCGAGCATGCGCCGCACGATCTCCGGGTGCAGGGTGTTCCCGGCGTATTCGGGAAGCCGCTCGGCCGCGGTCGGCAGGGTCTCCGGATCCGGCGCCTCGGGCATCGACGCCTGGTGGTCCAGCCCTTCCTCGTGGACCTGGAAGGAGGCCGAGAGGTGGAAGATCGGCTGGCCGTGCTGGACGGCGACGACCCGCCGGGTGGCGAAGGACCGGCCGTCGCGGATGCGGTCGACCGTGTAGACGATCGGGGCGCCCGGGTCGCCCATGCGCAGGAAGTACGCGTGCAGGGAGTGCGCCGTGCGGTCGTCGGGCACGGTACGGCCCGCGGCCACCAGCGCCTGGGCCGCGACCTGCCCGCCGAAGACGCGGGGCACGATCGTGGGGCGCGAGTGGCCGCGGAAGATGTCCTGCTCGATCCGCTCCAGGTCGAGCAGGTCGAGCAGGTCGTCGAGAGCCTCGCTCACAGGGTCAGAGGCCCATCGACTTGGCGATGATCGACTTCATGACCTCGCTGGTGCCGCCGTAGATGCGGTTGACGCGGTTGTCGGCGTAGAGGCGGGCGATCGGGTACTCGTTCATGTAGCCGTAGCCGCCGTGCAGCTGGAGGCACCGGTCGATGACGCGGTGGGCGACCTCGGTGCAGAACAGCTTGGCGGAGGCGGCCTCCGCCGGGGTCAGCTCGCCCGCGTCCAGCGCCTCCAGGGCGCGGTCGGCGACGGCCTCGGCGGCGTCCACCTCGGCCTGGCAGGCGGCCAGTTCGAACTTGGTGTTCTGGAAGGACGCGACCGTCTTGCCGAAGACCGTGCGGTCCTGGGTGTACTCCTTGGCGAACCGGATCGCGGCCTTGGCCTGCGCGTAGGCCCCGAAGGCGATGCCCCAGCGCTCGGACGGCAGGTTCTGGCCGAGGTAGTAGAAGCCCTTGTTCTCCTCGCCCAGCAGGTCCTCGACCGGCACCTTGACGTCGACGAACGCCAGCTCGGCGGTGTCGGAGGTGCGCAGGCCGAGCTTGTCCAGCTTGCGGCCGATGGAGTAGCCCTCGGACGCGGTGTCCACCGCGAAGAGGGAGATGCCGAAGCGGCGGTCGTCCTCGCGCGGGGCGGAGGTGCGGGCGCACACGATCACGCGGTCGGCGTGGACGCCGCCGGTGATGAACGTCTTGGCGCCGTTGAGGACGTAGTGCGTGCCGTCCTCCGACAGCTTGGCCGTGGTCTTCATGCCCGCGACGTCGGAGCCGGTGCCCGGCTCGGTCATCGCCAGCGCCCACATCTCCTCGCCGGTGACGAACTTCGTCAGGTACCGCTTCTTCTGCTCGTCGGTGGCGAGCATCTTGATGTACGGCAGGGCCAGCAGCACATGCACGCCGGAGCCGCCGAAGTTGACGCCCGCCCGCGCGGTCTCCTCGTAGAGGACGGCCTCGAACTTGTGGGTGTCCAGGCCCGCGCCGCCGAACTCCTCGGGCACGTTGATGCCGAATATGCCGAGCTCGCCGAGCTGGTAGTAGAAGTCGCGCGGCGCCTGGCCGGCGGCGAACCACTCGTCGTACACGGGGACGACCTCGGCCTCGATGAAGGCGCGGACGGTCTCCCGGAACGCTTCGTGGTCCTCGTTGAATACGGTCCGGCGCACGGACGCCTCCTCGGCACGGGTCGTGTGACTGGCTGGGCACAGACGGGTACACAGCGCTGTCTAAGCGCTTGCTCAGAATAAGTTACCCGGCGGTTGTTGAAACTGTCCAGAGTGATGCGGGGCACGTGCGGGTGCGGCGGACGGACGGCAGCCGGACGCCGCCGGACGGTGCGGCCGAGCGTGACGGGCGGACGTGACGACAGCAACGTGACGACGGCCCTGTCACATGGCGCGGCCGGTGCGCCTGCCCGCGGGCTGCCCCCTTTCGCAGTTCGAGGGGGAGAGGGCGGCGAGCCGCGTACGACGACGGCGGCCCGTTCCACCGCACGGCGGTGGAACGGGCCGTTTTCGCAGTGCACGGCCTGCCGGCAGGGTTCCGCCGGTCAGGCGGGGGTCACACGGCTGGGGTGGGTGTGACGATGGGGGTGCCGAATCCGCGGTTGCCCTTGCCGGGGTAGGCGTAGATGCTGCCGTTGGTGTGGATGGCGATCAGGTCGCTCTTCTGGTCGCCGTTGAAGTCGGCTTCGGAGAGCAGTCGCATGTTCTGCCAGCCGCCGCCGGTCTTGCCGGCGGTGTTGAAGGTGCCGTTGCCCTTGCCGGAGTAGAGGTAGAGGTCTCCGCTGTTGTGGACGGCGTAGATGTCGGCCTTGCCGTCACCGGTGAAGTCTCCGGCGGAGAGCATGCGCATGCCGGTCCAGCCGGTGCTGGACACGCTCCCCGAGGCGAAGTTCTTGCCGTTGCTCGGGTAGAAGAAGAGGTTGCCGTTGGTGTGGGCGGCGATCAGGTCGCCCTTCTTGTCGCCGTTGAAGTCCGCGGCGGCGATCAGGCGTATGCCGCCCCAGCCGCTTCCGATGACGGAGGAGCCGGTGACGCCGTTCTTGCCGTTGCCGGGGTAGAGGTAGAGGTTGCCGTTGGTGTGGGCGGCGAGGATGTCGGCCTTGCCGTCGCCGGTGAAGTCGGTTGCCGCGAGCAGGCGCATGCCGGTCCACTTGCCCGGGCTGACCTTCACGGGCTTGCCGAACGTGCCCTTGCCGTCGCCGGGCTGGGCGTAGAGGTGGTCGTCGGCCGCGTCGATCGTCAGCAGGTCGGCCTTGTTGTCGCCGTTGAAGTCGTCGGCGGTCATCAGCAGCGCCCATGACCGTCCCGCGGTGGTGGCGATCCAGTCGGCCAGGTGGTCGGTGCGTACGGCGATGGCGTCGGTGCGGGTCTCGCTCTCGCCCAGGCAGCCGCCCTGCCGTGAGCGGGTGGCGATGCCGACCAGTTCGGTGCCTCCCTCGGTCTGCCGCAGCAGCGGGGCACCGGTGTCGCCCTTGCACAGGGCGTCGTTCGCGGTGGCGCCGGTCAGGGTGAGTTCGGTGTCGGAGAGCGCGCCGACCTTCATGGACGCGGAGTGGGCGGTGCCGGGCACCCATTCGGTCTTGGTGCGGCCGAAGCCGACCGCCTGCAGGCTGTCGCCCTCGCCGGCCGGGGAGGCGGCCAGTTCGACGGGGGCGATGCCGGTGGCGGCGGGTGCCGTCAGGCGGGCCATGACCAGGTCGCCGGCGGGGGAGGGGACGAGTTCGGCGATGTCGGCGGCATGCCCGCCGGTTCCGGTCAGCGAGCTGCGGCCGATGGTCGCGGTGGTCTTGAGGGCCGGCTTGCCTGCGGGGACCTGGGTGGGGTTGGCCGGGTCGACGGCGAAGCAGGCGGCGGCGGTCAGCACCCACTGGCGATCGACCAGGGCGCCGGAGCAGGAACGGGCGGTGTCGCCTTCCCCGATGTGGAGGCGGGCCGCGGATGCCTGGGTGCCGGCGGGGGTGCCCGGACCGGTGGCGGCTGTGGCGGGGGCAGTGGTGAGGACGGCTGCGCCGGTGACGGTGGCGAGGGCCGCGGCGAGCACGGCGGAGCGGTTGCGTGTACGGGACAAGGTGACGGGTTTTCCTGTCTGGCGTGGCGAATGCAGAGGCATGACGGGGCGCCGGACGTGGTGTCAGGCACCGAGCAACGCGGCGCGGACGGCGTGCGGCACATCTGCCTGCCGGGCTGCGGAAGGGTCTTGTGAGCCGGCGGCCGGAGGTCAGCCGGTGACGCGGAGCTCGACCAGGACGGAGCGCTCGCCGTTGTCCCCGGCCTCCCCGATGGGCTGGTAGTCGTTGGCCGCCGCACGGACGACGGTCTCCTCGTTGCCGGCGGTGATGGTGGCCGTCACCGGGTACGCCTCGGTCCAGATGCCGAATGCGTCGGGCAGTTCGAGGGTGAGGTAGCCCTGCTTGGCGCTGACGTCGAAGCAGTAGCTCTTCTTGCCGGTACGCGACTTCACCGTGATGTCGGTGGTGCCCTCACAGGGCACCAGGGTGATGTGGCCGTCGCCGCGCTTCAGGACGATCTGCTGGTCCTGCTGGATCTGCGCGGCACCGGGGTGGGTGAAGTCCTCCACGGCGTAGGGCAGCTCCGTGGCGGAGGGTGTCCCGCCGTCCTGCGGAGCGGCGTTCGCCACGCCGAACATTGCGATACCGGCGACGGCTACGGTCGCGGCGGTGAGAGTGGTGAAGAGCGCCGCGCGGGCCCGCGAGATCGCCATGGTTCCCCCTGTTGGTCAGTGGAATGCGTGAAATCCCCCACGCAAGTTACCCAAGAGTAAATCAGATGTAGAGTGCTCCGTGCGCACACACGGACCCCTTCGGGAGGTGTGGGCATTCGGGGGGCTCGGGGGATTCTCAACTGTGGTGACGTGAAACGCCGTTCACCCTTTTGGCCACCGCTTCCACACGACAAGCACGCCCGGTTGACCCCCGGGGTGTGGGTCTGTCGTGCGCATGCTCGAAGTTGAAGGTCGAACGAGGGGTGCCGATGAAACGGCGAACAACCTCCGGAATGCCGAATTCCGGGATGTCATCTCGCATAGGGAGAGGAGTACGCAGGGGCGTCTGCGGCGTCGTCCTCCCCGTGGTGATGGGTGCGGGCTTGCTGGGGGCCACCCCGGCGTACGCGCAGGAGGAACGGCTTGAGGGCTCGTTCGGCCGGTACCTGGCTGTTCATTACTGGCAGACGGGCGGGGCGGGGATCCGGGAGGCGGCGGAGCGGGCGCTGCTTGGTTCGGACGACGACGTTCGGAAGTTCCTGGACGAGGCGCCCGCGATCGAGTACGACGACGACTATGTCGACGCGAGCCGGATCTACAACGTCGGCGGCGTGGCCGTACGCGAGGCCACGAAGAAGGCGCTGAAGGGCACCCCGGAGGAGTTGCAGGCGTTTCTGCGCAGTGGCTGGCAGAAGCCCTTGGAGGAGGACCGGGAGGTCGAGGCGTCCCGTGTCATCAACTTCGGCGGCGTCGGCGTAAGGGAAGCGGGCAAGGCCGCGCTGAAAGCCGGGCCCGAGGCGGTCAAGGAATTCCTCGAGTCCGGTCAGTACAAGGAGCGGGAGACCGACAACGAGGTCGAGGTCTCCAAACTGATCAACTTCGGTGGCCCGAACATGAAGGCCGCCGGAAAGGCGGCGCTGAAGGGCACGCCGGAGGACATCGCCGAGTTCCTGGCCGTCGGGCAGTTCGTCGCCCGCAACCGCGACCAGGAACACGCCACCATCGAGCAGCTCACCGAGCAGGCCGAGCAGGCAGGGCTGCAGGCGGAGGCCGCCACGAAGAAGTCCGAGGAGGCGTCCGCTCGCGCGATCGCCGCTTCGGAGCTGGCCAAGGAGGCCGCGGCGAAGGCCGCCCGGGAGACCGAGGCGGCGCGCAAGGACTCCGTCCGTGCGGCCTACAAGGCCAAGCAGGCCGCCGCATCAGCACGCGCCGCCGCCGCTGCCGCCCAGACGGCGATCGGCGCGGCCAACGCCGCAAACCGGGCCGCCCGGATCGCCGCGCTCGCCGCGGCGCAGACCGCGAACGCCGCCGCAGCAGCAGCGAACGCGGCCAACAACGCCTACAACTCGGCGATCGCCGCGGCCGGCAACGCGAGCCAGGCCGACACGGCCAAGAAGAATGCGATCGCCGCCCGCAAGGCCGCCGCGCTGGCCCGCACCGCGGCTGCCGCCGTCGATCAGGCGGCCAAGGCATCCGCCGCCGCCGGTGTCGCCGCGGCAGCCTCCCGCAGCGCGGGCGCGAACGCGAACGCCGCCGCCGACTCCGCCGAGGAAGCCAACCGGCATGCCGAGGCCGCCGGTGTCCACTCCGCAGAGGCCCGCAACGCCGCCGCCGAAGCGCGCCGCCACGCCAACGCCGCCAACCGGGCCGCCAACAACGCCACCGCGCTAGCCCAGCGCGCTGCCCAGCAGGCATATGCGGCCCGCGACGCGGCGAACTCCGCCGCCGGACACGCCGAGAAGGCCGCCGACGCCGCCGACCTCGCAGCGAAGTACGCAGGGCAGAGCGCGTCCGCCGCGGCGGACTCCCGCAAGTGGGCCGAGGCTGCGAAGACCGCCGCAGACACGGCCACCACCGCGGTCAGTACCGCCAAGCAGGTCCACCAGGTCGCCCTGGACGTCGAGACCGAGGAACTCGCCTCCCGCGGCGAAGCCGCTCTGGAGCGAGCCCGCACCGAGAAGGCTCAGAACGACCAACTGGTCTCCGCCACCCAGAGTGTCATCGACCAGGCACGCGCCCTGGACGGCAGGGCGGAGGTTCTCGCCGTCGAGGCGGCCACGCCGGACGCCGATGTCACGGCCACCGCGGCCAAGGGCCGCAAGCTCGCCCTGGACGCCCTCGAACTCCGCGGCCCCTGGCACCAGCAAGCCGCCGCCGACGCGCTGAGGGGTACGGACACAGATGTTCTGGAGTACCTGCGCAGCGGCTGGGGGAACGCCGCCGCCGAGGAGACGCGTGACAGGGTCCTCCAGCTGAGCATGGACAGTCCCTACCCGTCGGTGCGGGAGGGTGCCGCGGCAGCGCTCAAGGGCACCGCGGAGCAGATCGCCGACTTCTACGCCGACGGCCAGTACACCGTCGCCGAGACCGACCTCGCCGTCGCCGTGTCCAAGGTCAACAACTTCGGCGGGATCAGTGTCAAGGACGCGTCCAAGATCGCCCTGAAGGACGGCAGTGGCAAGGCCCTGGCCGCCTTCATGGAAGTCGGCCAGTACACCGCCCGCGTGACCGATGAAGAGGTCATCGCCTCCAAGCTCGTGAACGGCGGAGGCGAAGAGGTCAAGGCGGCGGCCAAGGCGGCCTTGGCAGGCCCCCCGGGCAAGCTCCACGAGTTCATAGCCGTCGGCCAGTACACCGCCGCCCGCAAGGACGACCTCACCGCCACCCACCGCGCCCAGATCGGACGCCTCCTCGCCGAAGGCGAGATCATCGCCGCCAACGCCCAGGCCAACCGCTGGCGCGCCGCCGAGGCCGCTGCCAAGGCCAACAAGGCCGCCACCGAGGCGGCCACCGCCGCCGGCGAAGCCAAGAAGTCCGTTGCTGCGGCCAATGGCTACGCCGCCGCGGCCAAGAAGTCCGCCGACGCCGCCGCGGTCAGCGCCGACCAGGCACGCAAGTCCGCCACCACCGCACGCAACGCCGCCGACGCCGCCAACCGCGACGCCGACGCCGCCGAAGCCTCCGCCGCACAAGCAGCCTTCTCCGCCGCATACGCCCGCCAATCCGCCAGAGAAGCCAGCACATCAGCAGAGAACGCCCGCTACTCCGCGATCGCAGCCGGCAAGAGCCAGGCGGAAGCTGCTGCTGCCGCGAGCCAGGCATGGACGGACGTCAAGCGCAAGCGTGAGGCGGAAATCGCCGAAGCCAAGCGCAAGGCCGAAGAAGCCCGGAAGGCCGAGGAAGCCCGGAAGAAGAAGGAACCCGGAGCCTGCGGATACACCATGGTCGCGGGCTACGCCCACCCCAACCCCTGCGAGGAAAGCGACGCCTTCGGCCTCGACGACCTCGTATGGGAACTCGTGGGCGGCGCCGACATCGAGAAGTGCGTCAAGAACCCCTCCTGGGGCGACTGCGCCATGGCAGTCGTCGCCGTCACCCCCGCCGGCAAGCTCAAGATCATCAAGAAGGGTGTTGACGCCGTCGAGGACGCCGCCACGGGAACCCGCCGGGGCAAGGAAGTGATCGCGTGCGTCCGTGAGGCTGCCGGGGACAGCTTCCCAGCCGGAACCCGAGTCCTCATGGGCGACGGCACCACCCGCCCGATCGAGCAGATCAAGGTCGGCGATCAGGTCGTTGCCACCGACCCCGGAACAGGGACGACCGGCCCGCGCCGCGTCGACGCGACGATCTACACCCCCGACGATCGCGACTTCACCAGCATCACCCTCGACCAGGCCAACGGTGGCGGCTCCCTCACGGCGACCGGCCACCACCCCTTCTGGGCCGAAAACGACCAGAAATGGAAGAACGCCGCCAACCTCACCCCCGAGGACACCCTCCGCACCCCCGATGGCGGCGCGGCACGGATCAACTCTGTCCGGCACTGGACCGGGCTCGCCCCCGCCTACAACCTCACCGTCAACGACCTCCACACGTACTATGTGCTGGCGGAGCAGACGCCCGTCCTCGTTCACAACTCAAATTGTCCGTGGACCTCGGTGCGTAAGTACGACGGCGATGGCCACCCGGTGGACGGAACCCGCATACCGACGAACGATGCGCTCGATTCGGCACAGAAGTGGCTTGGTTCTGGATACAAGGAGACCGTTCCGGGTAGCGGGCGGTACGTTTCGAGGGACGGTACACGTGTTGCAAGAATGGGTGAATCAGATATCACTGGGCAACATGGCGGCGGCCCGCACATGAATTTTGAGCGACTCGCCCCCAACCCGAAGAAGCCTGGAAAAATGATGGTAGTCGAGAATCGACACATCTATCTCGAGTAGCGCAACTCTATTGGCTTTACTGCCCGAGAGGGTTAATGTTCGCCTCGGGCGGCATAGCCACTAGTCAGTAAGTTAGGAGCAGTCGATGGAGCAAGTGATTGTCACCCCCGATTACCAGCCTGATGAAGGGCTGCGCTTCTCTTGGGATGAGGGGTTCGAGATCACGGTCTCTGTGACTCGATCGGAAGTGCTCATTAAGGCCAACCGTGCGGGGCTGACTTCATTGGCGCGACACCTTCTTACGCTTGCGCAGGACGGCGTGAGTAATGGGATGCATGTCCACCTTACCGCTGACCAAGAGATCGAATCCGAGATCGATCTCATCCTGGAACGGATGGCAGACTGAGTCTCTTCGACGCGCATCCTTTTCGGCTGATCGCGGTCCGTGTTCAAATCTCACATACGCACCGAAGTGGCTGCATTTGTGACCGGCATGGATGCCGCGACCGAATGGAGATTGAAGTCAGAGGCGCCGCCGGACTCGAAACGTTAAGAATCGGCACGGCGTTCAACCCGGATAAGTTCCCTGGAGGTGGGTAGGTGCGGGTTCCCGTTGAACCGCGCCCACTGAACGCCCAAGGAGCGGGCGGTAGCAGAGCGGATTCTGCAAGTGGACTTCCTTGGAGCGGTAGAGCTCCGTCATCAACTTGGCCGGGTTCAAGTGGTGGCCCAGTGGGGATCCAATTCTGCCAGTGTTGATCTGCGAGTCACGGATAGCGCGCCGCGTGCTCTCATCGCAACTGGGGTTGCGCCGGTAGCTTGCACGGTTATTGACGATGAGGGTGGGCTTGTTGGCGAAATCATCCTCTGGGCTGAATCGGGCATGCTGTCCGGGCTTGAATACGCCTGGTATGGTGATGCGCCGCCGACTTCACTCCCAGAGGTAGATCGAATGGTCACTTCCTAGAACCTGATCCGATCTGCTTCCGGCCATGAATGAGAGGCCCCGCCGGGATCCGGCGGGGCCTCTGGGGCGTTCGACAGCCTTCAGGCGTCCTTGAGGGTCGCGACGAAGCGCGACCAGATGGAGGCCTCGAACACGATTGCGGGGCCGTGCGGTTGCTTGGAGTCGCGGACGGGGACGCCGGCGGGGTGGCCGTCCAAGACCTCGACGCAGCTCCCGCCGTCCCCACTGCTGTGGGACGACTTGCGCCAGCCACTCGATGCAGCCGCGTTCGGGATGATGCGGTCAGTCATGTGGCCCGTAGTCCTTCGCTGTCGCTCTCAGGAGGGCGATCGATTCCTTGCGGGGCAGCGCGTCGCCCAGGGTGAGAGTGTAGATGCGCTGCAACGTCTCGACCAGGGCAGGGGAATCGTGCAACCTGCCCATGAGTACACCCTCGCCGTAGGCGACCGGAGGCTGGTCGTCGAACATCATCAGCGACAGCATTCCTTGGAGTAGTTGGTGGTAGCCGACTCCGAAGGGAAGGACGTGCAGGCGGATGCGCTCGCTCTCTGCCAAGCGGACGATGTAGTCCAGTTGATCCGCCATGATCCTGCTGTTCCCGACTCGCCGACGTAGTACCGCCTCGTCCAGGAGGACGCAGACCAGTGGAGTGACCGGGTGGGCGAGGACGTGCCCTCGCTCCAGGCGTGTGACAAGGAGCCTGTCACATTCCTCTTCACTCCGGGGGGTGGCACCCGGCGCCAGAACGGCACGTGCGTACCCCTCCGTCTGGAGGATGCCGGGTACGAGTGAGAGGGCGAACTCCTGGATAACCGTCGCCTGTTGCTCCAGTTGCCTGGCCGCCTCGAAGTAGTCCGCAACGGCCACGTCCCCCCGGGGCAGAAAGCTGCTCAGCACGTCGCCCGTGCCCAGCGCCCTGTCCAGCCGACGCGCGTCCTCCTTCGACGGCACCCGGCGGCCCGCCTCGATGTGGGCGATGTGTGAACGGGTCATGATCGCGGAGTCGGCCAGTTCCTGTTGGGTGAGGCCGGCGACTTCGCGTTGGGCCTTCAGCCATTCCCCGTAGGTGTTGCTCATCGTCGACTCCCCTGCGACAAACGCTCTGTCACACCGAACCCCCTGGTCAGGGTAGCCCGGCCGGTCCCAGGGTGTGAGGGAATCGCTACTGAGCGAAGTCCCCGGTTTGGGGCTCGCTCGGCGGAGCCGCACGCCGGGACCCGCGCGACCGACGCGAACGGTGCGAGGGGCGCGGCCCTCAATCAACAGGGAGTTGACGACGTGTTGCCCTCCATCGCCCGACTGCTCGCACCACTCCTGCGGCTCTGGTGGCCCCCGCCACCCGCGCGGCTCTGCCTGCCGCGCGCAGACGGCCCCCGCACTCCAGCGACCCACCCGCCGTGCCCGCCCCGGCCCACGTTCGCCCCCGCCCCGTACTACCGAGGCGAGGACAGCCCTCTCGTCCGTCCCTACCTCCTCGCCCATGAGCGCCGCCAGGCCGAGGCCCTCCGCGGGCGGGCCCGCCACCGGACCCTCTGGCTCGCGGTCCACGGCGTCGACATCGGCCCGCGGGTCGTCCACGGACGGGAGGCAGCGGCGTGAGCCGTCCCACCACGGAGTCGCTTCGCCTGCTCCCCTGGATCGGTGCCGAGGGTAAGCCCTGCTACCTGATCGGCGACGGTGACGGCTATGTCTCGCGCCTCGCCGACGACATCGAGAGCGTGCAGCTCGGCATGGCCGTCGATCTCCTCGCCCACACCGACGACCTGCTGTCCGACCGCTCCGCCACCCCCGAGCAGCTTCGCTACGTCATCGCCCGCCTCGCGGAGTCCCTGCGCGATGTGCACCGTGTCGCGCGGAGCCGAGGGGCCCGGCTCGCCGTTCCCGTCCGTGCCGGCCACACCGAGTAGCCGGGGCCCGAGCGGCCGAAGTCCTCGCCCGCCGTCCGCCCGTAGGGCACTCAGGATCGTGTGGCGGTCCGGCAGCCGTCACCGGCGCCCGCACCGCCCTGGTCAATCGGTGCACTGCGGTCGTAGGGGTCGACTGCGGCACCGGCCGCGCTCGGGGGCTGCTCTGCCCCGAAGACCGGGGTGAAGTAGCCGGTGGGACTGCCGCAGCCGCCGTTGGTCATGTCGAGCTTGTACGACGAGAGTGAGAAGGTGCCGGGCTCCGTGATGACCTTGGCTGGATCGTCCCAGCTCATCGCTATCTCGCGGCGCACGATGGTGCGCACGATGTCGTCGCCGTCCCCCGCTGCACTCGTCACCGGATAGACGAAGGTGACATCGGCGGTCACCTGGAGCGCACCGCGTTCACCTGCCGCATAGCTGATCCGCCCGCGCGTCTTGACCACATCTCCGACCGGGCGTGCTTGCGAGGTGTTGAAGCGGCTGAAGAGCAGGAGGGGGTCATGGTCTTCGCCGGGTGTCCGAAAGGCGGTGCGCAGAAACGCCTGTACGTCCTCCTGGTGCGGGTTGATCAGACTCATCGCCTTGTCGGGGCGCTGACCGCGCAGCACTCCGGGATCCAGATTGGAGGCGACCAGGAAGGTTCGGGTCGCTTCCAGGGCGTGCTTCACCTGGGCCGTGCTCATCCATCCGGTGGCTTTGGCCTCGGGCACCGTGATGCCCGCGGCTCCGCTCGCCCAGAGCGCCGCCGGCGATCCCCTGAACGGTTCATCAGGGGTGGGCGGCAGGGCCGGGTCGGCGGGAGGCGCGTGTTCCGGGCGCCCCGTCTCGGCTGCCAGCGGCCGGGACTCCGCAGGGTCGCCGCTGAACAAGTCGACTATCTGCGCCGGGGCCAGGGCCACGGCCAGCAGCAGCACCGAGGTGAGCAGCCCCGCCATGTACCAGCCCTTCCTCCGCCTGGGTCGGGCGGGCGTATAGGTGCGCCAGCCCGGTGGAGGGGCGGACCCGTCTCGCCGGTCGTTCGCCACGCGCCGTGCGCGGGCCGATGGTTCCTTGGGCGCGTCGGCGACTCCCGCCACCGACTCGCGTAGGAACCGTTCCCACTCCTCGTCGGACATGGACGAACCTTTTCGCTCCCCACCCGCGCCCACACCGCGCTCCTTGTCTTCGCAGCCTGCCGTAGCGCCCCCCCTCGGGCCGTGTTCGCATGATCGCACAGGGCCATCGGGGGCAACGAGGGAACCCGGGGGCGGTCGAGACGGTGCCGGAAGGGCCAGGGGCGATACGGGGTCCGAGAACCACCCCGGCTGCAGCGGCCCACCCGCACCCGTCAGTTGGAGGCCGTCGGCATGGGCACGAGAGGCCGGCTCGTCGACCAGCCGGCGCACCGCACCGCCCCGCCCCGCCCCGTGCCGCGCTCGGGTCACTCCGCGATGTACGTGCGGTAGACCCAGCGGTAGACCGGCAGGCGTTCGCCGTGCAGGGTGCGGTGGCGGTCCGCGAACTCGAAGTGTTCGTAGGCGTTGTGACGCGGAATCTTGATTGGCTCCCGGCACCCGCCGGAGGGCAGGGGCCAGACCTGGGGCAGGTCGTCGGGACCGCCTTCGAGGAGCACGAGGTTCGAGGGGCTCATGGTGGGTCTCCGTCGGCCTTGCACGGGTGGGGCTCATGAGGGTGGGGGGCTCAGGAGCATGTGAGCTGAGGAGCGTGTGGGCTGAGGAGGGTGGGGCGCAGGAGGGGAGGGAGCGGTGCCGGGGCGCGGGTGCGAGCCCCGGCGGGCCGCGCCCGCCCCTCTCCCACGGGCTCAGGACTCCGCGTGCTCCTCTAGCGGGAGGCCCATGTGACCGGCCAGGCCCGCGGCGAGGGCCGCGAGCGTCGGGTGCTGGTAGACGAAGTCACCGGCGATCTTGATGCCGAGTCCCGCCTCGAGCCGGGTCCGCAGCTCCAGCGAGAGCAGCGAGTCGAAGCCGAGGGACTTGAGGGGCGTCTGGGGGTCGAGGACGGTGCCGTCGCCGAGCCGGAGCACCGCGCGGATATGGCCGGTGAGGTACTCCTCCAACTCGGCGCGGCGGGCGAGTCCCGGGGGGAGGGAGGCGAGTCTGCCGCGGATGTCCGGGGCGGCGGTGTCCGGCTCGGCCGGTGCGGCCCCGTCGTCGGTGAGCAGGCCGAACAGCGACGACTGCCGGACCGCCGGGAGGATCCAGGTCTCCGGCTCGCCGGGGATCACGCCGGTACGGGTGCGCCGGTGCACCAGCAGGGAGCCGAGCGCCTGGAGCCCGTGCTGCGTGGGGATGGTCCGGTAGCCGCGGTCGGCGAAGTCCACCGCGGCCCCGGTCTCACCCCAGGGGCCCCAGTTGACGGCGAGGGTGGGCAGGCCGCGTCCGGTGCGCCAGGCGGCGAACCCGTCGAGCCAGGCGTTGGCGGCGGCGTAGGCCCCCTGCCCCGGGTTGCCCAGCAGGGACGCCATCGACGAGTACACGACGAACCAGTCCGGGGTGTGACCGGCGGTGGCCTCGTGCAGTCGCCACGCCCCGACCGCCTTGGGGCGCCAGACCGCCGTCAGCTGGTCGTCGGAGATGTTGGTGACCACGGCGTCGTCGAGCACCATCGCGGCGTGCACCAGGCCCCGCAGCCGCAGGCCGTCCGCGGTGGCGGCGGCCACGAGCCGTTCCGCCGTACCGGGCTCGGCGATGTCGCCGAGGACGACGGTGACCCGTGTGCCCCCGGCCCGCAGCTCGTCCAGTGCCGCCGAGGTGGAACGCGGCCCGGCCGAGCGGCCGTTGACGACCACATGGCCGGCGCCCCGCGCCGCGAGCCAGCGGGCCGTCTCCAGTCCCACACCGCGCAGCCCGCCGGTGACGATGTAGGAGCCGTCGGAGTGGACCGGCGACGGCTCGCGGTCGGCTCGTGCACGGGTCTCGCCCCGCTCCGGGACGGTCAGGACGATCTTGCCGATATGGCCGGCGCCGGCCATCAGGCGGAACGCCTCCGTGGACCGCTCCAGGGGGTACGTCCGGTGGGGCAGGGGGGCGAGCCGCCCCGAGGCGATCTCGGCGAGCACCTCGCGCAGAACGGCGGCGAACACCTCGGGCCTCTCCCGCTGCAGCTGGATCAGGTCGACGGTGCTGAGGGTGATGTTGTCGCGGAACGGACCGAGCCCGACGGGGGCGTCGGCCAGGATGTCCCGTACGCCGAGCTCGACGAACCGGCCGAACGGGCGCAGGGCTTCGAGCCCGGCGCGGATACCCGGCCCGGACAGCGAGTTCAGGACGACGTCCACGCCTTCGCCGCCGGTCGCGGCTCGTGTCCGCGCGCCGAAGGCGGTCGACCGGGAGTCCATGACGTGCTCGATGCCCATGCCGCGGAGATGGGCGCGCTTCTCCGGCGAGCCCGCCGTGGCCAGGACCTCCGCGCCCGTCATCCGGGCGACGGCGACGGCCGCCAGTCCGGTTCCGCCGGTCGCGGAGTGGATGAGGACCCGTTCACCCGCGGTGAGCCCGGCGACGCGGCGCAGCGCGTACCAGGCGGTGGCGTACGCGGCCGGCAGCGCCGCCGCGGCGGTGGGGCCGAGTTCGGCCGGAAGCGGTGCGACGGAGTGCTCGGGGACCGTGAGGAAGGTGCCGAAGGCGCCACCGCGGAGATCGACGGCGAGGACGTCGTCGCCGGGGCGGGCGGTTCGCACACCCGGCCCCACGGCGGTGACCGTCCCCGCGCATTCGAAGCCGATGCGGTCCCTCGCCTCGTCGTCGTCGGCCAGCAGCCCCATCGCCGTCAGCACGTCGCGGAAGTTGAGCGCCGCGGCGGCGACCCGTACCTCCACCTCCCCGGCGCGTGGCGGCGTCCGGTCCGCGACGACCGGTTCGAGGCCGTCCAGGTCGCCGAAGCGGCCGATGCGCAGGCGGAAGCGGTCCGTGCCGTAGCGGACGGTCCGGGTGGTGGCCAGGGTGCGCTCGGTCTCGGTGAGCGGCGTGTACTCCAGCCGGGCGACGTGGCGGCGGCCGCCGCGCAGGGCGATCTCGTCCTCCGGACCGGCGTTGAGCAGTTCGTCGGCCGCGTCGTGCAGTGCGGTGTCCGCCGGGTCGGCGTCGAGGTGGGTCGCGCGCAGTTCCGGGTGCTCGTAGGCGAGTACCCGTACCGGCCCGCGAAGGGCGCTCTGCCCGGGGTCGCCCGTCTCCGTGGCGCGTACGGTCTGGGCTCCGCGGGTGACGACGAACAGCCGCGGAGGGCGGGGGAGGCCGGCGAGCACGGTCTGGACCGTGGCGAGGAGGCGGCGGGTGCGGAGCAGACCGCGCACTGCGGGCTCCGGGTCGTCGGCGGGGGGTGGGCAGAGCACCACCACCGCGTCGGGTTCCGCCGAACGTCCGGGCGGCGACTCGGTCCAGGCCGCGCGGAGCGCGTGCCGCAAGGTGCCGCGGACGCCGCCGCCGCTGCCGTCAGTCAAGCCAGTGCGGTCAGCCCTGTCACGGCCGTGACCGCCGTCGTGACCGCAGGCGCCGACGTCAGCGTCGTCAGCATCGTCAGCGAGCGGAGTGTCGACCACATGGGCCTGCGCCCCCGCCGTGCGGAGCCGGTCGGCCAGCTCCGCCGCGGAGCCGTCGCCTTCCCCGACGACGAGCCAGTTTCCCGGTGCGGGGGAGGCGGTGGCCGCCTGGTCTCGGGGAGCGGTGTGCCAGCGGGGCTCCAGGAACCAGTGGTCGACGCGTCCCGCCTCAGCGGTCCGCGACGGCCGGTGGTGTACGAGCCGCAGCCCCTCGACGGTCACGACGGGCCGGCCCGCCTGGTCGAGCAGGTGAAGATCTCCGGTGACACCGTTGTCGCCCTCCTGCGTGATCCGGCCGAGGCAGTACACCGCCGCGGCCGGGTCGCCGAGAACGCGCAGCGACTCGGCCCCCACGGGGAGGGCGAGGCCCGGATCGCCGTCCTGGAGCAGTCCGGCCACGAGGGTCTGGGCGCAGCAGTCGATCAGGACGGGGTGGACGCGCAGCCGGAGCGGCGGGCGCGTCGCGGCCGGGGGCAGGGTGATCCGGGCCCAGCTGCTCCTGCCGTCGGCCGAAGTCCGAAGGCTCGTGATGCCGGTGAACGCGGGCCCGTGCTCGATGCCCCGGGCCCGCATGCCCGTATAGAGGGTGCCCGGGTCGATCGCGGCGGGATGCCGCTCGGGCAGCTCGGCGAGCGGCGGGACCAGGGGCGGCGGTACGGGACCGGGGCGGTGGTGCAGTTCGGCGGTGGCCAGGAGGGTCCAGTTGCCGGCGTCATCGCGTGCGTGGATCGCGCAGTTCGCGCGGCCGGTTCCGGTGACCGTCGCGCTGGTGACCATCTCGGTGTGTGGGTCGAGCCGCATCAGTTCCAGGAAGCGGATGCCGGTGACCTGGACGTCCGTCGCGGGCGCGCCGAACATCTCGCAGGCCGCCGTGGCGGCGACGGCGCAGTAGCCGGCGCCGGGGAAGACGGGATTCCCGCGGACCTTGTGGTCGGTCAGCCAGGGGACGGCGTCGGTGCCCGCGTCCGCCTGCCAGAAGTGGTGGACTCCCTCTCCGGCGACTCCGGACGCTCCGGCGACTCCGGACGCTCCGGGGACTCCGGCGACTCCGGGGACCCCGGACACTCCGGGGACCTCGGAGTGGTGGCCGGGCAGTGCGGCCGTCCCCGGGGAGGCCACGGCGGCGGTCGCGGAAGTGTCCGGGGAGGCGTCGGCGGTGGTCGCGGAAGCGTCCGCGGTGGTGTCGGCGGTGGCGTCGGCGGACGTGCCCGCCGGGGCCGGGTCGGGCACCCAGTGCGGCTGCCGGTCGAAGGTGAGGACCGGGGCGTCGCAGAGGCCGCCTCCCGCGTACAGGACGGACCAGTCGACCTCGACCCCGGCGCAGTGCAGAGCGGCGAGCTGGGTGCGGAACGTGGCCGTCTCGTCCTCGTCCCGCCGGAGGGTCGGCAGGACGACGGGGTCGCGCAGGCTGCCCGGCAGGCTCTCGGCGACCGAGCGGGTGACGACGGGGTGGGGGGACACCTCGACGTAGACGCGGTGCCGGTCGGCGCCGGCCGCGGCGATGGCGGAGGCGAACCGCACCGGGCGGCGCAGGTTCGCGCACCAGTAGACGGCGTCGAACGCCGGTGCGCGGCGGTGGTCCTTGTGGACCGTCGAGTAGAAGGGCACGCGGGGCCGCTGCGGCGTCAGGCCGCGCAGGGACCTCCGCAGCTCGGGGAGCAGCGGATCCACCTGGGGGGAGTGCGAGGCCACGTCCACGGCGACGGCGTGGGCGGGAACGCCCCGCGCCTCCCAGCCGGCGACCAGCTGCGCGATCCCGTGCGGCGCCCCGGCGACGACCGTGGACCGGGGAGCTGCGAGGACGGCCACGCAGACCTCCCCGCCCACTCCCGTCTGGTGCAGTTCCCGCTCGACCGACCGATGGTCCAGGCTCACCGTCGCCATGGCGCCGGCCCCCGCGATCCGCGCCAGCAGCGAGGAACGGCGGCAGACGACCTTCACCCCGTCCGCGAGGGTGAGTGCTCCGGCCGCCACCGCGGCCGCCACCTCTCCCATGGAGTGCCCCACGACGGCGGCCGGTTCGACCCCGTACGCCCGCCAGAGGGCGGCGAGCGACGTCTGCATGGCGAAGAGCAGGGGCTGCACCTGCTCCGGGCCGGTGGCCGTCGCGCTCCCCGACACCATGCCGAGAACCGAGAAGCCCGCCTCGGCCGAGATCAGCGCGTCCACCTCCGTCAGGGCCGCGGCGAAGGCCGGTTCCCGCTCCAGCAGCCCGCGTCCCATCGCCGGCCACTGCGAGCCGTGTCCGGAGAACACCCACACCGGTCGCCGGGAGACCCGGGCCGGGACGGCTCCCGTCACCACATGGGGCTGGGCACGACCGGCCGCGAAGCTCCTCAGGGAGCGCACCAGGTCTTCGTGCGAGGAGGCCACCACGCCGAGACGGCCCCGTCCGGCGGACCGCCTCAGCGCGAGCGTGTGGGCGATGTCGCCCAGCGGTACGTCCCGCGCGTCCCGCTCGACCCAGTCGGCTAGCCGCTGCGCCGCCGAGGGGAGCACCCGGGGCGATCCGGCGGGCACGAGCAGGACCTCCGGAGCCGGTGGGCCGGGACGGCGCGGGGCACGGGGGCGTCGGGGACCGGTGGGCGGTGCCTGCTCGAGTACGACGTGGGCGTTGGTGCCGGAGTACCCGAAGGAGGAGACCGCGGCGAGCCGGGGGCCGCCGACGGGCCAGTCCGTCAGGGCCGTGGGGACGAAGAAGCGGGTGTCCCCGGCCGAGATCGCCGGATTCCACCTGGTGAAGTGCAGATTGGGCGGCACCACGCCGTGCCGGAGGCAGAGCACGGCCTTGATGAGGCCTGCGATGCCGGACGCCGGTTCCAGATGCCCCACGTTGGTCTTCACGGACCCGAGCGCGCACCTGCCGTGTCCCGTGCCGTAGACACGGGACAGACTGGAGAACTCGATCGGATCGCCCACCGACGTGCCCGTCCCATGGGTCTCGATCATTCCGAGGTCCTGGGGGTCGACGCCGGCGCATTCAAGGGTCCGGCGGAACAGGGCGGCCTGGGCGTCCGCCGAAGGCGCGGCCAGGCCGTCGGAGTTGCCGTCCTGGTTCACGGCCGAGCCGCGTATCACCGCCAGTATCCGGTCCCCGTCCCGCCGGGCGTCCGCCAGGCGCTTGAGGACGACGACGCCGCACCCCTCGCCGCGCACGAAACCGTCGGCGGCGGCGTCGAAGGTGTGGCAGCGGCCGGTCGCCGAGAGCATGCCCATCCGCGCGAAGGACCTCGTGGTGCGGGATCCGAGCAGCAGATTGACGCCTCCGGCGAGGGCGAGGCGGCACTCGCGCTCCGCCAGTGCCCGGCAGGCGAGGTGCAGCGCCACGAGCGAGGAGGAGCAGGCGGTGTCGAGGGCGATGCTGGGGCCGTGCAGCCCCAGGAGGTAGGAGATGCGACCTGCCGCGACACAGTGGCCGTTGGTCAGCAGGGAGCCCTCGACCTCCCCGGGCCGACCGGCCAGGCCCTCGTAGAAGTCGTTGTAGCTGATGCCCACATAGACCCCCGTGGCGCTCCCGGCGAGCTGCTCGGGGGGCAGCCCGGCGTGCTCCAGCGCTTCGCTGGACACCTCGAGTAAGAGGCGGTGCTGGGGGTCGAGCACATCGGCCTCGCGGCCGGACACGCCGAAGAAGCCGGCGTCGAAGCCGGCCACGTCGCGGAGATAGCCGGCCTGCCGGGCCGCCGGGCTTCCGGAGTCGCCTCCGGCCGGGGGGCTTTCCGGTCCCCGCTGCCGCGCGCGGGTGGCGGAGGGCGGTCCGACGGCGTCCCGTCCACCGGTCAGCAGCCGCCACAGGGCGGCCGGGGAGTCGGCGTCGCCGGGGAGCCGGCACCCCAGTCCGACGACCGCGATCCGCTCGTACCCCCCATGGTCTCCGTTGTCTCCATGGCGTCCCTTGCCTCCGCTGTCTCCGCTGTCTCCGCTGTCTCCGTTGACTCCTTCGTCTCCGTTGACTCCGTTGGCGGTGTACGTGTGCTTGGGCATGTGGGCCTCCTCGGTCCCGTCGGCGACGGGTTCGGATCGACGTGCGACGGGATGCCAGGTGGTGCGAGGTGAGTGCGAGGTGATGCGAGGGGGACTCGACGGGATGCGATGGGATGTGCCGGGAGGTGCCGGGATATGAAGGCTCGCGAGGGAATGTGAGGAGGACGCCACGGCAGCGGCCGCGCCCCCGCTGCTCAGTGCGGCGAAGAGGTGTCCGCGCGTCCGAGCAGCATGGCGCTCTTCACACCGCCGATCTGATAGGTGAAGTTCAGGGCGTAGTCGAAGGCGAGGGGGCGGGTGCGTGTGCCGGGCACGGGGTCGAACGGCAGACCCTCGGCCGGCTCCTCGCAGTTGGCCGTGGGGCAGACCTCGCCGCGTTCCATCATCAGCAGGGTCAGCGCCGCACCGAGGCAGCCGGCGGGGGCACCGTTGTGCCCGAAGCAGCCTTCCTGGGAGGTCATCAGCAGGTCCGAAACGGCCGGCCCGTACAACTCGCGTACGGCGTTCGCCTCGAAGGCCGTGACGAGGGCGTCTCCGTCGCTGCCACCGTGGATGTAGGGGATCTGCCCGATCGACCAGCGGTCCCCCAGACACGCGCGGACGGCGGCCACCAGTCCCGAGCCGCTCTCGTCGCTCGTCAGCGGATTGGCCAGTCCGTCGCGTGTCGTGGCCTGGCTCAGCACCCGGCCGTACGCATGGGCCCCCCGCCGCTCGGCGTGCTCCCGGCTCTCCAGGACAAGGGTCGCCGAGCCCTCGCCGTAGTTGACGCAGTCCGCGCGGCGGTCGTAGGGGCGCATCAGACGGTCGAAGGAGGGCAGCAGGGCGGGCTTGCCGGCCGCCCGCCGGGAGGCGTCGGCCTGCTGTGCGATGCGCAGGAGGACCTGGGCGTTGCGGACCAGCTCCACGTCGAAGACGTCGACGCCGGTCACCACCGCGAGATCCACCACGCCGGCGGCGATCATGCCGCGTGCGTGGCCGAGTTGCACCGCGGAGGACGCGCAGCCGCAGGAAACGGTGTAGCAGGGTCCGGTGGAGCGGGTCACCGCACTCTGCACCAGCGCGACGTCGGAGGGGGTGACCGCCAGTTCCGTCCCGATGAAGAGGTCCATCGCGCCCAGCGGCCCGATCACCGCGGGGTCGGCCCGCATGACCGCCTGGTAGCTCGCGACCTGGGCATCCACTCCTCCTCGGCCGGCCAGGACGGCCGCCTCGGCCAGGTCGCCCGCCTCCAGGTCCAGTTCGGCGTCCAGGCAGGCCTCGGCCAGCGACACCAGGCCGAAGCGGTGGGCGGAGGTGAAATGCCGGGAGAAGACCCCGGGCAGTGTGGGAAACCGCTCCTGGAGCGCGGTCTCGGGCAGGTGTACCGGACCGTGGTGGACACCGTCGTGCAGCAGGCATGTGCGGCCGTGGGCGGCGACGTCCCATACGTCGTCCGCGGTGAGGACGGGAGGTCCGTCCCCCGGCAGGCAGAATCCCATTCCGGTGACGAGGGACTCCCGGGATTCCGGGTTTTCCCGCGCCGCCGTCGCCCGTCCGCTCATGGCGCACCTCCGGATGGATAGAGGGGGCATGGTGAATCCACGCCGCTGAAGAGCTGAGCCGGGGAACGCGATCGAAAGGGCGGCTCAGGGGGAGCCGGATCGGCAACCAGCCCGGGGCGCGTTCGAATGAGCGGTCGATTGCGACGGGGCGGGATATGAGGAGCGGCTGATCCGTACCATGACGATCATGAGAACTGCCCGGCGGTTCTCCCTGACGGAGTCATATTCAGGGTACGGGTGTAACGGTGAGTCACCTACAGTCCGGTATCCCGGCGCTCGAAGCGCTTGGCCCCGGAATTCGTGCGCCGATATTCCACCGGCGTATGCCCGGGGATCAATCCGACAGCAATGTCAGATAAATCTGATAAGCGGATCATAGGGCTATTCTCTGTTCATCTCCGCTTCGGCTTCCCTCGGCCCCCCACCCGCTTCCGTCGGCCTTTCTTCGGAATTCCGTGAGCTGTCCGTGAGCTGCGTCCGTGAGTTGTGTTCGTGAGCTGTCCGCGGGCCGTCCGTTGGGCGTTCGTGGGCCGTCCGTGCGTCGTGCGTGGCCCCTCCGCGGGCCGTCCCCCGGCTTTCCCCGGCTCCCACCGGCTTTCCCCGGCTCCCACCGGCTTCCCCGGCTTCCCCGGCCTCCCCGGCCCCCGGCCTCCCTTGCCCCCCGGCCGTTCCGGCGTCAGCCGTACCGCAGCGCGAACCACAGCTCCATCCGCACGTCCGCGTCGTCCAGGTCGACACCCAGCAGCGAGCCGCACCGGGCGATCCGCTGGCGGACGGTGTTGCGGTGGACGCCCAGGGCCACCGCCGTTCGGTCCCAACTGCCGTGCAGCGAGAGCCAGACGCGCAGGGTCTCGGTGAGCGCGGGGGAGTCCGCGACCGGCGCCAGCAGGGTCCGCGCATGAACGGCCGCCTCGTCGGGCGCGACCAGCCCGACGAGGCCGGTGTCCCGCTGGCGGGCCAGCGGGACGCGGGTCGCCTCCGCGCGGCGCAGCGCCCGGGCGGCGGCGGTGTCGGCGGCACCCAGCTCGTCCGCCGCGGCCGGGGCGCTCACCCCCAGGGTCCAGCCGGGCTGCGGTTCGACGCGCCGGTCGCCGGAGAGCAGCACCCGCACCCGCTCCCCGTCGGTGTCCACCAGCGTGCTGCCCAGTGCCGCGCCGAGGGCCGAGGCCGCGATCCGGTCCGGCTGCCCCGGCCGTGCCCCGTGCACCACCGTCCACGGGCCCTGGCCCAGGTCGCGGACGACCTCCGCGGGGGTGCCGCCCAGCAGCAGCCGTACCAGCGCCGCGGTCCGCCCGCTCGCGTCCGCTCCCCGGTGCGGCGCCGTGAGCAGCGACAGCAGTACGACGGCGAGCCCGGCGATCGTGTGCCCGCCCGGTTCGCGGCCCTCGGCGGCGATCCCGAGGACCATGCCCTCGCCGCCACCGAGGGCGTAGGCCGCGAGATGCACGTCCCCGGCGGTGTCGGTCGCCGACGACGGTGCCCGGCGCGCGGAGCCCGCCGCCGCGCCCTGTTCGGGCCTGCCTCCGGCGGCTCCCCGGGCAGGAGGAGCCGCCGTGTCCTCTGCGGGCCCCTCGTCCGCGGGCTCCGGGCTCACCACCCGCGCCAGCCGTCCCAGGGCCTCGCGGGCCTGCCGGGACGGCGCCCGGCCCGACACATGCAGGGCCGAGCCGTCCGGCGCCAGCAGCACCGCCCAGCCGCCGAGGCGGGAGGCCAGCTGCTGGAGCACCGCCGGTACCGGGTCGGGGCGGGCCGCCGCGCCGGCGAGGCCCTGCTGGGCCTCGCTCACCCGGCGCACCTCCCGGAGCCGGGCCTGGGCCATCAGCCCCCAGACGGCTCGGGCGACCGCGGTGAACGGGGTCTTCGGCGGCACCTCCAGCAGCGGCAGCCGGTGGCGCTCGCAGGCCGCGACCAGCGCGTCCGGGACGGTGTCGTACACCGGGGCCAGCCCGAAGCCGATCGCCGCGCCACCCGCCTCGACGACCCGTGCCGCGTACCGCTCGGGGTCCTTCAGCAGGACGCCCGCCGTCAGCAGCAGCTCACCGCCCAGGAGGTACGGGTACGGGTCGGCCATCTCCGAGGTGTGCACCCACTGGATGTGGACGCCCTCCGGGCCGGTGGACTCCGGGACGCCCGCCACCAGCCGCAACCCGAGCTCCTCCCGCGCCAGCAGCGCGGTCAGTGGTACCGGCGGGGTGGGCGGCGCCGAAGGGGCGGAGGTGCCTGCGGCGGCCGAGGCAGCCGAAGAGGCTGAGGCGGCCGAGTGGGCTGAGGGGGCTGAAGCGGCACCCTGGAGAGCGGCGGGGTCCGGCATGGTGGACGTTCCATCCCTGATCGTCTTCGAGAATGGAGGAAACGTACACTTCATCGTCTCTTTTCGGCCACCTATCGTCGAGTCGTCCAGCGGACGCGGGTACGGGCGGATGTCCCCGCGGAGCAGCCGCTGCGTCCCCGTGAACTTCTGCACGACACGCCACCGAGTGAGAGCGAAGGAGGCCCCATGGCCGTCGACTACGCAGTGATCGTCGTCTATCTGGCCGGCATGCTGGCCATGGGCTGGTGGGGCATGCGCCGCGCGAAGTCCAAGAGCGAGTTCCTGGTCGCCGGCCGTCGGCTCGGGCCCTCGATGTACTCCGGCACCATGGCCGCGATCGTCCTCGGCGGCGCCTCCACCATCGGCGGTGTGGGCCTCGGATACAAGTACGGACTCTCCGGCGCCTGGATGGTCTTCACCATCGGCCTCGGCCTGCTGGCCCTGTCGATCTTCTTCTCGGCCCGCATCGCCCGGCTCAAGGTCTACACCGTCTCCGAGATGCTCGACCTGCGCTACGGCGGCCGGGCCGGACTCATCACCGGTGTGGTGATGTGGGCCTACACCCTGATGCTCGCGGTCACCTCGACCATCGCCTACGCCACGATCTTCGACGTCCTCTTCGACATGAACCGGACCGTCGCGATCATCCTCGGCGGCTCGATCGTCGTCGCCTACTCCACGCTCGGCGGAATGTGGTCCATCACCCTCACCGACATGGTGCAGTTCGTCGTCAAGACGATCGGCGTGCTGCTCCTGCTGCTGCCCATCGCCGTCGTCAAGGCCGGCGGCTTCGCCGAGATGAAGGCCCAGCTGCCCACCGAGTACTTCGCCCCGTTCGGCATCGGCGGCGAGACGATCTTCACCTATGTGCTGATCTACACGTTCGGCATGCTCATCGGCCAGGACATCTGGCAGCGCGTCTTCACCGCCCGCGACGACAAGGTGGCCCGCTGGGGCGGCACCGTCGCCGGCACCTACTGCCTCGCCTACGCCCTCGCCGGCGCCGTCGTCGGCACCGCGGCCAAGGTGCTGTACCCCGATCTCGCCAACGCCGACGACGCCTTCGCCACCATCGTCAAGGACGCCCTGCCGCTGGGCGTGCGCGGACTGGTCCTGGCCGCCGCGCTCGCCGCCGTGATGTCCACCTCCTCCGGTGCCCTGATCGCCTGCGCCACCGTCGCCAACAACGACATCTGGCAGCGGCTGCGCGGCGCGGTGACGCGGCGGGCGGACGGCGAACCGCACGACGAGGTCAAGGGCAACCGCCTGTTCATCCTGGCGATGGGCGTCGCCGTCATCGGCATCGCCATCGCCCTCAACAACGTCGTCGAGGCCCTGACGGTCGCCTACAACCTGCTCGTCGGCGGACTGCTGGTGCCGATCCTCGGCGGACTGCTGTGGAAGCGCGGCACGGTGTACGGCGCCCTCTCCTCCGTCGTCGTCGGCGGACTGGCCGTCATCGGCCTGATGGCCACGTTCGGCATCCTCGCCAACGAGCCCATCTACTACGGCCTGCTCGCCTCCCTGGTGACGTACGTCGTCGTCTCCCTGGCCACCAAGCCCACCGACGAGGCGATCCTGGCCGACTGGCGCGAGCGCCTGGCCGGCCGCGACCCCGAGGCCGAGCGGCGGACCGAAACGGAGCCGGTCCCGGCCACCCCGTGAACCCCGTTACAGTCAAACGACTGCAAACCGACGGATAAGCAGAAAAGCGTCAGGAAGAAGAGGCATGGTCATGAGCAGCAACGAGACGCCGCGCGGCCCCATCGACTCGTCCCGCATCCCGCGGTACGCCGGACCCGCGACGTTCGCCCGGCTGCCCCGGCTCGACGAGGTCGGCAGCACCGATGTCGCCGTCGTCGGCGTGCCCTTCGACGCCGGGGTCTCCTACCGTCCCGGCGCGCGCTTCGGCGGCAACGCGATCCGCGAGGCGTCGAGGCTCCTGCGGCCGTACAACCCGGCCCAGGACGCCTCGCCCTTCGCGCTCGCCCAGGTCGCGGACGCGGGCGACATCGCCGCCAACCCGTTCAACATCAACGAGGCCGTCGAGACCATCGAGGCCGCCGCCGACGACATCCTCGGCACCGGCGCCCGCATGATGACCCTCGGCGGCGACCACACCATCGCGCTGCCGCTGCTGCGCTCGGTCGCCAGGAAGCACGGCCCGGTCGCGCTGCTGCACTTCGACGCCCACCTGGACACCTGGGACACCTACTTCGGCGCCGAGTACACCCACGGCACCCCGTTCCGCCGCGCCGTCGAGGAGGGCATCCTCGACACCGAGGCCCTGTCCCACGTCGGCATCCGCGGCCCCCTCTACGGCAAGCAGGACCTCACCGACGACGAGAAGATGGGCTTCGGCATCGTCACCTCCTCCGACGTGTACCGCCGCGGCGCCGACGAGGTCGCCGACCAGTTGCGCCAGCGCATCGGCGACCGCCCCCTCTACATCTCCATCGACATCGACTGCCTCGACCCCGCGCACGCCCCCGGCACCGGCACCCCCGAGGCCGGCGGCATGACCTCCCGCGAACTGCTGGAGATCCTCCGCGGGCTCGCCTCCTGCAACCTGGTCTCCGCCGACGTCGTCGAGGTCGCCCCGGCCTACGACCACGCCGAGATCACCTCGGTCGCGGCCTCCCACACCGCGTACGAACTCACCACGATCATGGCCCGTCAGATCGCCGCGTCGAGGAACGACAAGTGACCCACGACCACGACCTCGTGCTGCGCCCCACGGCGCGGCAGGTCGCCGCCGCGCTCAACCCGCCGCCCGGCCGCAACGGCGGTGACCTCGTCGTCGAGACCCTCGCCGGGCTCGGCGCCACCACGGTCTTCGGCCTGCCCGGCCAGCACGCCCTCGGCATGTTCGACGCGCTGCGCCGCTCCGACCTCGCCTACGTCGGGCTGCGGGTGGAGAACAACGCGGGGTTCGCCGCCGACGCCCACGGCCGGATCACCGGACAGGCCACCCCGCTGCTGCTCTCCACCGGCCCCGGCGCGCTCACCGCGCTCGCCGCGCTCCAGGAGGCCGCCGCGGCCAGCGCCCCCGTCCTGGCGATCTCCAGCCAGGTTCCGAGCGCGGGCATCGGCGGCGGACGCCACGGCTATCTGCACGAACTGCGCGACCAGAAGGCGTCGTTCCGGGACGTCGTGAAGTCCGTGCACACCGTCCGCACCGCCTCCCAGATCCCCTCCGCGATCGCCGCCGCCTGGGAGTCGGCGCTGACGGCCCCGCACGGGCCGGTCTGGGTGGAGATCCCCCAGGACGTGCTGCTCGCCGAGACGGCCCTGCCGGTCGTGACGGCCCTGGACGCCACCCCGCACGACCTCGTGCCCCGCCCGGAGCTCACCGCCGTCGCCGCGCATCTGCTCCAGAACGCCGAGCGCCCCGCGATCATCGCGGGCGGCGGTGTCGTGCGCTCGGACGCCTCCGGCAAGCTGCTGGCGCTCGCCGAGAAGCTGGACGCGCCCGTCGTGACCACCTTCGGCGGCAAGGGGGCCTTCCCCTGGGAGCACCCGCTGTCGATGCAGTCCTGGCTGGAGGACCGGCACACCACCGACTTCCTCGAGGACGCCGACGTGCTGCTCGTCGTCGGCTCCGGCCTGGGTGAACTCTCCTCGAACTACCACACGTTCGCCCCGCGCGGCCGGGTCGTCCAGATCGAGGCGGACCTCGGCAAGCTCGAGTCCAACCACCCCGGGCTCGGCATCCACGCCGACGCCCGGATCGCGCTCACCGCGCTGCTGGAGACGGTGGAGGAACGCCGCGACCCGTCGGCCGCCGAGCGGGTCTCCACCCTGCTGGCGAAGGTCCGGGAGCGGATCGCCGGCCAGGAGCTGACGCTGGAGCAGGAGGTGCTCGCCGCGGTCCGCGAGGCCCTGCCGGACGACTCCCCGAGCTTCTGGGACATGACGATCCTGGCCTACTGGGCCTGGTCCGCCTTCGACGCCCGCCGGCCGAACACCATGCACTCGGCGCAGGGCGCGGGCGGCCTCGGCTACGGCTTCCCCGCCGCCCTCGGCGCGGCCGCCGCGGACCGGACCAGGCCGGTGCTCGCGGTGTCCGGCGACGGCGGCGCGATGTACTCGATCGCGGAACTGGCCTCCGCGAAGCAGTACGAACTGCCGGTGACCTGGCTGATCGTGGACGACGGCGGCTACGGCATCCTGCGCGAGTACATGACCGACGCCTTCGGCGAGGCGACCGCGACCGAGCTGTCCCGCCCGGACTTCGTCGCGCTCGCCGAGTCCTTCGGCGTCCCGGCCGTGCGCACCACGGCGGAGTCGCTCCGCGAGGACCTCGCCAAGGCCCTGGTCCAGCCCGGCCCCTCGGTCGTGGTACTGCCCGCGGTGCTCCGGATGTTCGCGCCGACGCACCTGTAGGGGCGCGGCGCGGGCGCACGGGCGGGCCCCCGGTGTGGCGCGGGGCCGTATTGGTGAGGCTGCGCGCGCGGTCGATGGGCGCGGCCCGGCGTGACGCTTGCGCTTGGGCGCGGTTCTGGCGAGCGCCGCACCGGCGAGTTCAGGAGTGGCGCGCGCACCGGTCACCCTCAGGAGTGACCGGTGCGCCGGTGTCATGGCCCTTCGCGGGGGTCTGCCCATACCTCCGAGCCGGCCCGGGGCCCGTGCGGCGCTGCTGCTCGGGAGGGCCTCCGTCGCTCGTGCACACGGCCCACCCCCGCCGCGGATGAGTACGCGTACTCAGAGACACCCGTACAGGCGGCCGATACGCAGGCCGGGAGGGGTTCGCTAGCCTGCACCGGCGATCCCGGGCGGTCCGGGCGTCATCGCATGTGCATACGGGGAAGTGGTCCACACGTGGCCTGGGACGAGTGGGAACGGATCAAGGCATCCGCGGCCGAGCGACGGTTCACGGAGATGCGGCTCGACCAGCCCCCGGCCGATCGCGCCGGTGACGGTCCGTCGGGCGGCGCGGGCGGGAGCCGGCTGAGGCACGCGGCCCGGCCGTGGAACCGCGCCGCGGCGACCGCCGGCATCCTCAGGACCAGTACCCGCACAGCCAGGACCGACCTGGCGACGGGTCACGCCGGGACGGCGGGCGGTCTCGCCGGACTGTCCAGCCTCGCCTCGCTGACCAGCGTGCTCGACTCCTGGGAGGACCGTCTCGGTGCGGTGGAGGACGAGTGCGTGGCCCTGGAGCCCGCGTTACGGAGGGCGGGCGGAGAGCTCGTCGGGGCGGACCACGGGGTCGCCGCCAGGACGACGAACGCCGTGCGGGTTCCCCACGGCGGTGACGCCACGTGACGTCGTCGCTGACCTGGCAGCAACTGCGGGACCTGAGGCTCGACGAACTGGATGACGCCGCCGACGGCTGGGGCGCCGTGTCACGATACGCCGACGCGGCCGAGGAGCGGATCAACGGCGACATGAGCGGCGCGCTGTCGAAGACACAGGAGAGCCAGTCCGCCGAAGCCGCCGTGAAGCGCCTTCAACGGCTGAGTCGCAACTTCGACTACATCAGGACCGAATGCGGTCTGCTGCGGACCACGGTCAGCGGACTGGCGGCCGAACTCGCCTCGCCGCAGCGCCGGGTGAAGGAGGCCCTGGCCGACGCCGCCGCCCACGCGTACACGGTCCACGAGGACGGGAGCATCGGCTATCCGGCCGCCGGCACGAGCGAACTGACGGGACCGGAGATCCCGGGCGGCCGGGCCTCGGGACACAACGGCCTGATCGGACCCGGTGCGGGTCTCCACGGACCCGTCGGCGGTCCCGGCCTCCTCGACTCGGCCGAAGGCTACCGAGGACCGAGCCTGACCAGCACGAACCCTCATCACGCCAGGGCACAGCACATCGCCGACCGCATCGCCCGGGCCCTGCGCGACGCGCAGGAGACTGACAGCCGCTACCAGAGCACGCTCGCCAGGCTCAGGGCCGCGCCGGGACTCACCGTGGACACCACGTCCTGGGCCGACGCTGCGGCCGACATGGCGGCGGTGCGCGAGGCCGCCCGCGGTCAGATCGATCGTGAGATCCCGCTCGACAGGTCGCCCGCCGACCGCAAGAGGTGGTGGGACGGGCTGACCGACGCACAGCGCGAGGACTATCTGGCGAGCTATCCGGACGTCATCGGGAACCTCGACGGCATCCCTGCCCTGGTGCGCGACGAGGCGAACCGGGAGAACCTTCAGCTGCTGATCGCGAAGTTCTCGGGCGAGGAGGGCGAGGTGGCCAACACCCGGTTAAGCGGACTGAAGGAGCTCCAGCACCAACTGGAAGTCAACGCCGCCACCCGGCTCACTGACCCCAGCGAGCCTCCGATGTACCTGCTCGGCATCGCCGACGAAGGCACGGGCCGGGCGATCGTGACCTACGGCAACCCGGACACCTCCCGCAACGTGGCGGCGTACGTCCCGGGGCTGGGTACGGCACTCGATGATCACTTCGCGGTGAACGACCTCAAACGGGCCCGGGACACCGCCATCGGTGCTCGTATTAACGACCCATCGAGCGCCTCCATCGTCTGGCTCGGATACGACCCACCCCAGCTCGGTGAGGTGGATGCCGAAACCCTGCTCTCCAACACCGAGGTCATGTCCGCCGTGCGGGCCGAGCGAGGAGCTCCCGCCTACAACTCGTTCATGAGCGGCCTGGGGGCCACGAACGAGCACGAAGAGCCGCATCTCACCGCGATCGGCCACTCCTATGGCTCCCGCCTCGTCGGCGCCGCGCCCAGGAGGACGGCGGAATTCCGGGCGCGGACGACATCGTGCTGCTCGGCAGCCCCGGCGTCGGCGTGGACAGGGCGGAGGATCTGGGTGTCGGCAAGGGCCATGTGTTCGTGGGCGCGGCTGAGAACGACCCGGTGAGCCGTCTGCCGTCGAAGAAGGAAACGATCGCCGGAGGTGCCTTGATGGGCGGCGGTCCTCTGCTGTCGTATCTGGCAGCCGATATCGCCGACCAGGGTGACGACGACATCTGGTTCGGCAGGGATCCAGCCAGCAGGGCCTTCGGCGCACACCGGTTCACGGTCGACGACGGGCCGCGACCGTTCATCGACGGTCAAGGCCCGACGCCCGCGCACTCCAACTACTTCGATCCCGTCAAGGACGAAGCGTCCGCCGCCAACATCGCCGCAGTCGTTTCGGGGCGATCCGATCTTGTCACCTCCGAGAGGCACCGATGAAACAACGCATGTTCGCAGTGGCCCTCAGTGCCGCTGTCGTCTCAGGCTGCGGCTTGATCGGGGACGGGGATAGGGCACCGAAGGGAAAGGTACCCAGCATGAACATGCAGGAGGCCGGCGAACGAGCCGAGCAGATGCTCGACGGCATGATCGGGTCCATCAAGCCGGGCGTCGATGTGCAGCGGGGACCGTCGAGTGATCCGATCTGCACGGACTTCAAGAACGACAGCACCGGGACCGGGCAGATCACACGCCGTCGCCATGTGATGACGATCATCTCGGAGGAGCGCCGCGGTAGCTTTCTCGGCGTCGTCGAGCGCCAGTGGAAGAGGGAGGGGTACGCGATCACATCCGTCCGCGAGCACAAGGAGATGCCGGCGATGTTCGCGACCAGTCCGGAAGGCTTTCGGGTAACGCTGCAGTTCGGCTTCAAGGGTCAGGCACACTTCAGCATCACCTCCCCCTGCGTCACCGAGTCCGAGGTCACCGAGCCCCCCAGGCAGCCGCTCGACCCGAGCTCGCCCGCGGCCGAGGGCTTCCCCTACATCCGCTCCGACTTCTGGTCGGCCGAAACCCCGGCGCCGATCCCGTCGGCGCGATGAGGTCCGCGTGAGCGCCCTCGGCCGTGCGGACGGAGGGGCGTGGGCGCACCGCCCACGCTCCCGTCCCGGCCGCAACCTCTCCCTTCCGTACAACCTTTGGGGGCCCGTACAACCTTTAAGGGCCCGCGGAGTCATGTGAGGCGTGAAGAGACACTCCATACCCCGCCGCCGCAGACGTGGGGCTCTCTGCGCGGCTGCCGCCCTCGCCGTGCTCGTACCGGTCACCGTCAGCACCACCATGGGTACGGCGGGCGCGGCCACCCCCGCCGTGGCCTGTACCTCGCAGAAGGCCGGACTCGCGGCCAAGCTCGTCAAGGACATCACCGCGGCCCTCAAGGGGCGCGTGTCGACGACCGCCGTGCTGGTCAACGACCGGGTCACCAGGACCAGCTGCGTGCTTCGCCCGGACCAGGCGTTCGACTCCGCCAGCGTCGTCAAGACGACGGTTCTCGCGGCCCTGCTCTGGGACGCTCAGAAGACCGGCCGCCAGCTGACCAGCACCGAGAAGTCACGTGCCACGGCCATGATCACCAAGTCGGACAACGACGCCACCAGTGCGCTGTGGCGGCAGCTCGGTCCGACAAGGATCAAGGGCTTCCTCGCCGCCGCCGGCATGACCAAGACCGTGCCCGGCGCGAACGGCTACTGGGGACTCACCCAGATCACCGCCCGTGACCAGCAGAGGCTGCTGGCGATCCTGACGGCCAAGAACCACGTCCTGACCGACGCCTCGCGCGGCTATGTTCTCCAGCTGATGAACGCCGTCGTGCCGGACCAGCGCTGGGGCACGCCCGCCGGCTCCCCCTCCACGGCGAGGATCCACGTCAAGAACGGCTGGCTCCCACGGGCCACGCACGGCTGGCGCGTCCACTCGATCGGTGCCTTCACCGGTACGGCGCACAACTACCAGATCACCGTGCTCACCCATGGCAACAAGACCATGGACGATGGCGTCGCCACCATCCAGGCCGTCGCCCGCGCCGTGCACCGAAACCTCAACCCCACGGCTCCCGCGCGCCTCGGCTATGTGCCGACGGGCACCCCGGAGGAGTCCGTTCCCGCCGTTCCGGGCCGCCCGGCCCAGGACGCGGCGCCGGCGAACCCGGCGCTCCGCTAGTCGCGGCGTCCGGCGCCCGGCGCCCGGCGCCCGTGAGCCCGGGCCCATCCGCAGCCCGGGCCCATCCGCGCGCAAGCGCACAAGCGCACAAGCTCGCGAGTGGGTGCGTGGGTGCATTGGGTGCACTGGGTGCATGGGCGAGCACACGAGCAGGCGCGTACCCGCGTACGGTCGCTGGTCCTAGGACCAGCGACCGTACTTTCCCCGCCCCGCCCCGCACCGGGATGAAATCGGGCCCGGTCCGCGTTGGTGCCTTCCGGCAGCTCAGGACGATGGGGAGGCATCTGGTGACGGCGGCGGCAGAGCGATCGTGGGCGCGGAGACTGGCCGGTTACGCCTGGCGGTACCGGCGGAACGTCGTGCTCGCGCTCGGCTCGTCACTCGCCGGCATGGCGGTCATGGCCATCGTTCCGCTGATCATCAAGGTCGTGGTCGACGACGTCATCGGCGATCACTCACGGTCACTGCACGTCTGGACCGGCCTGCTGATCGCCGCCGCGCTCGTCGTCTACGCACTCACCTACGTACGCCGCTACTACGGCGGGCGACTCGCCCTCGACGTACAGCACGACCTGCGTACCGACATGTTCCGGACGATCAGCCGACTCGACGGGCGCCGTCAGGACGAGCTGTCCACGGGCCAGGTCGTCGGGCGTGCCACCAGCGACCTGCAGCTCATCCAGGGCCTGCTCTTCATGCTCCCGATGACCATCGGGAACTTCGTGCTGTTCTTCGTCTCCCTCGGTGTGATGGCCTGGCTGTCGCTGCCGCTCACCCTCGTCGCCCTGGCCGTCGCCCCCGCCCTGTGGTTCATCGCCAGACGCAGCCGGGTCAGGCTCCACCCGGCCACCTGGTACGCGCAGCAGCAGGCCGCCGCCGTGGCCGGGGTCGTCGACGGAGCCGTCTCCGGGGTGCGCGTCGTCAAGGGTTTCGGCCAGGAGGACCAGGAGACCGGCAAGCTGCGGGACGTCAGCCGCAGGCTCTTCGCCGGCCGGCTGCGTACGGTACGGCTGAACGCGACCTACACCCCCGCGCTGCAGGCCGTGCCCGCGCTCGGCCAGGTGGCGATGCTCGCGGCAGGCGGCTGGCTGGCCACCCGCGGGCAGATCACCCTCGGGACCTTCGTGGCCTTCTCCACCTACCTCGCGCAGCTCGTCGGACCCGTGCGGATGCTGGCCATGGTCCTGACCGTGGCCCAGCAGGCGCGGGCCGGTGTCGAGCGGGTCCTGGAGCTGGTCGACACCGAGCCGGCGATCAAGGACGGCACCAAGGAGCTCCCGGCCGACGCCCCGGCGACCGTCGAGTTCGACGACGTCGGTTTCTCCTACGGAAGCGGAAACGGAAACGGAGACGGAGCGGGGGGTGGGGACGGCGATGGAGACGGGGACGGGAAGGGCACCCGGTCCGTCCTCGACGGCTTCTCCCTGGAGATCCGGCCCGGCGAGACCGTCGCCGTCGTCGGCTCATCGGGCAGCGGCAAGTCGACCGTCTCGCTGCTGCTGCCGCGCTTCTACGACGTGTCGCACGGCGCGGTCCTCGTCGGCGGTCACGACGTACGCGAGCTCACTCTGGAGTCGCTGCGGGCCGCCGTCGGGCTGGTACCGGAGGACAGCTTCCTGTTCTCCGACACCGTCCGCTCCAACATCGCCTTCGGGAAACCGGACGCGACGGACGAGGAGATCACCAAGGCCGCGCGTACGGCCCAGGCGGACCGTTTCATCAGTGAGCTGCCGGACGGCTACGACACCAAGGTCGGCGAGCAGGGCCTCACCCTCTCCGGCGGCCAGCGGCAGCGCATCGCCCTCGCCCGCGCGATCCTCACCGACCCCCGGCTGCTGCTGCTCGACGACGCCACCTCCGCCGTCGACGCCCGGGTCGAGCACGAGATCCACGAGGCGCTGCGCGGCGTGATGGCCGGGCGCACCACCCTGCTGATCGCCCACCGGCGGTCCACGCTCGGCCTGGCCGACCGTATCGCCGTCCTCGACGGCGGCCGGCTCGCCGACATCGGCACCCACGAGGAACTGCAGGAACGATCCGCGCTGTACCGGCGGCTGCTCACCGACCCCGACGAGCTGGGCGGGGTCTCCCCGGGCCACACCCTCCCCGTCGAGATCCCGGAGGACCGCACCCTCCGGGCCGAGATGGATGCCGAGTTCGACGCCGAGCGCGGTATCACGCCCCCGCTGTGGGTCCGCAAGGAGGAGGGAGAAGAGGACGAGGCGGTCGGTGCAACGCCCGAACTCCTGGCGCAGGTCGCGGCGCTGCCCCCGGCGGACGACACCCCGCAGGTCGACGAGGTCCGGGCGGTGACCCCCGAGGACGACGGGTACGGCCTGCGCAGACTGCTGCACGGCTTCCGGCTGCCGCTGCTCCTGAGCCTGCTGCTGGTCGCCGTCGACGCGGGTATGGGCCTGCTGCTGCCGGTGCTGATCCGGCACGGCATCGACGACGGCGTCGAGCAGGCCGCGATGTCCGCGGTCTGGGTCGCCTCCGCCCTGGCGCTGCTGACCGTGGTCGTCCAGTGGGCCGGCCAGATCGGTGCCACCCGGATGACGGGACGTACCGGCGAGCGGATCCTCTACGCCCTGCGCCTCAAGATCTTCGCCCAGCTCCAGCGCCTCGGCCTGGACTACTACGAGCGCGAGCTCACCGGCCGGATCATGACGCGCATGACCACGGACGTGGACGCGCTGTCGACCTTCCTGCAGACGGGCCTGGTCACCGCCTTCGTCTCCGTCGTCACCTTCTTCGGCATCATGGTCGCCCTGGTCGCGCTCGACCTCCAGTTGGCCCTCGTGGTCTTCGCGACCCTGCCCGTCCTGATCGTCGGCACGTACTTCTTCCGGCGGCAGTCGGTGAAGGCGTACGAGCTGGCACGGGAGCGGATCAGCGTCGTCAACGCCGACCTCCAGGAGTCGGTGAGCGGGCTGCGCATCCTGCAGGTCTTCCGGCGCGAGCGGTCAGGCCGCCGGCGGTTCGCCGAGCGCAGCGAGAGCTACCGCGATGCGCGGGTGCGCGGCCAGTGGCTGATCTCCGTGTACTTCCCGTTCGTGCAACTGCTGTCCTCGGTGGCCGTGGCGGCCGTGCTGATCGTGGGCGCGGGCCGGATCGAGGCGGGCACCCTCACCACCGGTGCGCTCGTCGCCTACCTGCTCTACATCGACCTGTTCTTCGCCCCGGTGCAGCAGCTGTCCCAGATCTTCGACGGCTACCAGCAGGCCACCGTGTCGCTCGGCCGGATCCAGGAGCTGCTGCGGGAGCCGACGTCGACGAAGCAGTCCACCGAACCGGCGCAGGTGTCGTCGCTGCGCGGCGACCTCGCCTTCGAGAACGTCTCGTTCGCGTACGGCGGCGGCAGGGCCGACGGTGCGGACAGCGCGCTCAGCGGCGTCGACCTGCGGATCCCGGCCGGGCAGACGGTCGCGTTCGTCGGTGAGACCGGCGCGGGCAAGTCCACCCTGGTCAAGCTGGTGGCACGGTTCTACGACCCGACGAGCGGACGGGTCACCGCCGACGGCACCGATCTGCGCGACCTGGACCTCACCTCCTACCGGCACCGGCTCGGTGTCGTGCCGCAGGAGGCGTACCTCTTCCCCGGCACCGTCCGGGACGCCATCGCGTACGGGCGGCCCGGGGCGAGTGACGCGGAGGTGGAGGCCGCGGCACGTGCGGTCGGCGCGCACGAGATGATCGCCACGCTGGAGGGCGGCTATCTCCACGAGGTCGCGGAGCGCGGACGCAATCTCTCCGCCGGACAGCGTCAGCTCATCGCCCTGGCCCGGGCCGAACTGGTCGACCCGGACGTGCTGCTGCTCGACGAGGCGACCGCCGCGCTCGACCTGGCCACCGAGGCACAGGTGAACCAGGCCACCGACCGGCTCACCGGCCGCCGCACCACCCTGGTGGTCGCTCACCGCCTCACCACCGCCGCCCGCGCGGACCGTGTGGTCGTCATGGCGGACGGCAGGGTGGTCGAGGACGGCACGCACGACCAACTGCTCGCGCGTGGCGGGCGGTACGCCGAGCTGTGGCGGACCTTCATCGGCGAGGCGGAGCCGGCCACGGCCCGGACCTGAGCCCGGAGGCCCGGTGCGCGCGACCCCGCCGGGTTCCGCCGGATCGCGCGCGACCCTGCCGGGTTCCGCCGTATCCCGTGCGCGATCCCGACGGATCCCGACGGATCCCGTGCGCGATCCCGCCCTCCCGGGCCCGGGCGGGCAACCGTCCGGGCCCCCACTGCGTCGTACGTCAGTACGGCTCGGCGCGGGAGGGGAGCAAGTGTGTTCGGGATGCTGGTGAGGCGAGTGCTCGCCGTGCTCATGGTCGTCGGCGCGGTGTCGCTGACGGGGCCGGGGGGTCAGCGGGCGGAGGCCGCATCCGTCTGCTCCGGCCGTCCCGCGAAGGCGGTCGGGTTCGCCACGGGAGAGCTGCGCGTCTACAAGAAGCGTCAGTACGTCTGCGCCCTCACGGTCGCCAAGCGACCCGGCTCCGTACGGCCGATGTCGGTCTCCCTGCAGCCGCGCGGCGGTCGCGCGGCCGTCGACAGCGGGCGATTCACCCGGCAGGCGGGTCCGGTCACCGTCTACGCCCTCAACCGCTGCGTCCGGGTGTCGGGGGCCGTCGCCGGGAAGCGCGCCTCGACCGGCTGGATGCTCTGCTGAGAGAGCCGGATTCCGCACCGCCCTTCAACTCACCCTGGCCATAGCGACCTTGCCCCGCTAGGTTCACCGCGACCGCTGTGAACCAAGGGGAGTGTGTTGCATGCGGAAAACACTCAGATGGCTGCTGTCGCTCGTGGTGCTCATAGGTGGCGCCGGGACGACGGCGAGCGCGGCCACCGCCGCCGAACCCGCCATCGGCTCGCCCGTGGCGTCCGAGGACGCCACGTCCCGGGACATCAAGGACCGGATCCTCGCGATCCCGGGGATGAGCCTCATCGAGGAGAAGCCCCACCCCGGCTACCGCTACTTCGTGCTCGGCTACACCCAGCCGGTCGATCACCGGCGCCCGGCCAAGGGCACGTTCCAGCAGCGCATCACCGTGCTGCACAAGGACACCACCCGGCCGACCGTCTTCCACACCAGCGGCTACCACGTCGGCACGACCCCGCGTCGGCGTGAGCCCACCCAGATCGTGGACGGCAACCAGGTCGACCTGGAGTACAGGTTCTTCAGCCCGTCGCGGCCCGACCCGGCCGACTGGTCCAAGCTCGACATCTGGCAGGCCGCCAGCGACCAGCACCGCGTCTTCACCGCGCTGAAGAAGATCTACGGCAAGAAGTGGATCTCCACGGGCGGCTCGAAGGGCGGCATGACCGCCACGTACTACGAGCGCTTCTACCCGCGGGACATGGACGGTGTCGTCGCCTATGTCGCGCCGAACGACGTGGACAACAAGGAGGACTCGGCCTACGACCGGTTCTTCGAGAAGGTCGGCACCGCCGAGTGCCGCGACAGGCTGAACGCGGTGCAGCGCGAGGCGCTCGTCCGCCGTGAGTCGCTGGAAGCGCGGTACACCGCGTACGCGGCCGAGAACGGCTACACCTTCCGTACCGTCGGCTCGCTCGACAAGGCGTTCGAGGCCGTGGTCCTCGACTACACCTGGGCCTTCTGGCAGTACAGCCTGGCGGCCGACTGCGCGTCGGTCCCGGTCGCGGCGACCGCCACCGACCAGGAGATCTGGGACAGCGTCGACGCGATCTCCGGCTTCTCCTTCTACACCGACCAGGGCCTGGAGCCGTACACGCCGTACTACTACCAGGCGGGTACGGAACTCGGCGCGCCGACCATCGCTCAGCCCCACCTCGAGGGCCTGAGCCGCTACGGCTACCAGGCGCCGCGCGACTTCGTGCCCCGGGACATCCCCATGCGCTTCAAGCCGTGGGTGATGGACGACGTGGACGGCTGGGTCCGCCACCACGCACGGCAGATGCTCTTCGTCTACGGCGAGAACGACCCGTGGGGTGCGGAACCGTTCCGGCTCGGCAAGGGCGCGCGGGACAGCTACGTCTTCACCGCTCCCGGCGCCAACCACGGTGCCAACGTCGCCGGCCTGAGAGCGGACCAGCGGGCGAAGGCCACCGCCCGGATCCTGGAGTGGGCGGGCGTCGCCCCGGCCGCCGTCCAGGAGGACCCGGCCAAGGCGAAGCGGCTGACGAAGCCCGACACGAAGCTCGACAGGCAGGACATCGAGCGGGAGCCGACGCTCCGTCCGTGACCGCCGTACCCGGTGACCGCCGGTGACCGCCGGTGACCGCCGAAGCCGGTGACCGCCGGTGGCCGCCAAACCCGGTGGCCGGTGGCCCTGGTGGCCCTGGTGGCCGGCGGTCACCGGGCCCCGGTGCCTGCTGACTCCGGTGCCTGCTGACTCCGGTGCCTGCTGAGGGACGGTCCCGACGTCCCCGGTGGCCGGTGGCCCGGTGACTGGTGGCCCAGCAACCCGTGACCCGTCAACAGCGACCCGGCGACAGGCGATCAGCGACCGGCGAGGGAGGCCCGTGGTCGCCGGGCCGTGCCCCGTCATCGGGGGCCGTGTCCCGTCGGCGACGACTCGCGATGCGCCGGGTCACAGACGGCGGGCACACCCCACCGGGGCTTCGCCGGCGGGCAGTTCCACGAACAGATCCGTCGACGCCGGGCACCGGGACCGGTCGCCCACGGCCGAAACCACCCTGAACTCCGGCCGGTGTGCGCCGGACCCGTCGCAGGCGGTCTCCTTCACCTGCCCCTCGCGGGCGGTGCGGAGGCAGTCGCCGACGACCGTGTGCGGGCCGCCGCCGCCCCCGGGATCGCCGGGGTGCGGCGGCTCCAGGTTGCGCATACAGGCGTATCCCCGCGGCACCGAACCGTCGCCGTCCTCGTCGCGCTCCGGGCGGTGCTCCGAGATGTGGAGCACGAAGTCCGTCACGGCGGGGCAGGAGGGTCCGTCCCTCCGCCGTCCGTCGTGGCGGGCGATCACGCGCGCCGCCGCCTTCTCACTGGTGCAGGGCACCTCGCGGACATCGGTGCGGCCCCGGCCGCTGCAGTCCCCCGGGCCGAGGAACAGCGCCCCGTGCGAGGCCGGTGCCGCGGCCGAGGTCTCCCGGGTCTCCGCGGGGACTTCGCTCCCGGTGCCGCCCGAGGCCGGCCGGCAGGAGACGAGCACCGCGCACACCACTCCCGCCCAAAGACGCCGTACATGCATGGATCCCCCTGCTCGGTTCCTCCAGGGTGACCCGCCGGGGCGGGCGCACGCCAGGGGAGCAGGGGGCTTTGGGTCGTGTGGGGGAGCGGGGCCGGTAGCGCGGCGTACAGCGCGCTACCGGCCGGGCGTGTCCGACGGCGGCTCCGCCGGTTCGCCGCTCCGTCGTTCCGCTGCTTCGTGGGTTCACTGCTTCGTGGGTTCACTGCTCCATCGGTCCGCGGCGCCGGGCAGGACTATCGGCGGGTGCCCCGATAGCTCAGTCCGTGTCCGACCGGGTACAGCACCCGCGCCGGGTCGTCCGCGCGCTGCACCGGGACGGGAAGCCGGCCGCGGGGGTCGGCCCCGCCCGTCATCACCCGTACCGCGGCCCGAAGTTCGACATCCGTCCAGCTGTACGTGGCGAGTGAGGCGGCGACGCCGGCACCGGTCAACTGTGCGACGTCGTACGGGTTTCGGATGGCGACCGTGACCACCGGGACGCCGGTCGCCACCAGCCGGGACACCAGGGTGCGCTGCGGACTGGTCGACGAGACGTTGTACGTGCCGACGACCACGACGTCCTTCCCGGCCGCGGCAGCCACCGCCTGCTCGATCCGGGCGGCCGTCGGAGTGATGCCGGTGGACAGTGCGGTGGCGGTGAAGCCGGCTTCGGTGAACGCCTTCGCGAGAGTGCCGGTCGGGGGTCCGGTGGTCCCGGACGGGGAGGCGGGGTCCGCGCCCACCACCAGCACGTCGCGGTGACCGCGGAGGGAGAGCGGCAGCAGACCGGCGGGATCGGCGAGCAGGGTCGTGGTCTCCGCGGCGATCCGGTCGGCGGCCGCCAGATGGGACGGCTTGCCCACGGTGCGGTCCACGCCTCCTGGGGTGACGAACGGGTTCCTGAACAGCCCCAGTTCGTACTTGAGCAGCAGAATGCGCAGGATCGATTCCTCGATGCGCTGCTCGGTCAACTCGCCGCTGCGCACGGCCTGGAGGACGGCGTTCCAGGCGACGCCCAGGTTCGGTGGGTTGAGCAACTGGTCGCAGCCGGCCTTCAGCGCCAGCACCGGAACCCGGTCGTCGCCGTACTTCTGCCGCACGCCCGCCATGTCGAGGGCGTCGGTGACGACGACTCCGTCGTAGCCGAGTTCCTCGCGGAGCATCCCCGTGAGGATGGGGCGGGAGAGCGTCGCCGGGTCCCCGCTCGGGTCGAGTGCCGGGACGACGATGTGCGCCGTCATGATGGAGCGGATACCCGCGGCGATCGCGGCCCGGAAGGGCGGGGCGTCGAGCTCCTCCCACTCCTCGCGGCTGTGGTGGATCGTCGGCAGCGAGTGGTGGCTGTCCGACACGGTGTCGCCGTGCCCCGGGAAGTGCTTGGACGTCGCGGCGATGCCCGCGCCCTGGTAGCCCCGCACCTGGGAGGCGACCAGCCCGGCCACCGCCTGGGGGTCGGAGCCGAACGAACGCACACCGATGACCGGGTTGGCCGGGTTGACGTTGACGTCGGCGACCGGCGCGTAGTTCTGCCGAATGCCCATCGCGGCGAGCTCGGTTCCCGCGATCCGGGCGGCCTTGCGGGCGTCGGAACGGGATCCGCCCGCCCCCAGCGCCATCGCGCCCGGCATGAGGGTGGCGGGCCTGCCGACCCGGGCGACGATGCCGTGCTCCTGGTCCGTGGAGATCAGCAGCGGGACGGGGGTGGGCTGGGCCAGGCCGGCTCGCTGGATTCCGTTGGAGAGCTCGGCGATCTGGTGCGGGTCACGGGTGTTGTGGGCCCAGACGAAGTAGATGATGCCGCCGACGTGGTAGCGCTCGATCAGCTCGGCGGCCGTACGGACCCCGATCTCCCTGAGGTTGGCGTCGATGTCCGCCTGGTCGGGCGCGGTGGCGGAGTGTCCGTACACCCGCATCACGAAGAGCTGGCCGACCTTCTCCTCCAGACTCATCCGCGAGATGAGCCGCTTGAGGCCGGCGCGGGTGGCGCCGCGGTCGGCCGGGCTCGCGTGCGCCGGGCTGGAGGCGAGCGCCGCCACCGCCGCACCTGCGGCGGTGGCGGCGAGAACGGAACGTCTGGACGGAGTGGTCCGGTCGGACACTGGTGCTCCTTCCCTGAAGGAAACTTCCAAGGGTCACGGATATCCGGAAAGTAACTGCCAGTCAAGGGATTCGTACGGATGGGCGCCCGATCGGGAGAGCGCCGACGGGGGCGGTGCGAGGCGCCACGGGGGTCGCGAAGGGTCGCCAAGGTTGCCAGGGGGGCGCGAAGGGACGCGAGGGGGCGCGAGGGCGCCGGATCGCTTGAGGTCGCCAGAGCTCTGGGGGGCTCGCGGGAGGAGGTAGGGGGAACGCACGGGAGGTCGGGGGAGCTCGCCGGAACGCACGGCAGGTCGGGGGAGGCCCGGGAACGCACGGGAACGCAAGCGAACGCACGGCAACCCACGGCAGCTCACGGCAACTCAACGGGAGGCACAAGGACTCGGGGAGGCCGCGGGAGAGAAGGGGCCGCCACCGGTGCTGGGAGGGGGCGCACTGGTGGCGGCGTGCCGCGGCCGCAGGCGGCCAGGGAGGGAGTCGGCGATCGCGGCCGGCAACGAGGGCCACGACGAGGGCCGACGACTCCGCTCTGCGGTGACTCGTCCACGGCACGGCCCTTGGACGCCGCGCCCTCGTCCCGGGTTCCCCGCCCGAGCGGAACTTCCCCGACCGACCCGCCGGGCCGACCGACCGACCCGCCGGGCCGTCGGTCCCACGGCTGCCCGCGGCGGGCGGTCACCCGCTCAGCGCCACTCCTGCACGTCCACGACCGTGCCCGACGCCAGATCCGGATGGCCCCAGAAGTCGCCGACCAGCGTGGCGACCACCAGCACCGGGCGCCCCCGGGCATCCAGGTGCGCGGTGAAGAACCCGAACACCCATGACGGCTCGGCGACCAGGTCGCGCGGGGGCGCCAGCCGGACCAGCTCCGTCCCGTCCGCCTCGTACACCACCGCGTTGTCCGTGGGTGTGTACGGAGCGTCGTCCAGCGCCTCCACGACGAGCACCCGGCCGGCCCAGGCCAGCGCCGCCTGTGTCGGCCCCGCGAAGTCCTTCCGCACGGTCCGGTCGCCGTGCGTCCAGCGGACGACGCGGTCGCCGTGCCTCCAGCCGGTGATGACGGGATCCCGGCCCTCCCCGGCCCGGATGCTCGTCGCCTCGCCGCTCGTCGCCCGGGAGCCCGCGCCTTCGGCGCTCGTGGCCTCGGCGCTCCTGCCCCGGGCGTTCGGGTCCTGAGGGTGCCGGCTCATGGGCGGTCTCCACGGGCTCCACGCGTCTGCCGATGCGTTCCAGCCTACTGCGGACGAACCGTCGGGTGATCTCTCCGGGCCCGGAGGCGGCGCTGTACGGGGCCGTCGTACGGTGTCGCCGCACGCGGCACCCGTCCGGGGCGGCCGGTGCTCTCCGCGAGCCGCGAGCCGCGAGCCGGGAGCCGGGAGCCGCGAGCCGCGCATCGGACGACAGTCCGCGGGGTTTTCCACAGGCCCGGCACGCTGTCCGAGCGGGGCGGTAGCGTCGGTGCATGTCCAATCTGGCAGTGCTCGAAGGGGTCCTGGAGCGGATCACCTACGCCAACGAGGAGAACGGCTACACCGTCGCCCGGGTCGACACCGGGCGCGGCAGTTCCGACCTCCTCACGGTGGTCGGCTCGCTCCTCGGCGCGCAGCCGGGGGAATCGCTGCGGATGGAGGGCCGCTGGGGTTCCCACCCGCAGTACGGCAAGCAGTTCAGCGTCGAGAACTACACCACCGTCCTGCCCGCCACCGTCCAGGGCATCCGGCGCTATCTCGGCTCCGGTCTCATCAAGGGCATCGGGCCCAGGATCGCCGAGCGCATCGTCGACCACTTCGGCGCCGACACGCTCGACGTCATCGAGCGTGAGCCCGGCAAGCTCGTCGAGGTTCCCGGCCTCGGCCCCAAGCGCACCAAGATGATCGGAGCCGCCTGGGAGGAGCAGAAGGCCATCAAGGAGGTCATGGTCTTCCTCCAGGGAGTGGGTGTCTCCACGTCCATCGCCGTGCGGATCTACAAGAAGTACGGGGACGCGTCGATCTCCGTCGTGCGGAACCAGCCGTACCGGCTCGCCGCGGACGTCTGGGGCATCGGGTTCCTCACCGCCGACCGGATCGCCCAGGCCGTGGGCATACCCCACGACAGCCCGGACCGGGTCAAGGCCGGTCTGCAGTACGCCCTGTCCCAGTCCACGGACCAGGGGCACTGCTACCTGCCGGAGGAGAGGCTCATCGCGGACTCCGTGAAGCTCCTCCAGGTCGACACCGGTCTGGTCATCGACTGCCTGGCCGAGCTCGCGGCCGAGGAGGAGGGAGTCGTCCGGGAGCAGGTCCCCTCCCCGGAGGGCGGGGACCCGGTCACCGCCGTCTACCTGGTGCCCTTCCACCGCGCGGAGCTGTCCCTGGCCGCCCAGCTGACCCGGCTGCTGCGCACGGACGAGGACCGTATGCCGGCCTTCCAGGACGTGGCCTGGGACAAGGCGCTGGCCTGGCTCGCCGACCGCACGGGCGCGGAGCTCGCGCCCGAGCAGGAGCAGGCCGTCCGTCTCGCCCTCACCCGGAAGGTGGCCGTCCTCACCGGCGGCCCCGGGTGCGGCAAGTCGTTCACGGTCCGCTCCATCGTCGAGCTCGCCCGCGCCAAGAAGGCCAAGGTGGTCCTCGCGGCGCCCACGGGGAGGGCGGCCAAGCGGCTCGCCGAGCTGACCGGCGCCGAGGCGTCCACCGTGCACCGGCTTCTGGAGCTGAAGCCGGGCGGTGACGCGGCCTACGACAGGGACCGGCCGCTCGACGCCGACCTCGTGGTGGTCGACGAGGCCTCCATGCTGGACCTGCTGCTCGCCAACAAACTCGTGAAGGCCGTGGCGCCCGGCGCTCATCTGCTGCTCGTCGGCGACGTGGACCAGCTGCCGAGCGTCGGCGCCGGTGAGGTCCTCAGCGATCTTCTCGCCGACGGCGGTCCGGTTCCGTCCGTCCGGCTCACCCGCATCTTCCGGCAGGCCCAGCAGTCGGGAGTGGTCACCAACGCCCACCGCATCAACTCCGGAGCGCAGCCCCTCACCCAGGGGCTGAGCGACTTCTTCCTGTTCGTCGAGGAGGACACCGAGGAGGCGGGCCGGCTGACCGTCGACGTGGCCGCCCGGCGGGTCCCGGCGCGGTTCGGGCTGGACCCGCGGCGCGATGTGCAGGTCCTGGCGCCCATGCACCGGGGGCCCGCCGGCGCGGGCACCCTGAACGGACTGCTGCAGCAGGCGATCACCCCCGCCCGCCCGGATGTGCCCGAGAAGCGGTTCGGCGGCCGGGTCTTCCGCGTCGGCGACAAGGTCACTCAGATTCGCAACAATTACGAGAAGGGAAAGAACGGAGTCTTCAACGGCACGGTCGGCGTGGTGACCTCACTCAATCCCGTCGATCAGCGGCTGACGGTGCTGACGGACGAGGACGAGGAGGTGCCGTACGACTTCGACGAGCTGGACGAGCTCTCCCACGCCTACGCCGTCACGATCCACCGCTCCCAGGGCAGCGAGTATCCGGCCGTGGTGATTCCGGTCACCACCGGGGCCTGGATGATGCTTCAGCGGAACCTGCTCTACACGGCCGTGACCAGGGCGCGGAAACTCGTCGTGCTCGTCGGTTCGCGCAAGGCGATAGGGCAGGCGGTCCGCACCGCCTCGGCAGGCAGGCGCTTTACCGCGCTCGACCACCGGCTGATAGGTGGAGGCTTCGTGGGAAAGATCACCTGACACTTCCGGAACCGGGGCGAAGGGGGCAGGATGGGCGGGCTGGGCGGCACTGAGTGCCGCTGACCGGGCTAATGGTCGACCCCGAGTGCACTCTCCTCAGCCAAATGGGGGATGGTAGAGACAGTCAGGGCACCTCGAAGAAGAGGCACTACGTCGGTGAGGGATGACGTGAGCGACAACTCTGTAGTACTGCGGTACGCGGACGGTGAATACACCTATCCGGTGGTCGAAAGCACCGTCGGCGACCAGGGCTTCGACATCGGGAAGCTCCGGGCGCAGACCGGTCTGGTGACCCTGGACAGCGGCTACGGCAACACCGCCGCCTATAAATCCGCGATCACCTACCTCGACGGCGAGCAGGGCATCCTGCGCTACCGCGGCTACCCGATCGAGCAGCTGGCCGAGCGCTCCAGCTTCCTGGAAGTGGCCTACCTGCTGATCAACGGTGAGCTGCCCACCGTGGACGAGCTCGCGGCGTTCCGGGGCGAGATCACCCAGCACACGCTGCTGCACGAGGACGTCAAGCGCTTCTTCGACGGCTTCCCGCGCGACGCCCACCCGATGGCCATGCTGTCGTCCGTGGTGAGCGCGCTCTCGACGTTCTACCAGGACAGCCACAACCCGTTCGACGAGAAGCAGCGCCACCTCTCCACCATCCGGCTGCTGGCGAAGCTGCCGACGATCGCCGCCTACGCCTACAAGAAGTCGATCGGCCACCCGTTCGTCTACCCGCGCAACGACCTCGGCTACGTGGAGAACTTCCTGCGGATGACCTTCTCGGTCCCGGCGCAGGAGTACGAGCTGGACCCGGTCGTGGTGGCCGCGCTCGACAAGCTGCTCATCCTGCACGCGGACCACGAGCAGAACTGCTCGACGTCCACCGTGCGTCTGGTCGGCTCCTCGCAGGCGAACATGTTCGCCTCCATCTCCGCCGGCATCTCCGCCCTGTGGGGCCCCCTGCACGGTGGTGCCAACCAGTCCGTGCTGGAGATGCTCGAGGGCATCGCGGCCGGCGGAGGCGACGTCGACACCTTCATCCGCAAGGTGAAGAACAAGGAGGACGGCGTCCGCCTGATGGGCTTCGGCCACCGGGTCTACAAGAACTTCGACCCCCGCGCCAAGATCATCAAGGCTGCCGCCCACGATGTGCTCTCCGCCCTGGGCAAGTCCGACGAGCTGCTGGACATCGCCCTCAAGCTGGAGGAGCACGCGCTGTCCGACGACTACTTCGTCGAGCGCAAGCTCTACCCGAACGTGGACTTCTACACGGGCCTGATCTACCGGGCCATGGGCTTCCCGACCGAGATGTTCACCGTGCTCTTCGCTCTCGGCCGGCTTCCGGGCTGGATCGCCCAGTGGCACGAGATGATCAAGGAGCCGGGCTCCCGCATCGGCCGCCCGCGCCAGATCTACACGGGTGAGGTCCTGCGGGACTTCGTCCCCGTCGAGGCCCGCTGAGGCGGCCTGACCGCAGTTCCGGCGGGACGGGCCCGGCATCGGCCCGGTACGGCGAGAAGCGCCCCGCTGCCGATCCCCCCACGGGTCGGCAGGCGGGGCGCTTCCCATATCCCCGGTGCGGATTCCCCCCACGGGATCCGGCCGGGCGTCTGCTGGTGTCCAGCAGAAGCTCTCCGCGAGGCGGTCTGCCGGGGTACGTATCCACGGGAGGGCCGCTCAAAGCTTCCCGGTCGTACGTGCCCCGGCCAACGCTTGCCTGGGACGTCCCCCAAGACATCCCATGAGCGTCCCCCAAGACGCTCTGGCATCGCCCACTTAGACTCGCGAAGAGCCCGAATGGTTACCCATCAATATCTGTGATCTGGGTCTCGTTGTGAAGGTCCTGTGTACCACGTGAAGGATCGCAGACGCAGCCTCCCGCTGGCCACGGAAACGGATGAGTAGGTCCCGGCAATTCCCGAGGTCGCCGGATTCCCGGCTCCGGGGGCGGGTCGCGGTGGGGTTGACGGCGGGGCGGGGCGCACCTCGGAGGATTTGGCCGGGGCCCCGCGGCGGCCGCCAGGGGCAGGGCGGAGCCCGGTGAGGGGCCGGGGCCCGGCCGCACGGGCCGGTGGGACGCCGAAGGCCGCCCCGGCGAGGCCTGGGGCGGCGAGTGGCGTGCTGGCGGGCCTTCCGGTCCCTCTGGTCCCTCCGGTCTTCCGTCCGAACCTCTGCGGCCCTTCCGGGCTCCTGTCCGGCCGTCTCCTGTCCGGCCGTCTCTTGTACGGCCCGGTCCCGGTCTCCGGGGTCGGGCGGGGGCTCTTCCCCGGGGGAGTCGACCGCTGGAGTCCGCGACGGTCAGGCCCGCCCGGCGAACTCGTAGCCCGCCTCGTCGACGGCCGCGCGTACGTCGGCCTCGTCGAGCGGTGCGGCCGAGACCACGGTGACCTGCCCGGTGGCGGCGAGGGCCTTCACCGAGGCGACGCCGTTGATCGCGGAGATCTCCTCGGAAACGGCGCCCTCGCAGTGGCCGCACGTCATGCCCTTCACCAGGTAGACGGCGGTGGTGCCGCCCGGCTCCGCGCCGGCCGTGCCGCCGCTGTGGCCCGAACCGGTGGGCGAGCAGCGGGATCCGGTGTCCTCGACGGTGCCGGCATTCGTCTCGGCGGTCATGGCGTTCTCCTCTGTGCGGATCTGTCGCTTGGCGAACACTTGGTACGGCGTCGTGTCGTGCGCCGAACTCATGGTGCACCGGGCCGCCCGTGGCTGCGCAGGGCCTCCCCGGCGCCCACTTTATACCCCTAGGGGGTATCCATGGGAGCCCTCGGCGGGAGACCGTGCCACGGCCGGTGGCCCGCGTCGGAGGTACGCCATGGTCCCGAGTCCGTCCGGTCCGTCTCGGACGCGTCCCGCACGGGGGCGGAGTCGCTGACCGGGGCGAGCGCTCCTTCGCTGGCCGGCGTGGAGCCGCTGACCGGCCCCGCAACCGGGAGCCCGGTGGTGCGGGGCCGCGGATTCAGGTTCTGCCTCCCCTGTTGCCCGGCCGGTTCGCCACCCAGACCCGGATGGTGTCGGCATACCAGTAGGGCTTGCCCGCCTCCACATGGTCCGGCGGGGGCAGGAGTCCGTGTTTGCGGTACGAACGGACCGTGTCCGGCTGCACCTTGATGTGCGCGGCGATGTCCTTGTAGGACCAGAGTCTTCTGTCGGTCATCTGTGGCACCTCCCTGCACGCGCCGCAGCGGCGGCCGGGGGAGCCGTCGGGGGAGCCGGGGCGCGTGCGCTGGCGATCACTCAGCCTGTGCCCGTTGAACGACGCAGAGTGACGGCAGGGGAGGGGCTGTCGAGGTCCTGTGACGTAAGACCCGCGTAACGAAGACATCTGTGACGCGAAGGCCACGCTTGTGACGGGGTGGGGTCGAGGAGGCGGCGGGCGCGGGTCACGCGCCGCAGGAGCGGAGGAAGCGCCGGGTGCGCTCGGCGATGGGGAAGGGCTGGTCCGCGGGGCAGGGGTACATGTCCTGCTCGACGATGGCGAAGAGCTCGGCGCCGAGTCGCCGGGCGGCGGCCAGTACCGGCTCCAGCGCGGGCACTCCGGCGGGCGGTTCGCACATCACCCCGCGCGCCACCGCGGGGCCGAACGGCACCTCGTTCGCCACGACGTCGGCGAGGATCTCCGGGTCCACCTGCTTGAGGTGGAGGTAGCCGATCCGCTCTCCGTAGGTCTCGATGAGCTTGACGCTGTCGCCGCCGCAGTACGCGTAGTGGCCGGTGTCCAGGCAGAGCGAGACCAGGTCCGGGTCGGTGGCGTCGAGGAAGCGGCTGACGTTCTCCTCGCTGTCGATATGGGTGTCCGCGTGGGGGTGGACCACGATCCGCAGCCCGAACCGGTCTCCCACCTCCTGCCCCAGGCGCTCGGTCTGGCCGGCGAGATGGCGCCACTGCCCGGGCGTGAGGGTCCGGTCCTCCAGCACCTCGCCGGTCTTGTCGTCGCGCCAGAAGGACGGGATGACGACGAGGTGGTCCGCGCCCATCGCACGGGTGAGCGCGGCGACGCGGGCGACATGGGCCCAGGTCCTCTCCCACACGGCCGGGCCGTGGTGGAGTCCGGTGAAGACCGTGCCGGCCGACACCTTCAGTCCCCGGGAGGAGGTCTCCTCGGCGAGCCGTGCGGGGTCCGTGGGGAGGTAGCCGTACGGGCCGAGTTCGATCCACTCGTACCCGGCCCGTGCCACTTCGTCGAGGAAGCGCCGCCACGGGACCTGCCGGGGATCGTCGGGGAACCACACGCCCCAGGAGTCCGGGGCCGACCCGATCCGGATGCGGTTGAGCGAGGCTGCGGAGGAGGTCATGGCGGCCAGCTTCCCGGCCGCCGGAGAAAGGTGTCAAGCTTTCGTCCGAATGTAAGGACAAAATGTTGACAGTGTTCCGGGCGGGGGGCTAGACCAGGGGACAGTCGGACGTGGAACCGAAGGGACCCGTATGCCTCAGCCGTACGACCTCATCACGATGGGCCGGATCGGAGTGGACCTCTATCCCCTGCAGACCGGGGTACCGCTGGCACAAGTCCAGACGTTCGGGAAGTACCTCGGCGGCTCCGCCTCGAACGTGGCGGTCGCGGCGGCCCGGCTCGGCCGGCGCACCGCGGTCGTCACCCGCACCGGCCGGGACGCCTTCGGGGACTACCTCCACCAGGCGCTCCGCGAGTTCCGGGTCGACGACCGCTGGGTGACGGCGGTGCCGGGGCTGCCCACCCCCGTGACGTTCTGCGAGATCTTCCCGCCGGATCACTTCCCGCTGTACTTCTACCGGCAGCCCAAGGCCCCCGACCTCGAACTGCGCGTCGGCGAACTGGACATGGACGCGATCGGCGGGGCGGGTGTCTTCTGGGCGACCGGCACCGGGCTGTGCGCCGAGCCCAGCAGGGAGGCCACGCTCGCCGCGCTCGAGCACCGGGCGAAGTCCGGGACGACCGTCCTCGACCTGGACTGGCGCCCCATGTTCTGGGAAAGCCCGACCGGTTCGGCGGCGGACGAGGCCCGGCCGCACTACGCGAAGGCGCTCGCGCACGCCACCGTCGCCGTCGGCAACCTCGAGGAGTGCGAGATCGCCACCGGGGAGCGGGAACCGCACGCCGCCGCCCGGGCGCTGCTCGACTCCGGGGTCGAGCTGGCCGTGGTCAAACAGGGGCCCGGGGGCGTGCTGGCGGTGCGCCGGGACGGCACGACCGCGGAAGTGCCGCCGGTGCGGGTCGAGGTGGTCAACGGACTCGGCGCGGGGGACGCGTTCGGCGGCGCCATGGTCCACGGGCTGATCGCCGGATGGGAGTTGGAACGGGTGATGCGGTTCGCCAACGCCGCGGGGGCGATCGTCGCCGCCCGCCTCGCATGCTCATCGGCCATGCCGTACGCCACCGAGGTGGAAGCCCTCCTCGACGGCCACGCGCCCGGTCCCGAGCCCCGCAGTGAGCCCCGCTCCGAGCCCCGTTTCGAGCCCCGCGGTGAAGCCCGTCCCGGTCCCGGTCCCGAATCTCGCCCCGATGCCGGTCCCGATCCCCGTCCCGACTCGTGGCCCGGGCCGGATGGCGGCCCCGGACCGGCAGGCGGCCCCGGACCGGCGGGCGCGCCCGGAGCGGTGCGGTGACCCGCGTCGACCCCACCGACCTCGTCAGGATCAGGGTCCGCCACCCGGAGGCCGTGGCCGAGGCGGCGGCCCGCCGCCGGCGGCGGCCCCTGGTCGGAAGCAGCGGACGAATGATGATCGTCGCGGCCGACCACCCCGCCCGCGGCGCGCTCGCCGTCGGCGACCGGCCGTACGCGATGGCCAACCGGCTCGACCTCCTGGAGCGCCTGTGCACCGCCCTCGGGCGTCCCGGCGTGGACGGCGTCCTCGCCACCGCCGACATCCTGGAGGACCTGCTCCTGCTCGGGGCGCTCGACGGCAAGATCGCCATGGGGTCCATGAACCGCGGCGGACTCGCCGGTGCCGCCTTCGAACTCGACGACCGGTTCACCGGTTACCGTGCCGAGGATCTCGCGCGGCTGGGCTTCGACGCCGGCAAGCTGCTCCTGCGCATCGACTACGACGACCCCGGCTCCCTGGCAACCCTGCACTCCACCGCCCGCGCCATCGACGCGATGGCCGCCCACCGGCTGCCGGTCTTCGTCGAGCCGTTCATCTGCCGCCGCGTCGACGGCGTGCTGTGCAACGACCTGTCGGCCGAAGCGGTCACCCGCTCCATGGCCATCGCCTCCGGCCTCGCCGGCACCTCGGCCTACACCTGGCTGAAGATCCCCGTCACGGAGAACCCCGACGACATGGCACGGGTGATGGAGACCTCGACACTCCCCGCGGTGCTCCTCGGCGGCGATGTGGACGACACCGCGGGCGGGCGGGCGGCGGTGTACGGGAAGTGGCGCGGCGCGCTTCGGCTGCCCACGGTCCAGGGCCTGGTGGCGGGCCGTTCACTGCTCTATCCGGCCGACGGCGACGTCACGGCTGCGGTCGACACGGCCGTGGGCCTGCTCTAGGGGGTACGCAAGACTCATGGACCACAAGCATCACAGGGCCCCCGAGAACCACGAGGCCCACGAGGACCACAGGGACCACAGGGACCACGAGGACCACGAGACCCACGAGGACCATGAGGCTCGTAACGATCACAGGCACCACGGGGATCGCGCGGACCACGGGGATCGCGCGGACCACGGGGATCGCGCGGACCACGGGGATCGCGCGGACCACCATGACCACAGGGCCCACGGGGATCGCGAGAACCGGACCGCACACGACCGGCACCTCCCGGCCGGGACCGCGGCCGACGGTCCGTACGCGCTCGCCGTCGACCCCGGGAGGGCCGGCTGGGAGTACTCCGCGCTGCGGATCCTGGAGCTGGCCCCCGGCGCCTCCCACCGACTCGACACCGGCGACAGCGAGTGGATCGTGCTGCCGCTGGCGGGCGGGTGCACGGTGCGGACCGAGGACACGACCATGGAACTGGCCGGCCGAGCAGGCGTGTTCGCCGGAGTCACCGACTTCGCGTACGTCCCGCGCGACGCCCGGGTGCTGATCGCCTCCGCCGCCGGAGGCCGCTTCGCCCTGGCCGGAGCGAGGTGCGAGCGGCGGCTCCCCGCGCGCCGCGGCCCCGCGCCGGACGTCCCGGTCGAGGACCGCGGTTCGGGCGGCTGCGCCCGCCGCGTGCGCAACTTCGCCGCCGCCGACACCTTCACCTGCGACCGCCTCATCGCCGTCGAGGTGCTGACCCCGGGCGGCAACTGGTCCTCGTACCCGCCGCACAAGCACGACGAGCACCGCCCCGGCGAGGAGACCGAACTCGAGGAGATCTACTACTTCGAGATCGAGGGCGACCACGGCTTCGGCTACCAGCGGGTGTCACCGTCCCGTCCAGGGGGCACCGATCTGCTCGCCGAAGTCCGCAGCGGTGACGCCGTCCTCGTCCCGGACGGCTGGCACGGCCCGTCCATCGCCGCCCCGGGCCACGACATGTACTACCTGAACGTCATGGCCGGCCCCGGGCCGGAGCGCGCCTGGCGGATCTGCTTCCACCCCGACCACACGGAGGGCTACCGATGAGCGGACGGACACTGACCGTCGCCCAGGCACTGGTGCGGTTCCTGGCCCGCCAGTACACCGAACGGGACGGCCGCAGGCAGCGGCTCGTCACAGCCATGTGGGGCATCTTCGGCCACGGCAACGTGGCCGGGATCGGTCAGGCCCTCGTCGAGTCCGGGGACATGCCCTTCGTCCAGGGACGCAACGAGCAGGCGATGGTGCACGCGGCCGTCGGCTACGCCCGCCAGTCGAACCGGCTGTCCACGCACGCCGTCACCACCTCCATCGGCCCGGGCGCCACCAACCTCGTCACCGGAGCCGCCCTCGCGACCGTCAACCGGCTCCCGGTCCTGCTCCTCCCCGGCGACATCTTCGCGACCCGCCCCGCCGACCCCGTCCTCCAGCAACTGGAGGTCCCGTACGCGGGCGATGTGTCGGTCAACGACTGCCTGCGCCCGGTGTCCGCGTACTTCGACCGGATCACCCGGCCCGAAGCGCTGATCCCCG